>JAVWUU010000013.1:0-33131 GCA_036666995.1 Thermomonas sp.
TTCGCGTATTTCCTTGAGCAGCTCGCTCGCCGCCAGGCGGCCCATCTCGCGGGTCGGCTGGCGCACCGTGGTCAGCGCCGGGTAGATCTGGTGCGCGATCGGGGTGTCGTCGAAACCGCACACCGAAATATCGCCTGGCACCGACAGCCCGCGCTCGCAGATCGCGCAGATCGCGCCGGCGGCCATGTCGTCGTTGGCGGCGAAGATCGCGGTCGGGCGGTCCTCGAGGTCGAGCAGCGCATTGGTCGCGGCATAACCGGACTGGTAGGAGAATTCGCCATCCACCACCAGCCGCGCGTCATAGCGCAAGCCGGCACGGCGCAGGCCTTCACGGTAGCCCGCCAGGCGCCACGCGCTGGCACCGTGCGCGGCGTGGCCGCGGATGTGGGCGATGCGCCGATGACCAAGCGATGCGAGGTGCGCCATCATCGCGCAGACCGCGCCGTGCTCGTCCACCACCACGCCCACGTGGCGGTTCTGCTCCTTCGCCGAGATGCTGGAATAGGGAATCCCCAGTTCCTCCAGGCGCCGCAGCAGGGCCACGTCGTCGGTGATCGGCGGGGTCAGGATCACCCCATCCAGTTGCGCCTGCATCACCAGCGCCTCGACCTTGTCGATGATGTCGTTGGCGTCGTACACCAGCGGCGCGAGCATCAGGTTGTAGTGCTGCGCCTGGCAGGCATCCAGCACGCCCATCTCGATTTCCATCAGGTAGTTGCTCGAGGGATTGTCGAACAGCATCGCCACCAGGTACGAGCGCCGCCCGGCGAGTACGCGCGCCGATGGCAGCGGCCGGTAGCGCAGCTCCTCCACCACCGCCTCGACCAGCGTGCGTGTGCGCACGGATACATTGGGCTCGTTGTTGAGCACGCGCGACACCGTCTTCATCGAGACCCCGGCCTGCTCGGCCACGTCCTCGATGCGCACCCGCGCCACCCTGATCCTGCCCGCCGCTTCGCTCGCCGCTTCGCCCGCCCCCCGCGTTGTGCTCATGTATTCGTTCCGTAATCCGTTGTCCGACCCGCGCGAAAGTTCCCGGCGATGCCGCGCCGCAGGACGATGCCATGTGCGCATCTTGCCTGCGCTATATTCTGCACTCTGGATGACAACGCTGTCATTTCGCGCTGTCGCATCGCACAGCGCCCCTGCCTGGAGCCGCCAAAAAAGATGAGCCGACGTCCCGCAAACACCCTTTCGCGCCCGCGCCTTGCCCTGCTGTCCGCGCTGGCGGCGGCCGTGTTCATTGCGCACGCCGCGCCCGCGCCGCAAGAGGCTGCGACCGGCAACGCCATCAACCCCGGGCACTGGCCGCAGCCCACCTGGCCGCTGGCGACCGATGCCGCGCTGGAGCATCGCCTGGAGGCATTACTGGCAGGCCTCACGGTGGAGGAAAAGGTCGGCCAGATCGTCCAGGCCGATATCGGCTCGATCACCCCGGACGACCTGCGCAAGTACCGGCTCGGTTCGATCCTCGCCGGCGGCGGCTCGGATCCGGGCGGCCAGTACAACGCCAGCCCGCAGGCCTGGTTGGCGCTGGCCGACGCGTTCTGGGAAGCCTCGATGGACACCTCGCAGGGCGGCAAGGCGATCCCAGTCATCTGGGGCATCGACGCCGTGCACGGGCAGAGCAACATCGTCGGCGCAACGTTGTTCCCGCACAACATCGGCCTGGGCGCGACCCGCAATCCCGAGCTGATCCGCGAGATCGGCCGCATCACCGCAGTGGAGACGCGTACCACCGGCATGGAGTGGACCTTCGCGCCGACCGTGGCGGTGCCGCAGGACGACCGTTGGGGCCGCACGTATGAAGGCTATTCGGAGAATCCCGGCGTGGTCGCGATGCTCGCCCCGGCGATGGTCGAAGGCCTGCAGGGCAAGGCCGGCGCAAAGGACTTCCTCGACGACCACCACGTGATGACCACGGTCAAGCATTTCCTCGGCGATGGCGGCACCACCAACGGCAAGGACCAGGGCAATACCGAGGTGAGCGAAGACGTGTTGCGCGATGTGCATGCGGCCGGCTACGTGCCGTCGATCGCCGCCGGCGCGCAGTCGGTGATGGCCTCGTACAACAGCTTCCACGGCGAGAAGATGCATGGCCACAAGGGCCTGCTCACCGGCGTGCTGAAGGAGCGGATGCACTTCGGCGGCTTCATCGTCGGCGACTGGAACGGCCACGGCCAGGTCAAGGGCTGCACCAACACCGATTGCGCGCAGACCTACAACGCCGGGCTGGACATGCCGATGGCGCCGGACAGCTGGAAGGGCCTGTACGAATCCACGCTGGCGCACGTGAAGTCGGGCGCGATCCCGATGGCGCGCCTGGACGATGCGGTGCGCCGGATCCTGCGCACGAAATTCCGCATGGGCCTGTTCGAGAAGCCCAAGCCCTCGCAGCGCGCGCTGGGCGGCAAGTTCGACCAGCTCGGTTCTCCGGCGCACCGCGCGGTCGCGCGGCAGGCCGTGCGCGAATCGCTGGTGCTGCTGAAGAACCAGGGCGGCATCCTGCCGCTGTCGCCGAGCACGAAGATCCTGCTTGCAGGTGATGGCGCCGACAACCTGACCAAGCAGACCGGTGGCTGGACGCTGACCTGGCAAGGCGACGGCACTAAGCGCGCCGACTTCCCGAATGCCGACTCGATCTGGGACGGGTTCCGCCAACAGGTCACCGCTGCCGGCGGCAAGGCCGAACTCGCCAAGGACGGCAAATACACCGCGAAGCCCGACGTCGCCGTCGTCGTCTTCGGCGAAGACCCGTATGCCGAATTCCAGGGCGACCTGCCGAACCTGATGTTCAAGGCCGGCAAGTCCGGCGACCTCGAGCTCATCAAGAAATTGAAGGCAGATGGCATCCCGGTCGTCGCGGTGTTCCTGAGCGGTCGCCCGCTGTGGATGAACCGCGAGCTCAACGCCGCCGATGGCTTCGTTGCTGCATGGCTTCCGGGCTCGGAAGGCGCGGGCATCGCCGACGTGCTGTTGCGCGGCAAGGACGGCAAGGTGCAGAACGACTTCCACGGCAAGCTCAGCTATTCCTGGCCGAAGCGCGCCGACCAGAACGACAACAATTTCGGCCAGAAAAATTACGATCCACTGTTCCCGTTCGGCTTCGGCCTGACCTACGCCGACAAAGGCGACCTGGCATCGCTGAGCGAGGATCCCGGCATCGATCCGGATGCCGCGCGCACCAACTTGTGGTTCGACAATGGCGTGGCGACCACCGGTTCGACGCTGCGCCTCGTCGGCGCCGACGGCAAGGCGATGGACATCGTGCATCCGATGGCGACCACCACCGACGGCTCGCTGGCGATGACCGCGATCAACACCAACATCCAGGAAGGCGCACGCCAGTTCGCGTTCAAGGGCGAGGGCGTGGTCGAAGTGCGTTCGAACACACCGGTCGACCTCGGTCGCGAAACCAACGGCGATGTATTCCTGGTCGCCAGCGTCCGCGTCGATGCATTGCCGGCGGGTGCCAAGGCCAGCATCGGTGCCGGCTGCGGCGCGAGCTGCAAGGGCGAGGTGCCGATCGGCGATGCGCTGGCCAAACTGCCGAAGGGCGAGTGGACCCGGTTGGGCGTGCAGTTGAAGTGCCTGCGCGTGGCCGGCGCCGACACCGGCAAGCTGGACATGCCGTTCTACCTGCGTGGCAGCAACGGCGTGCAACTGGCGTTGTCGAAGGTGGTCGCGAGCACCGACTTCGACCACAAGGTCGACTGCCCGATCCGCTGACATGCACGCCTTGGTGCTCGCATCGATGCTGTTGCTCGGCGACGATCCCGTCGCCGCTGCCGCGCCTGCGCAATGGCAACTCGCCTGGCAGGACGAGTTCGAAGGCGACGCCATCGATCGCACGAAGTGGGAACTGGAGGAAAATTGCTGGGGCGGCGGCAACGCCGAACAGCAGTGCTACACGCGTCGCCAAGGCAAGTTCGCGAATGCCTTTGTCGCCGATGGCCTCCTCTACATCGTCGCCAAGCGCGAAGCGTTCACCGCCAGCAACCAGCCGGAGGGCGGCGGGCGCCTCAAGGCCACCCTGCCCTACACCTCGGCGCGCCTGCGCACCAAGCACAAGCAGGAATGGACATTCGGGCGCTTCGAGATCCGCGCCCGCCTGCCGCACGGGCAAGGCGCGTGGCCGGCGATCTGGATGCTGCCCACCGATTCGCCGTATGGCACGTGGGCGGGCTCCGGCGAGATCGACATCATGGAAGCGGTGAACCTCGGCACGCCGACTGATGAACCGGGCGCTGCGCCGGGCACCAAGGAAACGCGCGTACACGGCACCCTGCACTACGGCCGCACGCCACCCGGCAACGTGCATACCGGCACGTGGCATCGATTGCCGGATGGCGCGAGTCCGTCCGATGGTTTCCGCGTGTATGCGCTGGAGTGGGAAGAAGGCGAGATCCGCTGGTACGTGGACGGCATGCACTACGCGACGCAACGGGCGGACGGCTGGTGGTCGCAGCTGCGCAAGGGCGGCGACTGGACCGATGCGCCAGCGGGTGCGCCGTTCGATCGTGCCTCGAAGTACCACCTGTTGCTGAACCTTGCGGTGGGCGGCAACTGGGCCGGCAAGGTGAATGCCACCGGCATCGACGATGCCGCGTTCCCGCAAGGCATGCTGGTCGATTACGTGCGGGTGTATCGCTGCAGCGCGGGCACGCCCGATGGCCGCGGCTGCGCGACGATCGGCGCGAACGCGAAGCTGGTGCAACCCCAAACGGCCCAGCGACGGCCGGCGAGCGACGCCTCCAGTCCCTGATGCGCAACACTGCGTTGCCGGCACCTGCACCACGGCCGGACTAGAGTGGCGCTCCCCACGCACGGAGCGCCGCGATGATCGACCTGCATTACTGGCCCACGCCGAACGGGCACAAGGTCACCTTGTTCCTGGAAGAGGCCGGCATCGACTACCGCATCGTGCCGGTCGATATCGGCAAGGGCGCGCAGTTCGAAGCCGATTTCCTGCGCATTTCGCCGAACAACAAGATGCCGGCGATCGTCGACCACGCACCCGCCGACGGCGGCGAAGCCATCACGGTGTTCGAGTCCGGCGCGATCCTGCTCTACCTGGCCAACAAGACCGGGCGCTTCCTGGGTATTCCCGATGGCGCGGATGCCGGCACCGCGCTGCGCCAGCGCATCCTGGTCAATGAATGGCTGTTCTGGCAGATGGCAGGACTGGGCCCGATGACCGGGCAGTACGGGCACTTCCACGTGTACGCACCCGAAGACATCGCGTATGCGAAGGATCGCTATCGCAAGGAAACCGAACGCCTGCTGGGCGTGCTCGACAAGCATCTGCAAGGCCGCGCCTTCATCGCCTGCAGCGAGTACAGCATCGCCGACATGGCCAGCTATCCGTGGATCAGCCCGTACGACAAGGCACCGCTCGACCTGACGCCGTTCGCCAACGTGCAACGCTGGCAGGCGGAGATCCGCGCGCGTCCGGCCACCAGGCGCGCATACGCGCTGACGAAGCAGGTCAGCCCGAATGCAGGCAAGCCGCTAAGCGACGAGGAAAAGAAGATCCTGTTCGGTCAGGGCGCGCGTTGAACGAAAAGGGGACGGAGGGAATTAAGCGCGCTTAATTCCCTCCGTCCCCTTTTCGCCGCGATACCGCTGGATTACATCTTCGGCTTCAGTTCGAACTGCGCAGGCGGTTCCGCGCCAAGCAGGTTCCTGACGAAATAGTCCCAGCGCTTGCGCATGACGTAGTAGCTGTCCTTGCCGTAACCGTGCCGCGCATGCGGCAGCAGCAGCAAATCGAAGTCCTTGTTGGCCTTCACCAGCGCATCCACCACCAGCAGGGTGGACTGCGGCGGCACGTTGTCGTCCATCAGGCCGTGCAGCAGGAAGAGCTTGCCCTTGAGGTTCTTCGCGTACGCGGCGTTGTCCTGGCCGGTGTAGTTGGTGGTGCCGTCGGCCTTGGTTTCCAGCAGGCCGTGGTAACGCTCGCCCCAGTCGTCCTCGTAGGCCAGGTTGTCGTGGTTGCCGGATTCGGCGATGCCGACCTTGTAGACATCGGCGTAGCGGAACATCGCCGTCGCGGTGGCATTGCCGCCGCCGGAATGGCCCCACATGCCGGCGCGGGTCGCATCGATCCACGGATGCTTCGCTGCGAGTTCCTTCAGCGCGGCGACCTGGTCCGGCAGGGTGTTGTCGGCCATGTCGCCGTACCACGCATCCTGGAACGCCTTGCTGCGCATCGGCGTGCCCATGCCGTCGACGGCGATGACGATGAAGCCCAGTTCGGCCAGCGCCTGGTGGTCGCCGTGCGCCGGCGTGAAGCTGCGCGTGCGCACCGAGCCGACCTGCGGGCCGGGATAGATGTAGGTGACGATCGGGTACTTCTTCGACGGGTCGAACTTCGACGGCTTGAACATCTGACCGTACAGGTCGGTCTTGCCGTCGCGGGCCTTGACCGTGAACGACTCCGGCGCGACCCAGCCGGCCGCCTTCAAGCGCGAGAGGTCGGTGCGCGCGAGTTCGGCCAGTTGCTTGCCGTCGGCATCGCGCACCAGCACCACCGGGGCGGTGTCGATCGTCGAATACACATCGACGAAGCGCTTGCCGTCCTTCGACGCGGTGATCGCGTGGTTGGCGTTCTCCGGGGTCAGCAACTGAACGTCGCCGCCGTCCAGGCCGACCTTGTAGTAGTGGACGAAATAGGGATCGCGGCCGTATTCGCGACCCACGCCCTCGAACCACAGCGTGCGCGACGCAGCATCAAGACGCGCGACCTTGGCGACGTTCCAATTGCCGCTGGTGAGCTGGCGCTTTTCCTTGCCGGTGGCCAGATCGTGCAGGTACAGGTGGCCCCAGTCGGACTTCTGGCTGAACCAGAGGAATTCGTTGCTCTCCGGCAGGTAGCGCCAGTTCACCGAATCCAGTGCCGGCGCGCTCTGGTACTGCGTCTTCACCGTCTCCGTGTAGACGTCGCGAACCTTGCCGGTTGCGGCATCGGCCACCCGCAGGGTCGCGGACTTGTGGCCGCGGTCGGTGCTGACGAAGGCCAGGGTCTTGCCGTCCTTCGCCCACTGCACGTCTTCCCAGCCTTCGCTGCAGGCGATGTCGTCGCTGCAGGTGGAGCGGTGCTGGTCGGGCGGCAGTTGCAGGCGGATCGTCTTCGGCGTGGCCGCGGACAGGTCGATGATGACCCGCTCGATCATGGTCACGTCCTTGTCGCCCACGAACGGGTACTTCCACTGCTCGACCTTGGGCTGGCCGGCATTCGTCGCGACCAGGGTCATGGTGCTGGTCTTGCGTTGGTCCTGCTGGAAGGTGGCGATCTTGCGGCCATCCGGCGACCACACCAGGATCGCCTCGTCGGTGTGCTTCCAGCCGGCGTTGTCGGTGGCATAGCCGTAGTCGGGCTTGCCGTCGAAGGTGAGCTGGGTTTCCTTGCCGCTGGCGACGTCGCGCAGCCACAGGTTCCAGTCGCGGATGAAGGCCTCGCGACTGCCGTCGGGCGAGGCCGCACCGGGCTCCGGCCCCGTGGCCGCCTTCGCCAGGGCACTGCACCCCGCGGCATCGCAACGGAACTCGCCCTGCATGCCGGCCAGGCGCAGGCTGCCATCGGCATTGCGGTTGACCCGCAGTGGCGGCAGCTTGCCGGCCTCGACCGGACGGCCCTTGCCACCGGCGGCCAGGTTCATCGCATCGGCCAGCGCCTGCGCATTGAATGCCGCCGCGGTCTTGCCGGTCGCCGGGTCGAAGCGCAGCACGCGCTCCACGCCATTGCTGCGTTCGCGATAGACCAGGCTGCCGTCGTCCAGCCAGCCGATGCCGCTGGTCGCGTGGTCCACCAGCGGGCCGGTGCGGTCGCCGAGCATGCTGGCGGCGCGTTCGTAGTCGGCCACGCTGACCTGCGGCGCCTGTGCCATCGCATTGCCCATGCCCACGCCGGTCACCAGCATCGCCCCGAGCCACGCCTGTTTCGCATCGATCCGCCCCATCTGTCCCGTCCCGTTCCCGGCCGTTGCCTGAACGCCGATGCTAGCGCGCTACGCCAAGCGCGGCCCGTGACGAATGGCATGGCAGGGCCGCTGGCATACTCGCGCCCGATGAACGACCAGCCCCAGCCGCTGACCCCCGAGCGGATCGCCGTGGTCGTGCCGGCCCTCAACGAAGCCCTGCGCATCCGCGACGTGGTGCAGGGCGCGCTGCGGCACTGCCCGAACGTGATCGTGGTCGATGACGGTTCCGACGACGGCACCGCGGACGCGATCGCGGACCTGCCCGTACGCGTGCTGCGCCATGCCCGCCGCATGGGCAAGGGCGCCGGCCTGCGCAGCGGGTTCGCCGAAGCGCTGCAGCGTGGCTTCGCGGCGGTGGTGACGATGGACGGCGATGGCCAGCACAGTGCCGACGACATCCCGCGCCTGCTCGCCGCGGCCAATCGCCGGCGCGGCTGGATCGTGATCGGCGCGCGCCTGCGCAATCGCGCCAACCAGCCGCTGTACCGGCGCCTGGCCAACGAATTCGGCGACTGGGGCATCGCCTGGGGCACGGGTTACCAGGTCGCCGACAGCCAGAGCGGCCAGCGCCTCTACCCCGCCGAGGTCTGCGCGCTGGCCTGCGCCGGCATTCCCGGCGAGGATTTCGTGTTCGAGGCGCAGGTGGTGATGTCGGCCGCCCAGGAACTGGGCACCCGTTGCGTGTCGGTGCCGATCGAAGCCCGCTACAACACCGTCCACGCCGCGCCGGACTTCCGCCCCAGCCATTTCCGACCGCTGCGCGACCTGTGGCGGATCACCAGCCACATCGTCCTGCAATGCCTGCGTCGTGGCGGCCTGTGGCAGGTCCACCGGCGCGTACGCGCCAACCCGCCGGTGATCGACGATCCCGCCGGCGAGTTCGCCGCCGACCTGCCGGTGGCGCAGCCGCGCTGACCCGGCGCCAGCGACCCGCGCGCTATCATCCGCGCCCCGATGCCGTCACTTCCCGATCCCCTGCAGCAACCTGCCGCCACGCTTGCCGTGGACTACCGGCACGATCCGCTGGATGCCGTGCTGGCCGATCCGCGAGTGCTGGCGGTGTTCGGCTTCGGTGACCAGGCCCCCGCCATCCACGCCGATCCGCGCTACCTGCGGGTGGACCTGCCCGTGCATGGCGACGCGCCGTTCGAATGCTGGCGGGTGGAACACGCTGTCCACCATGGCCGCCGCGACGGCATCGCCTGGAGCGAGGATGGCCACCTGCAGTTCGGTGCGCTCGAGGTGCCCGATGCCGGCGACGGCGACATCGAACAGGCCGCCGAGCAGGCCTACGCGCGCCTGCAGGCGTGGCTGGCCGCCGGCGACTACCCGCATCCGCTGCGGATCTGGAATTACCTCGACGCGATCACCGCCGGCGACGGCGACGAGGAACGCTACCGGCGTTTCTGCGTCGGCCGCGCACGCGGCATCGGCCGCGCGTTGGGGCCGGCGGAATTGCCAGCGGCGACCGCGATCGGACATCCACGCGCCACTGGCCGGCTGCAGTTGTACTGGCTGGCGGCGAAGACGCCCGGCAATCCGCTGGAAAACCCGCGGCAGGTGCAGGCGTGGCGCTACCCCCGCCAGTACGGCCCGCAGGCCCCCGGCTTCGCCCGCGCGATGTTGCCCGCGTCCGCCGCGATGCCCCTGCTGGTCTCCGGCACCGCGGCGGTCGTCGGCCATGCCTCGCAGCACGGCGACTCGCTGCAGGCGCAATTCGAGGAAGTGCTGGCCAACCTGGGCAGCGTGGTCGAGCGCGCGCGCGCGCTGCGGCCCGGCGTGCCGGATCGCCCGGGCAACGGCACCCGCCTGAAGGTCTACGTACGCGATGCCGACGCCCTGCCGGCGGTCGATGCACTGTTGCGGCAACGCCTGCCGGGTGTACCGGCACTGCTGCTGCACGGCCACGTCTGCCGGCGCGAGCTGGCGGTCGAGATCGACGGCGTGCATGCTTGAGCCATCCGCCCGCGCAGGGCAACGCGGCACGACCGGAGACGCAGAGCAATGGGACTGATCAGCATCCTGTGGGGCATCGTGGCGATGATCTGGATGGTGCTGGCACTGATCCCGCTGGTCGGCATCACCAACTGGCTGCTGATCCCGTTCGCGGCGATCGGCGCGATCCTCGCCGCGATCGGCATCGCGGTGAGTTCTGCCGGCAAGCGCGGACGCGCCAAGACCGGGCTGGTGCTCAACTGCGTGGTGATCGTGGTCGCCACCTGGCGCTTGGGGCTGGGCGGAGGACTGATCTGAGGCCCCACAGCTGAATATCTGGCTGAACCGGCGACATGAACGCGGGTTGACCGTTGAGGCGGCCACCGGTTTGACGTAACGTCCACGAGTCCGGCGGTCGCGGCAGTCCGTCGGGGGGGTTCGGGCGAATACGCGTCACGGACGAATGCGCTGCCGTGCACATGGGGGTTTTTAATGTCCAGCACCATCAAAACAACTAGCGCGCTGGCGGCATTCGCCGTCGTCGCGCTGATGGCAGGTCCGGCGATCGCCGGCAAGCTCAACGTGGTCCAGAAGAAGGCCTTGGCGGATGCCAAGGTGCAGCAGGTGCAAGCCGCCGCAAGCAGTCAGGGCGTGGTTGGCGCGGACGGTTCGCCGGCCGCGGTCGTTCCCGACGACCTGCACAACTACCTGCACGTGCGCAAGGATGCCAACGGCAATCCGCGGATCCTGGAAACCGATGGTTCGACCCCGCCGCCGGAAGCCGTGGAGGTGACCAATGAGTAAGCTTCGCAACGCACTCGCCGTCGCCATGCTGGCAGCGCTCGCCGCCGCCTCTTCGGCACAGGCCGCCGACATCATCCTCGTCAACCTGGATGGCGCAGCCGAAGGCTACAACGACACCACGGTGGTCGCACCGGTTGGCGGCAACCCGGGCACGACGCGTGGCCAGCAGCGCCAGTTCGTGGCGGCGTATGCCGCGCAGCTCTGGGGCAGCATCCTGCAGAGCCAGCAACCGATCTACATCGCGGCGCAGTTCAATCCGCTCGGCCCCAATGTCCTTGGATCCGCGGGCTCTCAGACGGTGCATGCCAACTTCACCAACGCTCCGGTCACCAACGTCTGGTACAACGCCGCGCTCGCCGATGCGATTTCCGGCATCGACCTGGCGCCGACCAGCTTTGACATCGGCTCACAGTACAGCTCCGATTTCCCGTTCTATTACGGACTGGACGACAACACGCCGGCCGGCCAGATCAATTTCCTCGACGTGGTGATGCACGAATTCGGCCACGGCCTGGGCTTCCAGAACTTCGAGAATGAAGCTGCCGGCACGTTCCTGTCCGGTCGCCCGGATATCTACTCGGTGTTCACCTACGACAACACGACCGGTAAGTACTGGACGCAAATGACCGTCGCCGAGCGTCAGGCATCCGCGCTCAACTACGGCAACGTCGTGTTCACCGGGCCGAACGCGAAGGCCGGCGCCGCCCTGATCCTGGATGACCGCAAGGACTTCCGCGTGCTTTCCCCGGCTCCGGTGGCCGGCAACTACGCCATCGGCAGCGTCAACTTCGGCCCGCTGATCTCGACCACCAACTTCAACGGTAGCGTGGTGCTGGGCACCGACAGCGTCGGCACGGCTGGCGACGGCTGCGAGCCGATCACCAGCAGCGTCGCCGGCAAGATCGCACTGATCGACCGCGGCAGTTGCGCGATCGCGGTCAAGACCAAGAACGCGCAGAACGCCGGTGCCATCGGCGTCATCATCGCCAACAATGCAGCGCAGAACCCGCCGCCGAACTTCTCCGGCGTCGACGCGACCATCACCATCCCCACGGTCGTCGTGACCCAGGCGGCAGGCACGTCGTTCAAGGCCAACCTGCCGGTCACGGTGTCCTACGTGGTCGATACGACCAAGCTGCAGGGTGCCGATGACCAGGGCCGTCCGCGCCTGTTCATGCCGAACCCGGTGCAGGGTGGTTCGTCCGGCTCGCACTACGACACCGCGGCAGCGCCAAACCTGCTGATGGAACCGGCGATCAACGACTCCCTGTACAGCGCGGCCAACCTGGACATCACGCCGCACCTGCTCGCGGATATCGGCTGGCAGATCAACGCGGTGGGCGTCTTCCCGGTGGCCCCGGGCAACGCGAAGGTCGGCAGCCCGAGCGTGCCGGATTGCGATACCGGCGTTCCGATTGCCAGCCAAAGCGGGATGTTCACGGGTGGCTCCATCCAGGCCAGTAATGAGGTTTGCCTGCTGAGCGCGCAAACGCGCAGCGGCTACTACAGCTGCATGGACGCCGCGCGCGACCGCTTGGTCTCCTCCGGTCTGCTCACCACCCTCCAGGGCGGCAAGATGATGACCTGCGCCAAGCGCGTGCAGAGCCACCAGATCTTCCCGATCTTCTGATCGGATCCACCGCGTAGCACTCGACCGGCGCCTTCGGGCGCCGGTTTTTTTTTGCAGGCGTAAACTTGCGCCATGGATCCTTCTTCCGCACAACGCTTCACCGTCCGTCCGCGGCGCATGCGTCGCGACGCGTTCTCGCGCCGGTTGATGCGCGAGCACGTCCTCACCAGCAACGACCTGATTTACCCGGTGTTCGTGCATGAAGGCCAGGGCCGCGTACCGGTGGCCTCGATGCCGGGCGTGGAGCGGCTGTCGATCGACGAACTGCTGAAGGTCGGTGAACAGGCGCTGGAACTCGGCGTGCCGGTGCTCGACCTGTTCGGCGTGCCGGACCCGACGGCGAAGACCGCCGACGGCCGCACCGCCTGGGACGACGACGGCATCATCCCGCGCGCGATCCGTGCGCTGAAGTCGCGCTTCCCGGAACTCGGGGTGATGAGCGACCAGGCGCTGGATCCGTACACCACGCATGGCCAGGACGGACTGATCGACGAATCGGGCTACATCCTCAACGACGAGACCATCGAGGCGCTGGTGAAGCAGTCGCTCTCGCATGCCGCCGCCGGCGCCGACATCCTCTCGCCCAGCGACATGATGGACGGCCGCATCGGCGTGATCCGCGACGCGCTGGAGGCGAACGGCTTCATCCACACCCGGATCATGGCCTACAGCGCCAAGTACGCCAGCGCGTTCTACGGCCCGTTCCGCAGCGCGGTCGGCAGCGCCGCCAGCCTGGGCAAGGCCGACAAGTACACCTACCAGATGGATCCGGCCAACTCGGACGAGGCCCTGCACGAAGTCGGGCTGGACCTGGCGGAAGGTGCTGACATGGTGATGGTCAAGCCGGGCCTGCCCTACCTCGACGTGCTCTACCGGGTGAAGCAGCAGTTCCGCCGCCCGACCTACGCCTACCAGGTCAGCGGCGAGTACGCGATGATCAAGGCCGCCGCCGCCAACGGCTGGATCGACGAGACGATGGTGGCGATGGAAGCGCTGACCGCGTTCAAGCGCGCCGGCGCCGACGGCATCCTCACCTACTTCGCGCTGGACGCCGCGCGCTGGTTGCGCGAGCGGCGTTGACCACAGGCATCGACCCACGGGAGTCCACCATGACCAGGCACTACGCCGTCTTCGGCACGCCGATCGCGCACTCGCTGTCGCCGCGCATCCATGCGGCCTTCGGCAAGCAGGCCGGCATCGACCTCGAGTACGTGGCGATCGAGGCAGGTCCCGAGAATTTCACGCTGAAGCTGGAGGCCTTCGCCGCACGCGGTGGACTGGGCGCCAACATCACCCTGCCGCTCAAGCGCCGTGCCGCGGAACTGGCCAGCAGCCTGGGCGATCGCGCACGCCGCACCGGCGTGGCCAACACCCTGGTGCGGCGCGGCGATGGCTGGCATGCGGACAACACCGACGGCAGCGGCCTGGTCGGCGACCTGACCTTGCGCCAGGGGCTGGACCTGCGCGGGCGGCGCACGCTGCTGCTCGGCTCGGGCGGCGGCGCGCGCGGGATCGCCCCGGCGCTGCTGGATGCCGGCATCGATGCGCTCTACATCGTCAATCGCACGGCGCAGAACGCCGATGCGCTGGCCGACCTGCTCGGCGATCCCAAGCGCGTGCATGCGCGCTACCTGGACGACCTGCCCGCGCTGGGCGAATTCGACCTGATCGTCAACGCGACCTCGGCCACCCGCGGCGGCGAATTGCCGCATTTGCCGATGTCGATGGTGGGACGACGCACCGCTGCGGTCGACCTGAGCTACGGCGAAGCGGCGATCCCGTTCCTCGCCTGGGCGCGCGCCAATCGCTGCCATGACGCGATCGACGGGCTCGGCATGCTGGTCGAACAGGCCGCCGAGAGTTTCGAGGTCTGGCACGGCGTGCGCCCGGACACCGACCACGTCTATGCCGACCTGCGGGCGCACACGGATTCGCTGGTGACCGCGGATTGAATCGACCGCGACGCGGCGGCGACAGCCGTCCTACAGCAGCCCGTCGCGCTTGATCGCCAGGTAGCGTTCGACCAGCGCGCCGGGCAGCTGCTCGCAGGTGACGTCGAGCACGCCGACCCGGTGCGAGCGCAGGGCGTCGTGCACGGCGGTGCGGTGGGCGATGTAGCGGGATGCCGCGCTCGCACGCAGGGCACCACGCAGGTCGCGCACGTCTTCGTCCAGCACCGCGTCCAGCGCTTCCTCGCGCAGGCTGGCAACCACCACGTGGTGGCGCTGCTGGAGCATGCGCACCGCGCCCAGCAGGTCGTCGCTGTCCTCGTCGCGCAGGTTGGTGACCAGCATCACCAGGCTGCGCCGGCGATGCCGCTGCGACAGTTCGGTGGCGGCGGCCAGGTAGTCGGTCGCCACCGGCCGCGGCTGCAAGTCATAGGTGGCGCGCAGGAACACGTCGATCGCACCCATCCCGCGCTGCGGCGACACCCAGCGGCGCTCGCCGCCGCTGGCCAGCAGGCCGACCGCGTCGCCCTGCCGCAACGCGAGGTAGGACACCACCAGCGCGGCGTTGAGGACATGGTCGAAATGGCTGAGTTCGCCGTCGCGGGCGAGCATGCGGCGGCCGGTGTCGATCACCATCAGCAGGTGCTGGTTGCGCTCGTCCTGGTACTCGCGGGAGATCAGCCGGCGCATCCGCGCGGTGGCCTTCCAGTCGACCTGGCGCAGGCTGTCGCCGACCCGGTAGTCGCGCATCTGGTGGAAGTCGGTGCCCTCGCCGCGACGCCGCTTCACGTGCGCACCGACCGCGCGCGATGCGGTCTCGGCGCCGAGCAATGCGAGCCGCGCCAGCGGCGCGAAATCGGGATACACCCGCACCGTGCGCACCGCCCCGACCACGCGCGCGCGTCGCCACAAGCGCCATGGCGAATGCAGGCGCAGGTGCACGCCCTCGAAGCGGGTATCGCCGCGTTCGCTCGGCCGCAGCATGTAGTCGAACCGCGTGCTCGATGCCGCGGCCAACTGCACGGTACGTGGCAGGCCGGTGGCGACCCACCCGACCGGATGCAGGTCGTGCACATCGACACGTTGCGCGCGCGAACCGGCATCCAGCACCAGAGTCACGTTGCGCTCGACGCCAAGCGCCAGCGCATCGGGCAGGCTGCGCGCGACCTCCGGCATCGGCTGCCGCCAGACCCGCCACGCATCGACCGCTGCAACGAGCAGCAAGGCCGCGCCCGCCGCCCACCAAGTGGCGATCGGCAGCACGCCGAAACTCGTCGCCAGGCCGAGCAAGGCCCAGCCCAGGCAACACAGCACCAGGGGCAGCGTCGGCCTCACTGGCGCGGCGCGTCCACCTTGGCCAGCAGCGCATGCAGCACGTCGTCGGTCGACTGGCCTTCGATCTGCAGTTCCGGCGCCAGCGAGATGCGATGGCGCAGCACCGGCTTGGCGATCTCGCGCAGGTCGTCCGGCGTCACGAAATCGCGCCCGCCCAGTACCGCTTGCGCGCGTGCCGCACGCACCAAGCCGATGCTGCCGCGCGGGCCTGCGCCCAGCGAAATGCCGGGCCATGTGCGCGTGGCCGCGGCGATGCGCACCGCGTAATCCAGCACCGCCGCATCGACACGCACCAGCGCGGTGCCGAGCTGCATGCCCAGCACCTCGTCGTGGCTGGCGACGCGCTGCACCTGGCCCAGGTCGAAGTCGGAGGCCATGCGACCTTCGCTGACCGCGGCGACCATGCGCTTCTCGTCCTCCAGCCCCGGATAGCCGATCAGCACCTTCAGCAGGAAGCGGTCGAGCTGCGCTTCCGGCAGCGGATAGGTGCCTTCCAGTTCCAGCGGATTCTGCGTGGCCAGGCACATGAACGGCGGCGGCAGCGGGAAGCTGGTGCCTTCGATGGTGACCTGCCCTTCCTGCATCGCTTCAAGCAAGGCCGATTGCGTCTTCGCCGGCGCGCGATTGATCTCGTCGGCCAGCAGGATGTTGGTGAACACCGGGCCGTGGCGGACCTGGAAACGCTCGGCCTTGGCGTCGTACACCGCATGGCCGCTGATGTCGCTGGGCATCAGGTCGGGGGTGAACTGCACGCGCGCATGCGCGCAACCCAGCGCCTGCGACAGTGCGCGCACCAGCAGGGTCTTGCCCAGGCCGGGCACGCCTTCCAGCAACACGTGGCCGCCGGCGAGCAGCGCCACCATCACCTGGTCGAGGGTCTCTTCCTGGCCGATGAAGGCCTTGCCCACCTCGATGCGGACCGCATTGGCGCGTTCGCCCAGGGCCTCGCCGGTGATCGGTTCGGGGGACGTGGCGATGTCGATGCTCATAGGCGTTTCCTCAGGTCGATCAATCTGGCGATGCGGTGGCGGAATTCGGTGGTGTTGGCCGGCGGGCGCGTGTCGAGGGTGGCGCGCACCTGCGCGGCGGTCATGTCGACGCGCGCCGCGACCAGCGCGGCCTGGGTCTCGCCTTCCTGCGCGGCGGCGAGCGGATCGCGGCGACGCAGCCTCGCGAGCACGGCGTCGCGCAACGCGCGATGCAGGGTGCCGGCCTTGCCGTAGCGCAGCAGGTGTTCGCCGCTGGCCTCGACGTGTTCGAGCAGCGAACGCCGCGCCGGCATCGGCGGCGGCAGCAGCGGGCCGAAGCGCTGCATGCGCATCCACAGGTAGGCCAGCAAGCCGATCAGCAAGGGCAGCAGGAAAGCCCAGGCGTGCTGCAACAGCCAGCGCCACAGCGGCGGCATGTCGGCGGCATACACCAGGTGGAAACGCCCCGCGCCCCAGTTCGGCGCCAGCAGCTGGCGGGCGAACGCGAGGTGCGGGCCTTCGTCCAGGCTGTCGTTGTCGATCATGTCCAGGTCGCCGAGCAGGTCCACGCTGCCATCGCCGTACGGGAAGCGCGCGAACACATGCTGGCCATCCCGGGTGCGCCACGCCGCCGAGACCTCGGCGTCATCGGCCAGTTCGAAGCGCGGCGCACGACAGAACTCGACGTGATCCTCTTCGCCGGCGACGAACAGGTCCATGCAATGCGGGTCGAGCAGTTCGGGTTCGATCGGCAGCCAGTCGGCCAGCTCGCCGGCGTAGGACGCGTCCTGTTGCCACGCCGGCAGGCGCAGGATCAGGTGGCCGCCTTGCTCGGCGAACAGGAACAGCTCGTCCAGCTGGGCGGAGGTCAGGGCGCGTGGATCGCTGTAGACCAGCAGGGTGTCGCCCGCCGCGAGCTTCATCTGTTCGAGTTGCAGCCGCTGGCGCGACTCCGCCCGCTGTCCGTCCGCACGCAGGGCCAGCTTCAGCGCATACAGCGGGTTGTAGCTGGCTTCGCCGCGCGGCGGCATCGGCACGGTCTTCTCGACACGATGGTAGGTGGCCAGGAACCAGGCCACGCCGGCGGCGACCACGGCCAGCGCCAGCACCCACGGCAAGGCGCTGCGCATGCGGCTCATGGCGTCCACCCGAAGCGCCCGCCGAGCTGCGCCAGCAGGTCCTCGAATCCGCCATCGTCCGGCAGCTGTTGTGCGTACGCGGCGTACTGCCAGACCCGCACCATCCGCGCGAACGCGTCGCGGTCTTCCTGGTCGCGCAGGCCGCGCGCGGCGCGCAGGCATTGCGCCTCGGTGGCGCCCGGCACCAGCACCGCGCCGGTGCGCGCGACCATCCCGGCCACGCTGGCGCGATACAGCAGGGCCAGGGCACGACGCTTGCGACCTTCTTCCCACAACGCGCGCGCGGCACCGGCCACGTCATCGGGGATCGCGTCGGGCGCGAGTTGCGCTTCGCTGGCAACCGGCGTGTCCGGCTTGCGCGCGGGCGTGCCCATGCTGCGCAGCCATGGACGCCACTGCCGATGGGTGGCGATGATGAGTCCGACCACCAGCGCGGCCAGCACCCACAGGCCGTATTCGCCGATCGCCGCGATGATCTGGCCCAGGCGCTTCTCGAACTCGCTCTGCTTGCGTGCCTGTTCGGGTTTGGGTGGCTTGCGCCGTTCCCAGGATTTCTGGATGCGCGAGGGCGACAGCAACGGATCGGCATAGGCGCGTTCCACCGCCTTGTCGAAGCGCGCGTGGTCCTGCACCTGCGGGAACATCTTCGGCAGGGTCGGATCGTCCTTGCCGCTGGATTTCACCGCCGGCTTCTGGCCCGGCTTCGCGCCCGGGACAGGCTTGGGGTGCTGCTTGCCATCGTCCGGTACCACCACCGGCGTCGGCACCTGCTGCGCCTCGGCGACGCGCGGCATCGCGATGCCGACCATGCCGGCGACCAGCAGCAACGGCAGCAACGCCTGCAAGCGCAGGCGCATGCGCCGGAACGCGATCTCGATGTCCCAGCCTTCGATCTGCGTGCGCCTGTCCAGGTACAGGCCGAAGCCGGCACCCACGTAGAACGGCTCGATCGCGCTGATCGCCAGCCACACCACCGCGTTGATGGCGACCTGCACCCACGGCGGCGGCGCTTCCGACAACAGCGCCCACATCGCCCGCGCGGATTCGGACATGAATTCGATCGGCACGAACAACATCACCAGCGCATAGGCGGCGGCCACCAGCGCCAGCTGGAAGCACAGGCAGACGAAGGTCGCCAGGATCGCGGTGCCGCGCACCGAGCCGCCGATCACCCGACGGCGCTGGCCGGGATCCGCGCCGCCTTCGAGCAGGTCGACCGGCATGTACAGCGCGCGCGCCGGCCCCAGCCTGCGCCAGAGGAGATAGGCCGGCATCACCCGCCATCCCCAGTGCCGCTGCGCCGCCAGGGTTTCGCGCACAGCGGGGGCATCGCCAAACAGGGCGCGCGACAGCACGAACAACGGAATCCGGTCGAACACCGGCTTCAGCCACCACAGCACCAGCGCCACCCACGGCAGCAGGCCGGCGAACCAGCCGATCGCGTTCAACACCACGAACACCGGCAGGCTCAGCAGCAGCCACGGCAACCAGATCGCACGCGCATGCGTGCGCACCAGCGCGGTGCCCAGCTCCATCGCCTCCCACGGCGAGCGCGGGCGCAATTCCACGCGCAACTGGTCAAGCCGCATGCCGGTCCCTTCCGCCGAACCCCAACCAGGCGAACACCAGCGCCCACAACGCGCCGCCGACCGAATATTTCACCAGCGCCGGGATCCAGCCGATCGACGACCAGAACGCCTCGATGAAGGCCGCCGCCAGCAGCATCGCGAACACACCCAGGCACAGCCGCGCACCACGACGCCCGCCCTCGATCAACGCATCCACGCGACGCCGGCGACCGGGTGCGATGACATCCAGGCCAAGCCGCAGGCCCGCGCCGCCGGCGATCACGATCGCGCTGAGCTCGAACGCGGAATGCCCGGCGACGAAACGCCAGAACGGATCGCCATGACCGGTCATCTGCAGGTGCCCGGCCACGCTGCCGATCATGAAGCCGTTGAAGGCCAGCGCCAGCGCCGGGCCCAGGCCGACCAGCAGGCCGCTGGCGAAGGTGCGCAGGCCGATGCCGATGTTGTTGAAGATGTAGTAGCCGAACATCATCAGGTCGGATCCGGCATCGCGGCCCAGCGTGTGCGCCGCGGGGTCGTACATCGCTTCCATCTCGGCGACCTGCTGCGGCGCCATCAATGTGCCGATCAGCTCCGGCTTCATCTGCACGCCGATGAAACTCGCCACCAGCGGGATCGCGAACAGGGCCAGCGAGGCCCACATCACTCCGGACTCCGCGCGCACCAGACGCGGCATGTCGGCCAGGAAAAACTCGAACGCGCGCCGCCAGCGCGGCATCGGCGGCCGGTACATCACTGCGTGGCCGCGCTGCATCAACTCCTGCAGGCGCGCGACCAGTTGCGGGCTGTAGCCGCGCCGGCGGGCGAGGCCCAGTTGCTGGCAGAGCCGGCGATAGCTGGCCGGCACGTCCTCGTCGGTCAGTCCACGCCAGCCGCGCTCGGCGCGTGCTCGGCGCGGTCGCGCCCCGCGCGCATCCAGCCATTGCTCGAAGGCCTGCCATTCGGCCTCGTGGCGGACGATGAAATGTTCCTGCCGCATCAGCGCTTGCCCAGCAGCCAGTGGGCGATGCCGGCCAGTCGGCGCACGCCTTCGCTGCCCTGCATGCCGGTGGCGGGTGCGGCGATGTCCGCCAGTTCCACCTGCCGCTCCGGGGTCAGTCGCGGCGCACGTTCTGCGAATGCCACGATCGCCGCCTGTTCCGCCGGCCGCAGCGGCAATGCCGGCGCCATCACGCCATCGGCCTCCATCACCGCGAGCCGACGGGTCTTGGGCACGTGCACGACCATGGTGCCGGCGACCAGGTCGCCCAATCGCCGCCCCCACGGATCGGCGAAGCCGCTCAGCACGCCGCAGGCATAACCGAACGGCAGCATGTCCACGGTCCGCATCAGGTTGCGCACGCAGGCGGCCAACCAGCCCACCGGAGCGCCATCACTCGAGATCACCCGCAGGTCGAGCGCGCGCTTGCCCGGCGTCTGTCCGTCGAACAGGCCCTCGCACAGGATCGGATACAGCCAGAACACCGCGAACAGCAGGACGAGGTACAGCCCGGTGCCGGCCTCGCCCATGATGCCCAGCACCATCGAGGCCGCCATCAGCAGGCCCATGCGGATGCCGAAATCGATCGCCCAGGCCAGCGCGCGCGGGATCGGCCCCGCGGCCGGCAGGCGCAACGCAACACCTTCGGGGGTATGGACCTCCCGGACGGTATCCAGCATCAGGCCCCGCCAGCCAGGTAAGCGTCCTTGAGCCGCACGTAATGCCCGGCGCTGTAGTACAGCGCCTCGATCTCGGCATCGGACAACATGCGCACCTTCTTCGCCGGGTTGCCCAGCCACAGCTCGCCTTCGCCGACCACCTTGCCCGGCGCAACCAGCGCGCCCGCGCCGACGAAGCCGTGCTTCTTCACCACCGCGCCATCCAGCACGATCGCGCCCATGCCGATCAGCACCGCGTCCTCGATCCGGCAGGCATGGACGATCGCCTTGTGGCCGATGGTCACGTCCTCGCCGATCACCGTGGCGAAGCCGCCGAGCTTGGCGTGCGGACCGTCATGGCTGACATGGACGACGCTGCCGTCCTGGATGTTGGTGCGGGCGCCGATGCGGATGAAGTTCACGTCGCCGCGGACGATCGTGCCCGGCCAGATCGACACGTCATCGCCCAGCACGACATCGCCGATGACGGTCGCGGCGGGATCGACGTAAGCGCGTTCACCGAGGGTGGGCAGGATGCCGCGGTACGGACGCAGCAGGGGCGAATGCGGATTCATCGGCCCATTCTAGAGCCACCCTGCCGGACACCGGGACTACACTCGCCAGATGAATACCGCCACCATCGCCGCCAATGCGGCCATCACCGCCGCCAATGCCGCCATCGCAGGTGCTGCGCGACAGCAGGATGGCGCGCCGCCGCCTGCGGGCAATACCTCCGGCAAGGACACGCCGGTGGCCGATCTCGCCCCGACCCTGCAACGCCTGCGCGATGCCTGGCAAGCGAACAAGCCGGATCACGCGCAGCGCCATGCCGACCTGGAACGCCTGCGCCATGCGCTGAAGCGCCGCCTGGACGCGATGGCGAACACCATCTCCGCCGACTTCGGCCACCGCGCCCGCGCGGAAAGCGTGATCGCCGACGGCATGACCGTGCTGAACGACATCGATCATCTGCTCAAGCACCTGCGTCGCTGGATGAAGCCGACGCGTGCGGGCGTGGGCTGGCGCTTCCTGCCGGCGCGCGCGCAGGTGCGGCCGGTGCCGGTGGGCGTGGTCGGGGTGATCGCGCCGTGGAACTACCCGGTCAACCTGTCGCTGATCCCGCTGGCCACCGCGATCGCCGCCGGCAACCACGTGTACCTGAAGCCGTCCGAGCACACGCCGAAGACCAGCCAGTTCCTGCGCGAACTGCTGGCCGAAGTGTTCCCGCCCGACCGCGTCGCGGTGGCGACCGGCGGTGCCGAGATCGGCAGCGCGTTCGCCGGCCTGCCGTTCGACCATCTGGTCTTCACCGGCTCCACCGCGGTCGGCCGCAAGGTCATGGCCGCCGCCGCGCAGAACCTGACGCCGCTCACGCTCGAACTGGGCGGCAAGTCGCCGGCGCTGATCGCCGACGACTATCCGATCGAACGCGCCGCCGCACGCATCGCCACCGGCAAGTGGTTCAACGGCGGCCAGACCTGCATCGCCCCCGACTACGTGCTGGTGCCGAAGGGCAAGCGCGATGCGCTGGTGAAGGCGCTGCGCAAGGAAGTGCTGGCCCGCTACGGCGAGCAGTTCGACAACCTCGGCGACTACACCCGCATCGTCAACGATGGCCAGTACGCGCGGCTCAAGGGTTACCTGGACGATGCCAAGGAACGCGGCATCGAAAAGGTGACGCTGGCCGGCCACGCGGATCCCGCGCAACGCCTGTTGCCGCCGACCCTGCTGCTGGATCCCGGCGACGACGCGAAGGTGATGCAGGAGGAAATCTTCGGGCCGCTGCTGCCGATCAAGAGCTACAGGACGCTGGACGAGGCGATCGGCTATATCAACGCGCACGACCGGCCGCTGGCGCTGTATCCCTTCAGCGACGACAAGGCCACGGTCGAGAAGATCCTGCACCACACCCTGGCCGGCGGCGTCTCGGTCAACGACACCCTGTTCCATTTCGCCATCACCGACCTGCCGTTCGGCGGCGTGGGGCCGAGCGGCATGGGCGCGTACCACGGCCGCGCCGGTTTCGATGCGATGAGCAAGCAGTTGCCGGTGCTGTGGCAGGCGCGCTGGACCGGTGGCGATTTGCTGAAGCCGCCATACTCGAAGGCGAAGTGGTTGATCGACCTGATCGTGCGTTGAGGCCCTGATGAAAATCGCCAGCTGGAACGTCAATTCGCTCAACGTGCGCCTGCCGCACCTGCAGCAGTGGTTGCAGGACTTCGCGCCGGACGTGGTGGGCCTGCAGGAAACCAAGCTCGAGGACCACAAGTTCCCCGAAGACGCGCTGCTCGCAGCGGGCTACCGCAATGTCTTCATGGGGCAGAAGACCTACAACGGCGTGGCGATCCTGGCGAAGCATTCGATCACTGACGTGCAGCTGGGCATCCCCGGCTTTGACGACGTGCAGGCGCGTGCGATCGCCGCAACCGTCAACGACGTGCGCATCGTCAATCTCTATGTGGTCAACGGCCAGGACATCGGCACCGACAAATACGCCTACAAGTTGCGCTGGCTCGAAGCCGTGCATGCCTGGGTGGCCGATGAACTGCAGCGGCATCCGAAACTGGTGGTGCTGGGCGATTTCAACATCGCGCCGGACGATCGCGACGTGCACGACCCGGTGGTCTGGAACGACGACCACATCCTCACGTCGATCCCGGAACGCGACGCATTGCGCGGGTTGTTGGGCCTCGGTCTGCACGACGGTTTCCGCCTGCGCCACGACGATGCCGGCGTCTTCAGCTGGTGGGACTACCGGCAGGCCGCATTCCGCCGCAACCTGGGCCTGCGCATCGACCTCACCCTGGTGTCCGATGCCTTGAAGGACGAGGTGGTGGATGTCGGCATCGACCGCACCCCGCGCACCTGGGAGCGCGCCAGCGACCACACCCCTGCATGGGTGCAACTCGCCCCGCGCTGACGCCGTCCGATGGACACGCGCGCCAAGAAAAAGCCCGGCAAGCCGGGCTTTTTGCTTCGCCACATCCGTGTGGCGGGATCCGACGTCGTCGCTTAACGCGCGCGACCGCGGGTGAACAGGTTGACGATCAGCAGCAGGACCACGGCGCCGATGAAGGCCGTGATCAGGAAACCGATGGTGCCGCCGAAGGCCAGGCCGACCATCGGCAGCAGGATGCCGCCCAGGAAGCCGCCGATGATGCCGACGACGACATTGAGGATGATGCCCTGCTGGCCATCGCGCTTCATCATGATGCTGGCGAGCCAACCTGCGATGCCGCCGACGATGAGATAGATGAGGAAGTTCATGGTGTTGGGCTCCTGGTAAAAATGTGGATATGACGCGGAAAGGTCGTTGGACTTCACGGCGCCCCTCGACGTGGGGGTGCTCGGGGTGGGCGTAGTCTCCGCGCGCCGGTGTGACGACGATGTCTGCAATTGCAGGGGATTTCGCGGGCGATGCGCGGGCGGCACGGGGCCTTCATACTTCGCTCATGAGCGATGAACTGTCCGTGTTGCGCACCGAACTGGAGGCCGGCCTTGCCGCGCTGTCGCTGGACCTCGCGCTGGCGACGCCGCTGCTGGACTACGTGGCCCTGCTGGTGCGCTGGAACGCGACCTACAACCTGACCGCGGTGCGCGACCCGCGGGAGATGATCGGCAAGCACCTGCTGGACTCGCTGGCGATGCAGCCGTTCGTGCGCGAGCTGGGCACGCTCGCCGACCTCGGCACCGGCCCGGGCCTGCCCGGCATCCCGCTGGCGATCGCCACGCCGTCGCTGCACGTCACCCTGGTCGAGAGCAACGGCAAGAAGGCGCGCTTCCTGCGCGAGGCCGTGCGCAAGCTCGGGCTGGCCAATGCCGATGTCGCCGAATCGCGCATCGAGGCGTTCAAGCCCGGCCGCACATTCGATGCGATCACCGCGCGCGCATTGGCCACCTTGCCGCTGATCCTCCAACTCGGCGGCCACCTGCCGGGGCCGGAGGGCAGGCTGCTGGCGATGAAGGGCGTGCTGCCCCACGACGAAATCGCTGCCCTGCCTGCCGGCTGGCGGCTGGGCGCGGTGCATCCGCTGCGCGTCCCCGGGCTGGATGCCGAACGCCACCTGGTCGAAGTCGTGCGGGCGGGCTCTGAGGCATAATCGACCGCCCGGCGTCTCCTGCGTCGGATCCCCCGAAGGACACGCACGCCGCATGGCCCGCATCATCGCCATCGCCAACCAGAAAGGCGGGGTCGGCAAGACCACGACCGCGGTCAATCTCGCCGCCGCGTTGGCGCGCACCCCCAAGCGCGTGCTGCTGGTGGACCTGGATCCGCAGGGCAACGCGACCATGGGCAGCGGCATCGACAAGCGCGAGCTCGAGACCTCGATCACCAACGTGATGCTTGGCGAAGCGCAGGCGCGCGAGGCGATCGTGCGTTGCGAGGACGGCTACGACCTGTTGCCCGGCAACATCGACCTGACCGCCGCCGAGATCCAGTTGATGGACATGAGCGGACGCGAGCAGAAGCTCAAGCAGGCGCTGGACACCGTGCGCGATGGCTACGACTTCGTGATCGTGGATTGCCCGCCCTCGCTGTCGCTGTTGACCCTCAACGCGCTCACCGCCAGCGATTCGGTGCTGGTGCCGATGCAATGCGAGTACTACGCGCTGGAAGGCTTGAGCGCACTCATCGACACCATCGAGGCGCTCAAGGGTCGGCTCAATCCCGCGCTCGAAATCGAAGGCGTGCTGCGCACCATGTTCGACGTGCGCAACAACCTGGCCAATGCGGTCTCCGCCGAACTCACCAATCACTTCGGCGACCTGGTCTTCCGCACCATCATCCCGCGCAACGTGCGCCTGGCCGAAGCGCCCAGCCACGGCCAGAGCATCATCGGCTACGACAAGGCGAGCCGCGGCGGCATCGCCTACCTTGGCCTGGCCGGCGAAGTCCTGCGCCGGCAACGCGAGCGCAAGCAGGCAACAACGGAGAAGGCGGCATGACGGCCGGCAACCAGCCCGCGAAAGGCGTGGCGAAGAAGCGCGGCCTCGGGCGCGGACTGGAAGCACTGCTCGGGCCCAAGGCCGCCGCGGAGGCGCCGCAGCTGCAGGCGATGCCCGGCGATGCGCTGCATACGCTGCCGGTCGATGCGATGGTGCCCGGCAAGTACCAGCCGCGGCGCTCGATGGACGAGGCGCGGCTCGAAGAACTCGCGGCATCGATCAAGGCGCAGGGCGTGATCCAGCCGATCGTGGTGCGCGAGCATGTCGGTGCCGACGGCAGGCGCGGCCGCACTTACGAGATCATCGCCGGCGAACGCCGCTGGCGCGCATCGCAGCTGGCCGGCCTGGACGAAGTGCCGGTGGTCGTGCGCGTGGTCGACGACCGCACCGTGGTGGCGATGGCGCTGATCGAGACCATCCAGCGCGAGGATCTCAACCCGCTGGAGGAAGCGCAGGCGCTGCAGCGGCTGATCGACGAATTCGACCTGACCCATGCCGCCGCCGCGGAAGCCGTGGGCCGTTCTCGCGCGGCGGTGAGCAACCTGCTGCGCCTGCTGGAACTGCCGGCGGAGATCCGCGCGCTGGTGCAGGCCGGTGCGATCGAGATGGGCCATGCGCGCGCGCTGTTGCCGCTGGCCGCACCGATGGCGATCTCGCTGGCGAAGCAGGCCGCCGAACATGGCTGGTCGGTGCGCGAAGTCGAGCATCGCGTGCAGCAACTGTCGTCCGGCAAGGTCACCGCCGCGCCGAAGAAGACTGCGCCGAAAGCCAGGCCGCAGGCCGACATCGCGACCCTGGAACGCGAACTCACGGAAACGCTGGGAAGTCGCGTGGACGTGGTCCCGGGCCGCGGCAAGAAGGGCAAGCTGGTCATCCACTACGCCGACTTCGACGTGCTGGACGGCGTGCTGGAACGTCTCCGCAACAAGCCTTGAGGCCACGCGACGCATGAGCGCGAGCACTGCCAGTGAGAGTCCGCAACTGTCGGTCGTGGTGCCGGTGCACAACGAGGAAGACAACGTCGCGCCGCTGGTCGGCGAGATCGTCGCCGCGTTGCGCGGGCTGATCGACTTCGAGATCGTCTATGTCGATGACACGTCGAAGGACGCCACGCTTGCGAGGCTGCGCGACCTGCAGGCGAGCACGCCGGAACTTCGCGTCATCCGCCACCTCAGCAATGCCGGCCAGAGCACCGCCGTCCGCAACGGCGTCAAGGCCGCGCGCGCGCCGTGGATCGCGACGCTCGACGGCGACGGCCAGAACGATCCTGCCGACATTCCGAAACTGCTGGCGCAGCGCGACGCCGCGGCATCGGACATCAAGCTGTTCGCCGGCTGGCGGGTCAACCGCCAGGATTCCGGCAGCAAGCGCTGGGCATCGAAGTGGGCCAATGCGATCCGCGCACGCATGTTGCGCGACGACACGCCGGACACCGGCTGCGGCATCAAGCTGTTCGAGCGCGAGGCCTTCCTCGACCTGCCCTACTTCGACCACATGCACCGCTACCTGCCCGCACTGATGCAGCGCGCGGGCTGGAGAACGGTGAGCGTGCCGGTCAACCACCGCCACCGCACCGCCGGCGTGTCCAAGTACAACAATCTCAACCGTGCGCTGGTCGGCATCCGCGATCTGCGTGGCGTGGCGTGGCTGATCGTGCGCAGCCGCCGCACTGCAGTCGAAGAGTTGCCGCGTTGATCGAGTCGACACCCGATGTCATGAACGCCGCGATTCCGTGGCTGGAATGGACCGGCATCCACATGAGCCCGTGGAAGCTGATCGGCCTGGTCGGCGCGCTGATGTTCGGCGGCCGCTGGCTGGTCCAGTTCATCGCCAGCCGGCGCCAGGGCAAGCCGGTGATCCCGCGGCTGTTCTGGTACATGAGCATCGTCGGCAGCCTGATGACGCTGGCCTATTTCATCTTCGGCAAGAACGATGCGGTCGGCATCCTGCAGAACCTGTTCCCCAGCTTCACCGCCTGCTACAGCCTGTATCTCGACATCAAGCATCGCGGCTGGGATCGCGACCGCAACGACCACTGACCTTCGCTGGTCATCCCGGGAAAGGGGTCAGAGTGAATTTCCCGTCGATCAATTGTCCCCGTTCAAGAAACGTGAACGGGAAACTTCACTCTGACCCCTTTTCCGGAGCCCGCGTGAAAGCATTCGTCCTCACCTGCTGCCTGCTGCTGCCCGCATTCGCGCATGCGCAAGCGCCGACGAACACCACCGACAAGGCCTTCGAGTCGATCTACAAGAGCGAGTGGGACTGGCGCACGCAACAGGCGCCGAGCTGGGACGAGGACAGCGACAACAGCGGCCGCAAACCGTCGACCACGCTCGCGGATGTGGGCCCTGCGGCGCAGGCGAAGCGCCTCGCCTATCTCGATGGCGTGCTTAAGCAACTCGACGCCATCGACGCCGGCAAGCTCTCGCCCGCGAACCAGGTCAACTTTGCGGTGTATCGCCCGCAGATCGCGCACATGGCCGCCGAGTTGCGCGCGCGCGACTACGAGATGCCGTTCAACGCCGACAGCTCGTTCTGGTCGGACCTCGGCTTCATGGCACGTGCCGACCTGCGCGATGCGGCGGCTTATCGCGCCTATGCCGCGCGCCTGCGCGACGTGCCGCGTTACTTCGAGCAGCAGACCGCGAACATGCGTGCGGGTCTCGCACGCGGGTTCTCGGTCCCACGCGCAGTGCTCGATGGCCGCGACGTCTCCATCGCGATGGTCGCGGAGTTGAAGGACATCGAATCCTCCAACTTCTACGATCCCTACCGCAAGATGCCGGGCACGATCCCGGCCGCCGAGCAGGAAACGTTGCGCGCCGAAGGTCGTGCGGCGATCCGCGATGCCGTGGTGCCAGCGTTCGCGAGCCTGCTGGTGTTCTTCCGCGACGACTACATCCCGAAGGCGCGCACCACCCTCGCCGCCGAAGCGATGCCGGATGGCGAGGCCTGGTATCGCGAACAGATCCGCAAATACACCACGCTGGACCTGTCCGCGGACGAGATCCACGCGATCGGCGTGAAGGAAGTCGCATCGATCCGCGCCGAGATGGACGGCATCATCAAGCAGGTGAAATTCGAGGGCGACTTCGCTGCGTTCCTCGCATTCCTGCGCAGCGATCCGCAGTTCTACGCGAAGACGCCGCAGCAACTGCTCGATCGCGCGGCATGGATTTCCAAACGCGTGGATGGCGAGATCGGAAAGCTGGTCGGCACCCTGCCGCGCGGACGCTTCACCATCGTCCCGGTGCCCCCGGACATCGCCCCGTTCTGGACCGCCGGCCGCGGCGGCGCGGACACCTACTGGGTCAACACCTACAACCTGCCCAGCCGACCGCTGTACAACCTGCCGGCGCTGACCCTGCATGAATCCTCGCCCGGCCATGCGCTGCAGGGCTCGCTGGTGCGCGAACAGGGCGATGTGCCCGACTTCCGCAAGGACTACATCAGCGCCTATGGCGAAGGCTGGGGCCTGTACTCCGAGTGGCTGGGCAAGGAGATGGGGATCTACGAAACCCCGTACGAGGATTTCGGGCGCCTGACCTATGCGATGTGGCGCGCCTGCCGCCTCGTCATCGACACCGGCGTGCACCACAAGGGCTGGACCCGCGAACAGGCGCTGGCCTACCTGCGCGACAACACCGCCCTGTCCGAGCACGAGGTCACCACCGAGGTCGACCGCTACATCAGCTGGCCCGGCCAGGCGCTGAGCTACAAGCTCGGCGAGCTCACGATCATGCGCCTGCGCCGCGAGGCCGAAGCCGCGCTGGGCCCGAAGTTCGATGTCCGCGCCTTCCACGACGCGGTGCTGGCGCAAGGCTCCGTGCCATTGCCTGTGCTGGAATCGCAGATCCGGGCGTATATCGCCGAAGCCAAAGCGCGCTAGCCGGCACGCCAGGCGCTCCTCTGCAGCCAAGTGCTTGCCCGCAAAGGACTTTGTCGGCATAATGCGCGGCTCGCTGCGTCCGGCACCGCCTTCTGGCTGGTTCCGGGCGGCCCCGGAACACGACTCCGGCCCGCCATTGGCAGCGCGCAACCAACCCGTTTCGTGTGCCGCGAACCTTTGGGAACGTGGCGGGGCCGCCGTCTCCCGGGCTACGGGCGACAACCAAACACCATCGAGGTGACCAGTGTCCAAAGTCTGCCAAGTAACCGGCAAGCGCACGATTTCCGGCAACAACGTCTCGCACTCCAACCGCAAGACCCGTCGCCGTTTCATGCCCAACCTCCACGAGCGCCGCTTCTGGGTCGCTTCGGAGAACCGTTGGGTCAAGCTCCGCGTTTCGGCTGCGGCCCTGCGCACCATCGACAAGAACGGCATCGATGCCATCCTGGCCGACCTGCGCAAGCAGGGCGAGAAGGTCTGAGGAGAACTGAATCATGGCTACCAAGCGCGACAAGATCCGCCTCATCTCTTCGGCCGGCACCGGTCACTTCTACACCACCGACAAGAACAAGAAGAACACGCCGAACAAGATGGAGGTCAGCAAGTACGACCCCGTCGTCCGGAAGCACGTGATGTACAAGGAAGGCAAGATCAAGTGACGTGACGGCGCATTCGCGGTCACGCGAATGCCTATGCCGGAACGTCATCCCCGCGCAGGCGGGGATCCAGCTCTCCAGAAGAAGCCCGCCTCTCGGCGGGTTTCTTTTTGGCCGGAAACCGGGGTCAGAGTCGACTTTCCGATATTTGCCTTGTCACCACATGCTTCGATCTGCAAAGTCGACTCTGACCCCGGTTTCTCAGCAACGGATCGCATCACGATGAATGCGTCGAAGCGACTTCGCCATCGAGTTGCGAAAAACATGCCGCTCGTCGGTGATGTAAAAATTTTGTTGCCAAACGAAAAAAGCGCGCGTAAGGTGCGCCACCTTCGCCACTGCGGCGATCACGAGCCAATCGAATTCCCATGAAACCCGCCTTCGACATCGCCATCCAGACCGCCGCGCCAAAGCGCGATGCGGGCCTGCGCGCATGCGAACGGCGTGATGGTTTCGCGCTACGCGACATGCGGAATTACCAAGGCACCACCACCATCGACTGATCCTTTCGCATCGCGGAGATCGGTCACCCCGATCTCCCGAGGCCACGCGAACGCCCTCGGGTTCCAGCACCCGGGGGCGTTTTCGTTTTGGCGCGCGCACAAAGAAACCACACGATTCAAACGCGATTGCATCGCGCTCCCGAAGCATCCGGATATTGCTGGTCCGAGGCAGGGAAACACCGCGAAGGCGCAAGGATGCGCCGTGCCTGGATGCTTCGGCACGGGCGGCAAGCGGATGCAATCGCACACGGATTGGCGTTTTCGATGCGATGTCGGAGACGCCAATGCGGAGCATCGACGAACGATCCACAGCGGCATGGGTTCACAAGACCCGTCCGGTGCGCGCGGCACTGCCGTGGCGTATGCCGGGGATCGCAAGACGGTGTTCCGCGAAGCGACGTTAGCTCAGTTGGGTAGAGCAGCAGCGAAAGCTGTCGGTCGCCGGTTCGAATCCGGCACGTCACCACTGGATAGCTCAGTCGGGTAGAGCAGCAGATTCAGACTCTGCGTGTCGCGGGTTCGATTCCCGCTCCAAACAACGACCTGTCACGTCGTTACATCGGGACGAAAGTCCCACACCAGGAAACGCCCCGTGCGTCTTCCGCCTCGTCGCAACGCATCGCAACGAAGACGGACATGCAGCGGTGGTGTCGCCGGGCCACCGCCCTCGACGCGCGCGGGCCTGCACGAATCGGCATCGCGATCCATTGCGGCACCGAGGGCTGCATCGCCCCCGCACGGACAGCGCACAGGCTCCGCGGCATCGACGTCAGGGGCGTTTCCAACCTACACGCTGTTTGTAGGAGCGGCTTCAGCCGCGAGCTCTCCATCGATTGGCCAGAGCAAGAACTCGCGGCTGAAGCCGCTCCTACGGAAGAAATCTCATGCAAACGCGACTCCCGATCCATCGCGAACCAATCGGATCGGACCACCAGGACCAACAAGGAGAGTTCCGATGTTCTGGACCAAGAGGATCGTGATCGGCGACGGCGAGCGCGCCGTGCTGTACCGCGACCGTCAATTCGAGCGCGTGCTGGAGCCGGGCGTTCATCGCATGCGCGACCCGTTCAATCGCGTCGAGGTGCGCACCCACAACATCGCCGCGCCGGAATACGCCGGCCACGATGTGGATGCATTGATCGCGCGCCTCGGCGAGCGGTTGAACGACACGTTCGTGTTCGCCGACATCGGCGCCGACGAAGTCGGCCTGGTGTCGAAGAACGGCAAGCTGGAGGACGTGCTGGCGCCGGGTTCGCGTCGGTTGTACTGGCGTGGGCTGGTGAAGGTCGACGTCGAGCGCGTGTCGCTGGCCGATGGCCTGGAGGTGCGCGCGGACGTGATCCGCCGCCTGCGCCAGCTGGGCACCCTGCCGAAGCTGGCAGTGGTGGCCGATGTGCCGCAGGAGTTCACCGGCCTGGTGTTCATCGACGGCAAGTTGGCCCACATCCTGGCGGCGGGCAGCACCGCGTTCTGGAACTTCCGCAAGAACGTGGTGGTGGACGTGGTCGACCTGCGCGCACAGTCGCTGGAGGTCTCGGGCCAGGAGTTGCTGACCCGCGACAAGGTCAGCCTGCGCGTCAACCTGGCCGCCAGCCTGCGCGTGACCGATGCGGTCGCCGCGCGCACCAAGGTGGCCAAGGGCAGCGACTTCGTCTACCGCGAGTTGCAGTTCGGCTTGCGCAAGGCGATCGCCGCCAAGACGCTGGACGAGTTGCTGGGCGACAAGGCATCGCTCGACGCCGACATCTTCGGCTACGTGCGCGGCCGCGTGTCCGAGTTCGGTTACGAGGTGCTCGGCGTGGGCGTGAAGGACGTGATCCTGCCGGGCGAGATGAAGGACATCCTCAACGGCGTGGTGCAGGCGGAGAAGTTGGCGCAGGCCAACGTGATCCGTCGTCGCGAGGAGGCGAACGCAACGCGTTCCCTGCTCAACACTGCCCGCCTGATCGAGGAGAGCCCGGTGCTGATGCGCCTCAAGGAACTGGAGGCGCTGGAGAAGGTGACCGAAAAGATCGGCAACCTGACCGTGTTCGGCGGCCTGGACGGCGTCATGAAGCAGTTGGTGAGCCTGAAGTAACAACCCCGCGTGGCGGATGGATTCGCCGCGCGGGTCCCACCCATGTAGGAGCGGCTTCAGCCGCGAGCATTTCGACAACTAGAGCTC
>JAVWUU010000014.1:0-32394 GCA_036666995.1 Thermomonas sp.
AGTTCGAGGATCAACGCGCGATCCAGCGGTTTCACGAAGCGCATGTTGACTACGGTGAAGTCGAGTTCCTCACCCACGAGTTGCGCGGCCGGTACCAACGCGCCGAACGCGAGGAGGGCGATGCGCGCACCATGGCGGCGTAGCTCCGCCTTGCCGATCGGCAACACGTCGAGCGAGTCGGACACAGCCACACCCGGCCCAGTGCCGCGCGGATAGCGCACTGCCGCCGGGCCTTCGTGGCGATAGCCTGTGCTGAGCATCTGCCGGCATTCGCGTTCGTCGGCGGGTGCCATGACGACCATGTTCGGCACGCAGCGCAGGAAACTGAGGTCGAGGTTGCCGGCGTGGGTCGCGCCGTCCGGGCCGACCACGCCGCCGCGATCGATCGCGAACAGCACGTCGAGCTTCTGGATGGCGACGTCGTGGACGAGCTGGTCGTAGGCGCGCTGCAGGAAGGTCGAATAGATCGCGACAACCGGCTTCGCGCCCTCGCAGGCCATGCCGGCGGCGAGCGTGACCGCGTGCTGCTCGGCGATGGCGACATCGAAATAACGTTGCGGATATTCCTGGCTGAAACGCACCAGGCCGGAGCCCTCGCGCATCGCCGGGGTAATCGCCAGCAGCGACGCATCGGCAGCGGCCATGTCGCAGAGCCAGTCGCCGAACACGTCGGTATAGGTCGGCTTCTTCGCGCCGGTCTTCGCTACCAGGCCCTTCTCGGGATCGAACGGCGAGACCGCGTGGTAGCCGATCTGGTCGCCTTCGGCGAGTTCGTAGCCCTTGCCCTTGGTGGTGATGACGTGGAGCAGCTGCGGCCCCTTCAGGCCCTTGAGCATGGTCAGCACACCGAGCAGCGCATCCACGTCGTGGCCGTCGATCGGGCCGGTGTAGTGGAAGCCCATTTCCTCGAACAGGGTGGAGGGCACGAACATGCCCTTCCAGTGTTCTTCCCAGCGCCGCACGAAGCGCGCGGTACCGCTGCTGCGCTTGTCGCCGAGCAGCTTCTTGCCGCCTTCGCGCAGCGCATTGAGGGTCTTGCTGCCGGTCATCCGCCCGAGCATCTTGGTCAGGCCGCCGACCGCTTCGCTGATCGACATGCGGTTGTCGTTGAGGATGACCAGGATGTTGGGCTCGTCGTCCATGCCGCCGGCGTGGTTGAGTGCCTCGTAGACCATGCCGGCGGTCATCGCGCCGTCGCCGATCACCGCGACGACCTTGCGGTCGTTGCCGGCGCGGGCATTCGCGATGGCCATCCCCAGCGCTGCCGAGATCGAGGTGGACGAATGGCCCACGCCGAAGGTGTCGTATTCGCTCTCCTCGCGCTTCGGGAACGGCGCCACGCCGTCCTTCTGCTTGACCGTGTGGATGCTGTCGCGGCGACCCGTCAGGATCTTGTGCGGATAGCTCTGGTGGCCGACGTCCCAGACGATGCGGTCGTCCGGGGTGTCGTAGAGGTAGTGCAGGACCGTGGTCAGTTCGACGACGCCGAGGCCCGCGCCGAAATGGCCCCCGGACTTGCCGACCGACTCGATCAGGTAGCCGCGCAGTTCGTCGGCGATGGCACGCACCTCGGATGGCTCGAAGGTGCGCAGGTCGGCGGGACGGTCGATCCGGGACAGCCGGGGATAGCGGGTAGCGTCGATCATGTCGCTATTGTCCCCCCGCCCGTGGGAAGGGGCAATGAAGCGGGCGGCAATGAACGTAGGGGGCAGGCCCCCGTGCCTGCCCTGCTTCTAGGGCCTGCCTGCCCCTGCCGGTTGTCGCGAAAGGCAGGGCAGGCACGGGGGCCTGCCCCTACGGGTTATCCGGTAACGGCAGGCTGTCCCGTTACCAGATCACGACATGCTTGTCGCCGTCGCGGACCATCGGGTCGCCGGCCTTGCAGCCGAACGCCCGGGCGAACGCCGGCATGTTCGACGGCGCGCCGATCGCGCGGAACGAGGCCAGCGCGTGCTCGTCGGTCTGCAGGCGCTGTTCGAGCTCCTCCGGGGTGAAGTTGCGGCGCCACACCGTGGCCCAGCTGTAGAAGAAGCGCTGGTCGCGGGTCAGGCCGTCGATCTTCGGGTCTGGTTGGCCGGCGGTCGCCTTGGTGAAGGCGTCGTATGCAGTGGCCAGGCCACCCAGGTCGGCGATGTTCTCGCCCAAGGTGTGGTTGCCGTTGAGGGCCTTGCCGTTGCTGGCCTTGTAGCCGTCGAACTGCGCGACCAGCTTGCCGGTACGGGCCTTGAAGCTGTCCAGGTCCGCCTGGGTCCACCAGCCCGGCTCATCCAGCATGGTGCCCTTTGCATCGAAGCGGCTGCCCTGGTCGTCGTAGCCGTGGGTCATCTCGTGGCCGATCACCGCCACGATGCCGCCGTAGTTCAGCGCGTTGTCCGCCTTCGGGTCGAAGAACGGCGGCTGCAGGATCGCGGCGGGGAAGGTGATCTGGTTGGCCAGCGGGTTGTACTGCGCGTTGACCGTCTGCGGACGCATGCCCCATTCGGTCTTGTCCACCGGCTGGCCGATCTTGCCGATGTCCCACTTGTAGTTGAACTTGCGGGCGGCCAGCACATTGCCGATATAGCTGTCGCGGGCGGTGGCCAGGCCGGTCCATTCGCGCCACTTGTCCGGATAGCCCACGCGCGGCTGGAATGACGCCCACTTCTCCAGCGCCTTCTTCTTGGTGTCCGCGCTCATCCACTCCAGGCCCTCGATGCGCAGCTTCAGCGCGTCGCCGAGGTTCTTGATCAGGGTTTCCATCTTGGCCTTGGACTCGGCCGGGAAGGCCACCTTCACGTACATCTGGCCGAGCGCTTCGCCGACCTGGCCATCGATGGTGCCGAGCACGCGCTTGCCGCGCTCGCGCAGTTCCTTCTGGCCGCCGAGGGTCTTGCCGTAGAACTCGAAGTTGGCCTGCACGAAGTCGTTCGACAGGTACGGCGCCGCGCCATCCAGCAGGTGGAAGCGCAGGTAGCTCTTCCACTGCGCGGCCGGCACGTCGCCCAGCATCTTGCTGACTTCGGCGTGGTAGGCCGGCACCGATAGCGAGAACATCGCCGGCACGGCGACGCCCTGCGACTCGAACAGCTTGGTGAACGGGAAGTTCGGCGACAGCTTGTCGGCGTCGGCCGGACTGACCGGGTTGTAGTACAGGCCGACGTTGCGCGAGAACTCTTCGCTCGACTTGCTGACCTTGGCCAGGCGGGTTTCGAAGGCCAGCACGTCCTTCGCCTGCGTCGCCGCATCGGCGGCCGGTACGCCGGACAGTTCCAGCAGCTTGGCGGCGTAGGCCACGTAGGCATCGCGGATCTTCTGGTATTCCGCCTTGCTGTAGTACGGCACGTCCGGCAAGCCCAGCCCGCCCTGGCCGGTGGCGGCGATGTTGATGTCGGAGTTCTTGAAGTCCGGCATCGAGCCGATGCCGATCAGGTAGCCATTGCCGTCGGCGGCGGAGGTGCGCAGGAACTCGGCGACGGCGGGGCCGTCGGCCAGCGCGTCGATCTTCGCCAGTTCCGGCTTCAGCGGTTCGACGCCCTGCGCGTTGATCTTCGCCTCGTCCATGCCGGTCGACCAGAAGTCGCCGACGATTTTGTCGACGCCGGCACCCGCGTTCTTCGCGGCGGCCTGCTCCGCCAACTGGCGCTGCACGCCCAGCGAACGCTCGGCCAGCATCTCGAAGGCGCCCCAGCTGCTGCGGTCGCCCGGGATCGGATTCGCCGCCAGCCACTTGCTGTTGACGTGTCCGTCGAAGTCGACGCAAGCGCCCTTGCTCGCGTCCAGGTCGGCGAGGGTGAACTGATTGAACGGCGACAGCTTCGATTCGTCCAGCGTGTAGGCGGGCGCTTCGGTCTTTGCGGTTTCGCCGCCGGCTGCGGCGGTGTCGGCGGGCTTCTGGCAACCGGCAAGGGCAACGCCGATGGAAAGGGACAGCAGCAGGATCTTCGGGGTTTTCACGGGGTGGCTCCGTTTGCGTGAAGGCGGGTTCTGTTCGTCATCGACGAGCAAGAGGGATCAATTGGGCGAGAAGCGCGGATCGGTCAGCTTCATCTCGGTGAGCGGGCCGTAGGCCTTCATCCAGTCGCGGATCTTGGATGCATCGCCGATGGCGACGATCACCAGGTCCTTGCTGTCCGGGAACACCGCGCGCGCTGCGGCGATCTGCGCCGGGGTAGCGGCGGAAATCGTGCCGAGATAGCCGTCGATGACCTCGCGCGAATCGCCGAACACGGTCATGTCCACCAGCTGCGCGGCGAGTTGCGGCGCAGTTTCCAGGCTGGGCGCGTACTGGCCGGCGACATAGCGCTTGGCCGAGTCGATCGTCGTCGCATCCAACCCGTCCTTGTGCAGGCGGTCGAGGGTGGCGATGGCGAGGTCGATCGCGGGCTTGGTCGTCTCGGTCTTGGTGAAGCTGCTGATCGTCGATGCGCCGGGCAGGCGCGAACGATCGATCGCCGAGCGCGCGCCGTAGGTCAGGCCGCTCTTCACCCGCAACTCGGTATTGAGCATCGAGGTGAAGCGCCCGCCGAACGCGGTCTGCACCAGGTCCTGCGCGGCTTCGGCCGGATCGCCATGCCTGCTGCCCACGTTGGCCATCGCGAAGTAGGTCTGGGTGGCGCCGGGCTTGTCCACCAGCAGGACTCGGCGGCCGTTTTCGCGCGCCTTGGCCTCGACCTGCGGCAGGGTGCCGCCGGCCTTGGCCCAACCACCGAACGCCTGCTTCACCTGCGCGGTCACCGCCTTCGCATCGAAGTCGCCGGCGATGGCGATGACCAGCCGGTCGCCGCCCATCTGCTGCTGGCGGAAGGCCTGCAGGTCGGCGAGGGTGATCGTGGCCAGGCTGGTTTCGTCGCCGCCGGTGGAGCGCCCGTAGGGATGGCCGCGGAACAGCCAGCCATTCGAATAGGTGCCGATCAGCTGGCGCGGATCGGAGTCCTTGGCATTGGCGATGCCGTCGATCGCGCGCTTGCGCAGCTTGTCGAACTCGGCCGCGTCCATCGTCGGCCGCAGCAATGCATCGGCAAGCAGCGACAGCATCAGGCCGCTATCCTTCGACAGGAACTGCGCATTGGCATTGATCGCCTCGCGCGAACTACCGAAGCCGATGCTGCCACCGGCACCATCCACGGTCTGCGCGAACTGCAGCGCAGTGCGGCTGCCGGCGCCCTTCGACAGCATTTCGCCGAGCAGGTCGGCGGTGCCTTCCTTGCCGGGGGCATCGGCCAATGCACCGCCGCGCACGGCGACGTTGGCCGCGATCAGTGGCACGTCCTTGCGTGGCATCAGCAGGACGGTGGCGCCGTTGTCGAGGGTGACGGTCTGGTACTCGGGCAGCTTGATGTCTGCAGCCATCGCGCTGTTGAACGCGAAGGCCGCGACCAGTGCGATGGAGACGTTGCGGAAGAAGCTCATTTCGCGGCCTCCTTCTTGTCGGCAGTGGGTGCGGCGGCGACCGGCTTCAACAGGCCGGTGGTGCGGTTCTGGATGCGCAGGATCTTCTTCGCCAGCGCCTGAACGTCGGCGGCAGTGACCGCGTCGTACGCGGCGGGCGCATCGAACAGCTTGCGGTAGTCGTTGTTGAACACCTCATAGGTGCCCAAGGCGCGCGCCTTGCCGTTGATCGTGGCCATGCCGCGCCAGAATGCGGACGACTTGAGGTTGCGCGCCTTTCTCGAGTTCGGCCGCGGTGACGCCATCGCGCGCGACCTTCGCCAGCTCATCGTCCAGCGACGCCTCCACCTTCGCCATGTCGCCGCCCGGCGGCAGCATCGCGTACACCCACAACAGGCCGGGATCGAAGCCGGCTTCGGCGAAGGCGCCGGCCTGCGTGGCGGCCTGTTCCTTCTCGACCAGGCGCTGGTGCAGGCGCGAGGAATCGCCCTGCGACAGGATCGTGCTCAGCAGTTCCAGCGCGGGATAGTCCTTGCTGCCCGCTCCGATCCCGCTGTGGAAGGCATAGGCGACGATGGGCGACTGCGCATCGGCGCGTTCCACCACGATGCGACGCTCGCCCTGCTGCTCGGGCTCGACAGTGGTAATCGGGGTCGGCGCCGGCTGCTTCTGCAGGGATGCCAGGTATTTGTCGGCCAGCGCGAACACCTGCGCCGGGTCGACGTCGCCGGCCACGACCATCACCGCGTTGTTCGGCGCGTAATAGGTCTTGAAGAACTTCTTCAGGTCGTCGAGCTTCCAGCCCTCGATGTCGCTGGGCCAGCCGATGGTCGGGAACTGGTAGGGATGCGCGGTGAAGGCGGTGGCCTGCATCTGCTCCATCAGGGTGCCGAAGTTGTCGTTGTCCACGCTGGAACGACGCTCGCTGTAGACCACGCCGCGCTCGCTCTCGACCACCTTCGGGTCGAATGCCAGGTTGGCCATGCGGTCGCCTTCCAGGTCGAAGATCGTCTCCAGCGCGCTGCTCGGGAACCAGTCGGTGTAGATGGTCAGGTCGTTGCTGGTGCTGGCATTGTTGCTGCCGCCGGCGGCTTCCATCTGCTTGTCGAACTCGCCCGGCGCGCGCTTGGTGGTGCCGTTGAACATCATGTGCTCGAAGTAGTGCGCGAGCCCGGTGATGCCCGGATATTCGTTGCGGCTGCCGACCTTGTAGAAGGTGTAGAAGTTGGCGTTGGGGATGTCGTGGTCCGGCCAGACCACGATCTTCAGGCCGTTCGCCAGGGTCTTGCTGACGATGGCCTCGCTGCCCGGCACGTTGGCGGCCGGGTTGGGTGTGGCTGCGTAGGCCGCAACGGAACTCAGGCCAAGCGCGATCGCGCAGGCCAATGACAACAGGCGCATGGGTGTTCCCCCGGTGGGACATGGCGAATCGGGCACCATGCCCCAAGCCCCCTGCCTTCGGCACCTGCCGGAAGTCGTGGCCGCGTTCCGTCACTCCCCCGAAGACGGGAATCCAGCGTCTTCGCACCTCGGAAGAATCGTCGCGACTTCTCCAGAAGTCACTGGACCCCCGCCTTCGGGGGAATGACGGCCCAGATCGGTTCGCGGATGCGCAGCGCCACCAGCGCCAGGCTGCCGATCAGCAGCACGCTGTACTCCATGCCGTTGCGACCACCGCCGACCACGAACCAGCCTTCCGGTGCGTGTACCAAGACGATGCCCATCGCGTAGATCGCCATGAACAGCAAGGCGAACGGACGCACGCACAGGCCGATCGCCAGGCAGGCCGAGCCGACGATTTCGCTGATGGTCACGCCCCATGCGACGGCATGCGGGAGCGGTATGCCCTGCGTGGCCAGCCAGTCGCCGAAGCCCGGCGAGGTGCCGACGCTCAATCGATACCAGCCATGGATGCCGATCAGCAGCGCGACCAGCAGGCGGAAGCCGAGCAGGGCGCAGTCGGGTGCCGGGCGGGAAAGGCGGGTGTCGTTCATGCGGGGTCGCTCTCGCCTGCGTGGAGGGTTGGATGGGATGCACGCGCCGCATCATTCGCGGCGATCACCAGCAGCATCGCGAGCAGGGCCACGCTGTACTCGCTGCCGCCCGTGCCGTGTTCGCCGACGAACCAGCCGAGGTGGCGATGGATGAGATAGATCCCCACCGACACGATGACTGCCAGTCCGCTCGCGGCCCAACGCACCCCGCGGTCCAGCAGCAGCAGGGTGCCGGCGCCCAGTTCGTAGAAGGTGATCGCCAACACCCACAGTTCGCCATGCGGGAAGCCGTACAGGTTTTCCATGGCTGCCCCGAACTGCGGGATGCTGCCGTACACGAAGCGCATCGACGCGTGCGCCATGAACAGCAGCGCGGTCACGATGCGCAGCAGGCGCAGGGCGTCGGGCAGCGGCCACCATGGATAGCCGCGCAGCCACGCTGGCGGGAAAGAGACGCCGCGGGCCGGGTCCTTCCGGCCACGCGACGCGGGGAGGGGTACCTGCGCATCCATGCGCTTAAAACGCGTACTGCAGCATCAGGCGTACCGCACGCGGCGCCTGGAAGCCGGTCGGGATCTTGTACACGGTGCCGTACAGCGAGCTGCCTTCGTTGGTTTCGGCGGTTTCGACCACGCTGGTCACCGTGCGCGCGTTGAACACGTTGAAGACATCGACCTTGAAGGTCAGGCGGCCTTCCGCGAACGTCGGCTTCCAGGCCACGTTGAGGTCGAGCTGGCGTTGCCAGGGCGTGCGTCCCGCACTGCCGCGCGGAACCACCTGGGTGCCGTTGTCGAGCACGCCGTCGCCATCGGCGTCGGTGCCCGGGGTGTTGCTGCAGGAGAAGTACGAGTTGCCGTAGTGCAGCGGGTCGTTGCCGTACACGCCGAAGCAATTGATCGGCCGGCCGGATTGGACCAGCACGTTGCCGCCGATCGACCACTGTTCGTCGAGTTCGTAGTTGCCGAACACTTTCAAGGTGTGCTTACGGTCGTTCGGCAGCGGGCCGTCCGCGCCGAGCATCAGTTCGCGATAGTCGAAGTCCTGCGTGGTGCCGGTATCGGCCTGGCCGATGTCGGACTTGATCCCGCCTTCGGTGTTGCCGGTGCTGCGCGCCCAGGTGTAGGAACCCTGCAGGAAGAGTTTCTCCCAGTGGCCCTCGAAGAAGAATTCGGCCGCTGCGTAGGTGCGCTTGGCCTTGGGGCCAAGCGTGTCGGCATCGATGGTGACTTTCTCCAGCGTGCCGTTGCCATCGATGTCGATGTTGAACACGCCCTCGCTGCCCGGGTTGTACAGATGGCAGAAGGTGAAACCCGGATTGATGAAGGCGATCTCCTTCGGCACCGTGCTGTCCTCCGGCGCCTCGAACGGATTGCCATCGGGATCGACAAAGCCGTTGTCGATCGCCCAGTCGTAGATCGCACGCTCGTCGCAGTTGTCGTCGATGGCGCGGCGAAGGTCGCGGAACACCGTGCGCAGGCCGAACGACCAGTGGTCGTCCATCTGCTTCTGGAAACCGAGGATGAATTCGTCCTGGTACATCGGCTGCAGGTTTTCCGATGCGATGGTGCGCGGATCCTTCTGCGCGCCGAACTCGTTGTTGAGATAGGTGATCGGGGTGAAGGGCGTGATCCCGATCGGCGCGCCCGTCGCCGGATCCACGCTGTCATAGAAGAACAGCTGCTGCTTGAAGATCGACGCGCTGGCACCGCGGATCGCCACCGTGGCGGTCAACGGCAGCGCATAGCGCCCGGCGTTGCCGAATACCTTCAGCGAGGCATCGCCCTTCACGTCCCAGGCGAAACCGAGTCGAGGTCCCAACTGATTGTCGATCGACGCGTACGACTCACCGTTGCCGTTGCGATTGTCGAAGCTGTCCCAGCGCAGGCCGGCATAGGCGAGGAAGTTCGGGGTGACCTGCCAGCTGTCCTCGATGTAGAACGCGCGCTGGTCGACATCGACGGTCGCGCCGTTCTTGAACACCACGTTGACCACGAAGTCGATGTCGTCGCCGTTCAGCGGCACGCCATCCGGATCGATGGTCGCGTAGTTCCACACCTGGCCGCCTTCGATCGCGCCGCCGGCGATGGAGGTGAAACGGTCGGCGTCGTAACCGAAGCGCAACTGGTGGTCGCCGAGTTGCCATTCGGCGTCCAGGCGGAACTGCTTGCGGGTATCGCCCGCATCGGGTCGGCCGAGCGTGCCGCCGATGAAATCGCAACCATGGATCGCCGGCGTCGCGCCGAGCAGGGTGGAGTTGCGCTGGTCGACGATCACCGGGCAACCGGTGTCCGGCGCATTGATGTCGCCCGACCATTCCTGGCGGGTGCCATTCGCGGAAATGCCGTAGATGCTGCGGCTGAACTTGCCGCGCCCGAGCAGGGCGGACAGTGTGAAGGTGTCGCTGAGGTAGCCGGTGTACTTGAGTGCATGGCTCGCGCCGCCCTGTTCGGTGTACACGGTGCCGAGCACGCCGGTGCGGTTGAGCACGCCCTCGTCGTTGGTGTGCACGGTCTGGGTGGTGCGGGCGACGTCGGAGAAGCTGGTGAGTTCCAGCAGGTGGTCCTGCGAAATATTCCAGTCCAGCTTCAGCAACCACGTCGGCGAACGCGTGCGTGTGTTCGCATTGATGCCGGCGTTGACGTCGTTCCAGGTGTCGGCCTGGTTGCGCGCGAATTGCACTAGGCCGTAGGCGAACAGGCGATCGCGGATCAGTGCGCCACCGGCCCACAGGGCGACGCTGGATTGCTCGGCTTCGTCCTGTGAGTTGTCCTGCAGCAGGTCGCCGTTGTTGAGATGGATATCCGGTGTCTTCCCCGCCAGCGAGGACGGCGTCCAGTAGATCGCGCCGCCGGCTTCGATGTCGTTGGTGCCGCGGCGGGTGATCAGGTTGACCACGCCGCCGGTGGAACGGCCGAATTCGGCGCCATAGCCGCCGGTCTTGACCTGCTGCTCGGCGATGGCCTCGAACGGGATCTGCGCGAAGGCGAGGTTGTTGAACGCGTTGGTGATGTTGAAGCCGTTGACGTAGTAGGCGTTCTCGGCGACCGATGATCCGCCGAACGAGGCCAGGTTGCCGAACGCGGCATCGCCGCGCACGGTGCCGGGCGCGAGCAGGGCGACGCTGGTGGCATCGCGTGCGACCGGAATGCGCGCAAGCTGTTCGGCGCCGAGGATGGTGGTGGACTCCACCGACGACACATCGACCGGATTGATGCTGTCGGCGCGCACGGTGACTGCATCCAGCGTGGTCGTTTCATCGCTCGGGAAATCGACCTGGGTGCCGGTGCCTACGCTGACGTTCACGCGTTCGCGCACGCGTGTGCTGCCGTCGGCCCGGCGCACCGTGACGGTGTAGCTGCCGGAAGGCGTCTGCGGTGCGCGGAAGCCGCCGTCGGCACCGACCGTGATCTCGCGTCGGTAGCCGGTGGCGGCGTTCTCGATCACTATCACGTCGCCCTGCGTGGCATGGCCATGGATCGCCCCGGCGGCGTTGCTCTGCGCCGAAGCGATGCCGGCGAAGCCGAGGCCAACGGCGAGTGCCAAGGCCAGGGTGGTGTGTTTGCAGCGGTTGCCGCGACGTGGTGCGTGCATGCGTTGATTCCCCGGGTTGTGCGATTGCGATGGGGGGCGAGGCTCGCCGGCGCTGGCAGCCGCGACAAGCGGCTTGGGACGAAGCGCACGCGCACCTCGGCCAACGCCACCAGTGGCATTGCGGGTGTGTGCAGTCGGCGCTAGCGTGGCGACATGGAACGCAAGGAACACCTCGCAATGCCCATCGCCACGCCCTGGCGATGGAGCCTGCTGTGGCTGATGGTGATCGTCGGCTGGACGGCGTATGGCCTGCTGTATGCCTATCAGGAAATCGCGATGTACGTGGAGGTTGGCAAGCCGTATGTGCTTGCCGATGTGATGCGCGGTCGACTGGTCGGGATGTGGGGTTGGATCCCGTTGACGGTCGGCCTGTTCTGGCTGGTGCAACGGGTGCCGATCCAGCGTGGCGACGCACTGCGTGCTGGCTCGATCCTGATGCTGGCGGCGCTGTTCGTGGTGTTCGCGAGGGCGTACTTCATCTACGCGCTCGATCCCTGGGTCCACTGGTACGACTCGCCGCCCGAATTCTGGCGCGACGTGATGCCGACCAGCCTGCAGAACAACCTCCTGCTCAGCTGGATCATGATCGGGCTGGCGCATGCGCTGCTGTACTTCGACCGCGCGCATGCACAGGAACGCGTGGCCGTTGAGTTGCAAGCCCGGCTCGCCCAGGCGCAGCTGGATGCGATCACCGCACAACTCAATCCGCATTTCCTGTTCAACGCGTTGAACTCGATCGCCGAACTGGTCCATCACGACGCCGATCGCGCCGACCGCATGCTGGTCGCGCTGTCGGCGCTGCTGCGGCGCAGCCTGGACAGTTCGCACCTGCAATGGGTCAGCCTGCGCGAGGAACTGGCGTTGCTGGCGCAATACCTCGACATCGAGAAAGTACGCCTGGGCGAACGCATGCAGGTGCACTGGCACGTGGCCGAAGACTGCCTGGACGAAGGCTTGCCGCCGTTGCTGTTGCAACCGCTGGTGGAGAACGCCGTGGTGCATGCGATCGCGCGGCGGATCCGCCCGGGCAAGGTGCGCATCGGTGCCGGTATGGTCGCCGGTGCACTGTGGCTGGAAGTGGAGGACGACGGCGCCGAAGGCCTGCCCGATGTCGAAGGCCACGGCATCGGCCTGGCGAATACACGTGCGCGCCTGCAGGCGCTGTATGGCGCCGATGCGACGCTCTCGATCGAGACGACGGATGCCGGCGGCACCCGCGTCAGCCTGCGCCTTCCGCGGCTGGCCGAGGCGGCCGCCAGCGTGCACGAAGGCGCCACGCATGGCCTGCGTTTCGATCAGGTGCGGGTGTCATGACCGTCATCCGGGTGGTGATCGCCGACGACGAGCCGCTGGCACGCCTGCGCCTGCGCAGGCAGTTGGGCGCCATTGCCGACATCGACGTGGTGGCCGAGTGCGCCAGCGGCATCGAGGTGATGCAGGTGCTCCCGGATTGTCCCTGCGACCTGCTGTTCCTCGACATCCAGATGCCCGGTGCCGATGGTTTCCAGGCGCTGGAACACGTGGTCGCGCGGCCGCGCGCGGTGGTGTTCGTCACCGCCTACGCCGAGCATGCGGTGCGCGCCTTCGATGTGCAGGCGGTGGACTATCTGCTCAAGCCGATTTCCCCGGAGCGCCTGCAACAGGCGGTCGAGCGCGCGCGGCGTGCCCTGGTCAACGATGCCCCGGTGGCCGCACCGGCTGCATTGCCGCGACGACTGGCGCTGCCGATCGGCCGGCGCATGCAGATGGTCGAACTGGATGAACTCGACTGTGCGCTGGCCCAGGCCAACTACGTCGAGCTGAAAGTCGGCGCACGCAGCTTCGTGCTGCGCGAAACCATCAGCGGCTTCCATGCGCGGCTGGATCCGCAGCGTTTCCTGCGCATCCACCGTTCCGCGATCGTGCGGATCGACGCGATCCGCGAAGTCGAGCCGCTGGCCTCCGGTCGCTACCGGGTGAACCTGCACAGCGGCCAGCGCGTGGTGTCCGGTCGCAGCTATCGGGATGCACTGCGCGCCGCACTCGGTTTGGCGGCGGAAGTCGCCATCCCGTCGCGGGCAGAGGTTTGAGGCGCCTGCTGCCGGCCACGCTGCGGTAACCTCCAAGCGGGCGCCATGCCCGATCGAGGAAGGAGCGGACGCATGCGCGTGCATTTCCACGGCGCGGCAGGCGAGGTGACCGGTTCCATGCACCTGGTCGAAGCCGCGGGACGACGCATCCTGCTGGACTGCGGCATGTGCCAGGGCAGCGCGGAAATGGAGGCGAGCAATGCCGATCCGTTCCCGTTCGATGTTGCGTCGCTGGACGCATTGGTGCTCAGCCATGCGCATATCGACCATGTCGGCCGGGTGCCGCTGCTGGTCAAGCGCGGCTTCCGCGGGCCGATCTTCGCGCAGGAGGCCACCGCCGACCTGATGCCGATCATGCTGATGGATTCGGCCTCGCTGGCCGAGAGCGATGCCGAACGCTTCAACCGCAGGCGCGCACATGGCGAAGCGGAGATGCAGCCGCTGTACACCCGGGACGACGTGGCCGATGCGATGGCACTGCTGCACCCGCTGGCGTACGACACCCGTGAGTCGATCCTCGATGGCATCGACATCGCATTCCGCGATGCCGGGCACATCCTCGGTTCCTGCATCGTCGAGCTGTGGGCCGATGGCCGCAAGCTGGTGTTCTCCGGCGACCTGGGGCCGAAGGGCACCCCCATACTGCGCGACCCCACGCCGATCCGCGACGCCGACCTCGTCCTGATGGAATCGACCTACGGCGACCGCAACCACAAGGATCGCGCGGAGACCATCGTCGAGCTCGGGGGAATCCTCGATCACGCCTGGCGCGATGGCGGCAACGTGCTGATCCCCGCCTTCGCGGTCGGGCGTTCGCAGGAACTGCTGTACTGGTTCGCCAGGCATTGGGAAGAATGGAAGCTGTCGCGCTGGCGGGTGTTCCTGGACAGCCCGATGGCCGCAAAGGTGGTGCAGGTGTACGCCCGCCACCACGCGTTGTTCGACGACGAGGCCAAGGCGGTCTGGCGCGGCTCGCCGAATCCGTTCGCGTTGCCCAACCTGCACCTGACCGCCAGCGCCGACGAGTCGATGGCGATCAACCGGATCGAGCGCGGTGCCATCGTGATCGCCGGCAGCGGCATGGCCAATGGCGGGCGCATCCTGCATCACCTCAAGCAAAACATCGGCCGGCGCGAGGCGCACGTGGTCTTCGTTGGTTACCAGGGCACCGGCACCATCGGCCGGCGGCTGGTCGACGGTGCGCGCTGGATCCGCATCCACGGCCGCGACTACCGCGTCAACGCGACCATGCACACCGTCGGCGGGCTGTCCGCACACGCCGACCAGCGCGGCCTGCTGGACTGGTTCGGCCATTTCGATCCGAAGCCGCAGCTGGCGCTGGTGCACGGCGAGGACAAGGCGCGCGAGGCGCTGGCAGGCGAGATCGGCGAACGCGACGGCATCGACGTACTGCTGGCCCGGCCGGGCATGACCCTCGACGCCTGATGTTCGGGTTCGGGCGCAGCGCGACCTTCCTGCTGCTCGCACTGCTGGCGGAAATCGCAGGGACGGTGGGTGGCTTCGGCTCGTCGGTGTTCTTCGTGCCGGTCGCCAACCTGTATTTCGATTTCCAGTCGGTGCTCGGCATCACCGCGCTGTTCCACCTGGCCAGCAACATCAGCAAGCTCGGCCTGTTCCGCGGCGGCATCGACCGCGGCCTGCTGCTGCGGCTGGGCGTGCCTTCGGTGTTGTTCGCGGTGCTGGGCGGATTGGCCAGTGCATGGTTCCCGACGCGCTGGCTGGAGGCGACCCTGGCGGTGTTCCTGCTGGGCCTGAGCGGCTGGATGCTGCTGCGCCCGCGCTGGCGGCTGGCGGCCACCACCCGCAGCGCCGTGCTCGGCGGCGCGTTGTCCGGCGGCATGGCGGGGCTGGTGGGGACCGGCGGCGCGGTGCGCGGCATGACCCTGGCCGCGTTCGACCTGCGCAAGGAGGTCTTCATCGCCACCTCGGCGGCGATCGACATGGCCATCGATTTGTCGCGCGCCGCGGTCTACGCACGCAATGGCTACATCCATGCGCACGACCTGGTCTGGGTGCCGCTGCTGGCGGTGGTCGCCATCGCCGGTACATGGATCGGCAAGCGCATCCTGTCGCGGATGCCGCAGGCGATGTTCCGTCGCGTCGCGTTGCTGCTGGTGTTCGCCATCGGGCTGGCCACGCTGGTGCAGGCCATGCGCGCATAATCGGGGCAAGGGAGCGATGCCATGAGCGAACTCAAGACCCGCCCGACCACCGCGTCGGTCTCCGAATTCCTGGCGCAACAGGGCAACGAGCGCCGTACGGATTGCGAAGCGGTCGTGCGCATGATGGAAGCCGCCACCGGCGAGCGCGCGGAGATGTGGGGCGCGGCCATCGTCGGCTTCGGCCGCTATGCGTACAGCTACAGCAACAAGAAGACCTTCGAGTGGCCGATCGTCGGGTTCTCGCCACGCAAGAACGACCTGACCCTGTACCTCATGCCCGGTTTCGAGGAGCGTGCCGAGCTGCTGGGCAAACTTGGCAAGCACAAGACCGGCAAGAGTTGCCTGTACCTGAAGAAACTCGCCGATGTCGACATCGCCACCTTGCAGGCATTGATCGACTGTTCGGTGGCGGCGATGGAGCCGCAGCGGATCCGACGCTGAGCAGCTCGCTCAGGCGCGTTGCAGGACGCGCCATTCCCACAGCGCCACCAGCATCAGCGTGCCCGATGTCAGCCAGCCCAGCGCCAGCGCGCTGAACGCGTGGCCGAACGCGAACGGTGCAAGCGCCAGCAGCGCGACCATGCCCGCAAGGTGCGAGACCGGCGGGAAGCGACGCGGGTTGGTGACCCACTTGAACAGCCCGTTGCCGAGCAGGTACAGGAACGGTCCGCCCAGGATCGCGGCGATGCCGGCATTGCTCGCGTGGTCGGGATGGACCAGCACCAGTTCGTCGGCGACCGCGCAGAGGATGATGCCGGCGACGATCGGGATGTGCAGGTAGGTGTAGGCAGGGCGGGCGACGCGGCCACGGTCCGCGGCATGCTCGAAGTGGTGGATCGCGCGCACCGAGCCGGTGTCGAAGTACATCCACCACATCGCCACCGTGCCCATGAACGCCGCGAGGAATGCGAGCGCTTGCGGTCGCGTCCATTCCAGTCCGGCGAACGTGGCGCCGGTGATCAGCAGCGATTCGCCCAGGGCGATGATCACGAACAGGCCGCAACGCTCGGCCATGTGGTGCGGGTCCACGTTCCAGTCGCGCGTGCTCGACGCGCCCATGCCGGGAATCCGGAAGTAGGCGACCGGCCCCATGAACTCGATCGCGACGGCCGCGGCCCACCACAGCATCCGCGCCTGCGGATCGGCCAGCCCACCAAGGATCCAGCAACTGCCGGACACCGCGAGCCAGAGGAAGATGCGCAGGAAATTGCGACCGTTCGGCGTGCCTGCACCGAAGGCATGCACCATGTAGGCGGAACGCAGCAGATGCTGGGCGACATAGGCCAGCGCGAACACCAGGCCGCGGTCGGCGAATGCGCGCGGCAACGCGGCGGCCATCACCAGCGCCAGCAGCATCAGCACGAACAGCAACTGGCGCACCGCGGTGGACGCCGGGTTGAGCCAGTTGGTGCACCAGGTGGTGTAGATCCACAACCACCACGCGCCAAGGAACAGCAGGCCGGTGTGCAGCGCGCCCAGCGGGCTCAGGTGTTCCAGCAGGCCATGCGAGAGCTGGGTGATCGCGAACACGAACACCAGGTCGAAGAACAGCTCGACCATCCCGACCTGGCTGCGCTCGTGGCCGCCCTCGCTGCGCAGCGTCGGCGCGCGGTTCGCCGGCATGCTCAGCGGCGCTTGCCGGCGACGACCGTGGAAAGCAGGAACAGCCCGCCCACGAAGCCGATGTTCTTCATGAAATGCAGCAACTGCGCAGCTTGCTCGGCGCCGTGCAGCAACCAGAAGCGATGCGAAAGCACGGCATCCACCAGCATCAGCAGTGCGCCCAGCAAGGCCATCGCGCGCAGGCGCCAGCCGGCGATGATGGCGATGCCCAGCAGGAACTCGCCGGCGCTGAAGGCGAGGGTCGCGTTGGCGGTCGGCACGCCCTGCAGCGCTTGCCACAGGCGATAGCCGCCCATCACGAGGAAGACGCTGGCCATCAGCCAGCTGGCGATGCGGATCTCGGGCTTCATTTCGATGCCGATTGCGGGGGGGGAGGACGCGAGGTTGGCACGCTCGCCCGCGGCGTGGAAGGGGTGCGCGATGCGGACGCGTCAGGTCGCCCAGTCGGGTGCCGTGTAGCTGCGGTTGCGGCCGTGTTTCTTGGCCTGGTAGAGCGCGATGTCGGTGCGTTCCAGCAGGCTGGCTTCGGTTTCGCGCTGCGGGTCGCAGGCGGCCACGCCGATGCTCACCGTGGCAGTCGCATTGTCGCCGTTGTCCGGATGCGGGATGGCGAGCGCGGCGACTTCGCGGACGATCGCGTCGGCGATGCTGCTGGCGGTGCGCGCGTCGGTTTCCGGCAGGATCGCCGCCAGTTCATCGCCGCCATAACGCGCAGAGAGATCGCGCGGCCGGCCCACGTGCCGCGCCACCGCGCCTGCAACCGCACGCAGCAGTTCGTCGCCGGCCTGGTGGCCGCAGCTGTCGTTGTCGCGTTTGAAGTGATCGACATCGATCAGCAACAGCGACAACGGCTTGCCGCTGCGCCTGGCGGCCAGGGATTCGCGGTGGAGGATCAGGTCGAACAGGCGACGGTTGGCCAGTCGCGTCAGTGCGTCCGAATGCGCGAGCTGGTGCGACCGGCGGAAGCGGAAGGCCGCCAGCAGCAGGAGCGCGAGCAGCAACGTGAGCAGCGACGGCATCGGCGGCATCCACAACCGCGCCAGCAGCAAGAACAGGGCGCTGCTGGCGAAGATGAAGATCGCCGAGGCAATGGCCAGCAACCGCGCGGGCCGCAGGGGATGACGCAACAGCAGCAACACCGGCAGCAGGACCAGCAGGATGGCGAACGGCAGTTGCCACAGCATCGGCATCGGCACGATCGCGGTGCCCTGCAGCAACATGTTGAGCAGGTTGGCCTGGTAAAGCACGCCAGGCATCCGTTCCTCGCCACCCGGCAACGGCGTGAGGATGCTGTCGCCCATGCCATGCGCGGTGACCCCGATCAGCAGCCAGCGATCGCGCAGCAATGCGGTCGGCACTTGCCCGCGTATCACGTCGACGTACGACACCTGCTGGAAGCTGGCCGAGCGCACGTATGGCACTAATACGCGATGATCCTGCTGCCACAGGTACGGCGAGGCGGTGGCCTGCATGGCCGCGGGACGTTCGCCGGGAGGAGTGGTATCGGGCCGTCCGCCGTTCGATTCCAGCAGTGCCAATGCCAATGCAGGCCAATGCGCCTCGCCCAGGCCGGCGCGCAGGTAGGCGCTGCGGGTGACGCCATCGGCGTCCAGGTCGACGGCCGCGTGGCCCAGGCCGGCCGCACCATTCACCAGCGCCGGCATCGGCAGGACCTCGATCGGCATGCCGTTGGGTTCCATGCGCTCGGCCATGACCGGCAGCACCACCCGGCCATTGCGCGCGACGGCCTCCGCCAGCGCGCGATCGCCCTGCGCATCGGACGCAAACGGCTCGGAAAACATCACGTCGAAACCGATGCCGCTTGGCCGGGCGTCCTGCAACCGTGCGAGCAAGTCCGCATGCACGCCGCGTTGCCAGGGCCAGCGGCCAAATGCCGAGAGGCTCTTGTCGTCCACCGCGACCACCACGATGCGGTCGTCGGCCACGCCGCCACCGCGTGCGATCAGCGCGTCATACAGCCAGGCATCGGCACGCCAGGTGATTCCGGAAAGCAGCAGCAGGCACACGCAAGCCGTCGTTGCCAGCGCGGCGACCAGTGCCTTCCACCAGGAAAAAGCGGGTGCGCCCATTTCAGAGCGTCAGCAGCAGGAGCAATCCCCCGCCCCCGGCCGCCCATCGGCACGGCAGGCAACCGACCTTGAAGCTTTGGCCGGGCCCGAACGGACGCGCGTAACCGTCGCTGTCGATCACCTGCACGCGTGCATGCCAGGTCCCCGCGCCAAGTTTCGGAAGCGCGATCCGGTTTTCGGCCAGCGTGCGGTCGACGGTGAGTTCGGAGAAGTCCGCCGCAGGCGACAACTGGAAGCGGAACTGCTGACCGGCCTGGGCGGCGGGCCAACGCAGGTGCAGCGCGCGCCGGTCGCTGGCATCGACATCGCCGCTCACCGTCGGTCCGGTCGCAGGCGGCAGCACGACGAAGCGGACGACGTCGTTGTAGCGCGACATCCGGCCTTCCCCGTCGATGGCCGCGATGCGCCATGCGTAGTCGCCCGGCGCCAGCGCGTTCGGGCTGCGCAGCTCGGTAGCTGGCAGGTCGCGCAGGTCCAGCAGCGGTTGCTCGAAGCCGTCTGCCCCGGCCAACTGGAAGTGATAGCGCACGCCCGGCCCCATCGTGGCCCAGCGGAAACGCGGGCGCTCGACGTCGACCTGGCTGCGATCGACGGTCTCGATGGCGAAGGGCGGTGCAAGCGTGACCTGTGCCTCGATGACCGCATCGCGACCCTCGATGCCCTGTGCATCGATCGCACGCACGCGGATGCCATGCGTTCCATCCGGCAGGCCGTCGATGCTGTCCTGCAGGTCGCTGACCACGCGGTCGTGCAGCAGGTACGGGAAGGCGGCAGTCGCGCCGACCTGCACGCGATAGCCATGCGCGCCCGGCACCGCCGCCCAGCGCAGGACCATCGGTCGCTGCGTGGCATCCAGTTCGACCGATGCCGGTTCCGGGAGCAACGCGCTTTTTTCCGCAGGCGCGCCGTCGGTGGCGTTGACCGTGCCCTGGTTTGGCCGCAGCAGCACTTTGCGACCGGCGCCATCGACCTGGACGCGGCCTTCGGTCACTTCGATCTGCGAGTCGTCGCCATCGCTGCCCACCCGGAAACGGGTGCCGCGAACGCTCGACATGAGGTCCGGTGTTTCGATGATGTAGTGCGAGCCGGAACCACGCAGCGGCTTGACCTCGCTGCTGGTGCGGCCCTTGGGCAGGCGCATGCGGGTGTCGGTCATCCCGGTCGCGCCGTACGCGCTGAGCTTGTCCAGCTTCAGCTCGCTGCCGCCATGCAGCAGCAGTCGCGAGCCGTCGGCGAACTGCAGGGTCAGGCTGGCATCTGCCGAGGTGAACAGCGTGTTGCCGATCCCGAAAGCCATGCCCTGCACGATCTTCGTGCGATGCCCGCGGGCATCGACCGACGACGCATCGCCATGCACGCCGACCACGGTCGCCTTGGCCGGTTGCACCTTCAACCAGGCGACCGGCAACCGGATCAGCGTGCCCGGCGCGAGCCGGTACGGATCCTTGATCCGGTTGTGGGCCTGCAGGCGCTGCCACGGGATGTCGTGACGGAGGTATTTGCCGGACAGGTCCCAGACGGTGTCGCCCGGGCGGATCCGGTAGGTCCAATCATTGGCGAAGCCGGGCAGGGCGGCCAGCCAGAACACGAGGCCGAAGGCCAGCGCCTTCACGATGGTCGGGCGAATGCGGCTGGACGTCCACGAAGACGCCCAACCCGCCCTGATTGCGGCAAGACTCACCAAATTCACCCGTTTCCCCCGGTTTGGCACATTTTCCGCCAAATCGCGGTTCTGTGAATATGTGCCGCGGGTCACATTCCGTCGGGAAGTGAACACCCCATTCAGCAAAAAGGCGGAACAAGGCCGGTTTCGCGTATCATCCGCCCCGTTCTGCGCACGGCTGATTGTTTTCCCGGTCACGCCTGCCGCTCACGCGGCCAGCTTCTTCCCCACGCCTTTCGTCGCGCAGACACGGCACCGGATCACCGGCGTCGTGCCATCGTCGACTCGCAGCGCGGATTCGGACAGGAATGTCCCCAGGGAAACGCTCGGGTTCACCCACGCTCCATTGCGTGGGCTTCAATACCGGAGTCATCCAATGTCGTTTGAAACCCTCGGGCTTGCGCCCGCGTTGTTGCGCGCGCTCGCCGACAACAGCTACACCATCCCCACCGCCATCCAGGAACAGGCGATCCCGCTGATCCTGGCCGGCCATGACGTGCTGGGCGGCGCCCAGACCGGCACCGGCAAGACCGCGGCGTTCGCGTTGCCGGTGCTGAACCGTTTGTCCAAGGAAACCCCGCCCTCCGGCCCGCGCAAGCCGCGCGCGCTGGTGCTGGTGCCGACCCGCGAGCTCGCGGTGCAGGTTGCCGACAGCTTCAAGACCTATGGTCGCCACCTGAAGCTCAACGTCACCACCTTGTTCGGCGGCGTCGGCATGCAGCCGCAGATCGAGCAGCTGCGCCGTGGCGTGGACGTGCTGGTGGCCTGCCCGGGCCGCCTGATCGACCATCTCGACCGCGGCAGCGTCAAGCTGGATGCCGTCGAAGTGCTGATCCTCGACGAAGCTGACCGCATGCTCGACATGGGCTTCCTGCCGGCGATCAAGCGCGTGCTCAACCGCCTGCCGAAGGATCGCCAGACCCTGCTGTTCTCCGCCACGTTCGAGGCGCAGATCAAGGCGCTCGCACTGGAGTTCATGAACAACCCGCAGCAGGTGCAGGTGGCGGCGCAGAACACCATCGCGCAGACCATCACCCACCGTGCGCATCCGGTCGACGGTTCGCGCAAGCGCGACCTGCTGATCCAGATCCTGTCGCAGCGCCACACCGACCAGGTGCTGGTGTTCGGCAAGACCAAGCACGGCTGCAACCGCCTGGCCGAACAGCTGGAAGAGGCCGGCCTGCCGTCGGTCGCGATCCACGGCAACAAGAGCCAGGCCGCGCGCCAGAAGGCGCTGAAGGACTTCAAGTCCGGCAAGGCCCGCATCCTGGTCGCCACCGACGTCGCCGCACGCGGCCTCGACATCCCCGACCTGCCGCTGGTGATCAACCACGACCTGCCGATGGTCGCCGAGGACTACGTGCACCGCATCGGTCGCACCGGCCGCAATGGCGCGCAGGGCGAGGCGCTGTCGCTGGTGTCGCCGGAAGAAGGCGGTCTGCTGCGACAGATCCAGCGCCTGCTGAAGGTCGACCTCGTGATGGACGTGGTGCCCGGTTTCGCGCCGAGCAAGCCGATCCGCCTCGACACGCCGATCCCGAAGAATGGCGGCAATGGCGGCCAGCGTCCGCCGGGTCGCCCGGCAGCGCGTCCGCACGGGCGTCCGGCCGCGCGTCCGACCACGCATGCGGGTCCGAAGCAGCATCGTCCGGCTGGCCAGGCTGCCTATGCCGGCAAGCGCAGCAACGCACCGCGCGGTACGCGCGCCTGATCGGTAGCGTCATTGATGTGCGAAAGGGCCGGCATTGCCGGCCCTTTTGTTTTTTGCGCGCGTCGCGATTGGGAGTCCACAGCACGCCAAGCCGCGGGGCGAGGCATGATTGCTCCTCGGCTTCTGCGAACATCCTGTTCGAGGCGCCGCCGCGCGCCATCCATGGCGCGCTTTCCGCAATCCCCGGCATCGCGCCAGCCGACATATTCCTGCTACGTGAGGTCAGAACAAGTCACCTTGCGGCGATGGCTTGCGTGGTGCCACGAACAGATCCGTGCGCAACGGCGGCACACCCTCGAAGCCCAGTCGCTTGCGGGTCTTGGCGAAGCGCATCGCCACCAGGTCGGCGAACGGCCCCTGCCCGCGCATGCGGCTGCCGAACCTGCTGTCGTAATCCTTGCCGCCGCGCATCTGCTGGACCAGGCTCATCACGTGCTCGGCGCGCTGCGGGTAGTGCAGCTGCAGCCATTCACGCCAGATCTCTTTCAGCTCATGCGGCAGGCGCAGCAGCACGTAGCCCGCGGATTGCGCACCGGCATCGCGGGCGGCTTCGAGGATGTGTTCCAGGTGCATGTCGGTGATCATCGGGATCACCGGCGCAACCAGCACGCCGCTCGGCACGCCGGCATCGCGCAACGCGGACAACATCTTCAGCCGCGTATGCGGCGCGGCGGCGCGCGGTTCCAGTTTCGACGACAACACGTTGTCCAGCGAGGTGATCGAGACGAACACGCTCACCAGTCGGTGTCGTGCCAGTTCGGCGAGTACATCGATATCGCGCAACAACGCGCTGCCCTTGGTCACGATGCTCAGCGGATGCCGGGTTTCCAGCAGCACTTCCAGGCAGGCGCGGCTGATGCCGTGGCGGCGCTCGATCGGTTGCCAGCCGTCGGTATTGATGCCGAGTGCGATCGGCGCGGGGACGTAACCCGGTTTCGCAAGCTCCAGGCGCAGCAATTCCGCGGCATTGGTCTTGGCGAACAATTTCGTCTCGAAGTCGAGCCCGGGCGACAAGTCGAGGTACGCATGCGAGGGTCGCGCAAAGCAGTACACGCAGCCGTGTTCGCAGCCGCGATACGGATTGACCGATTGCGAGAACGCGATGTCCGGCGACTGGTTGCGGCTGATGATGCTGCGCGCGCGCTCTTCGGTGACCTGGGTACGTGGCGATGGCAGGTCGTCCATGCCGTCGTAGACCGAGCCCCAGCCATCGTCCTCGCCGCGCAGTTCGCGCTTCTCGAAGCGACCCGCCACGTACGATGCCGCGCCGCGGCCCTTGGTTGGCGACTGCACGCGACGCGCATCGTCTTCGGGAACGCCTTCGTCACGTGAAATCGCCATCGAACCACCCTACCCTGTCGATGTCGCAACGCCCGCGACGATGGAGCATCGATGGCCGACCTGCTGCACGCCTGGGACGCGTTCTGGGCCATCCCGCACATCCGCGCCTGGCTGACGGGCGGCTGGATCCTCTACCTGGTCTGGCTGGGCCTGTGGATCGTGCTGCAGAAGCGCGAGCCCGCGGCGACCCTGAGTTGGCTGATCAGCCTGGCTGCGTTGCCGTACATCGGTTTCGGCATCTATTACCTGCTCGGCCCGCAGAAGATCACCCGCCATCGCGCACGTCGCTTGCGCCATCGGGCCTCGCTCGCCCGCGAATCCGAAGGTCCCGGCGACGACACCGTAGAACTACGGACGCTGGCGCACGCCACCACCGGACTGGCGCCGACCAGCGCACTCGACGTCCGCCTGCTGGTCGACGGCGGCAGCAAGTTCCCGGCCTTGCTGGCGGCGATCGCCGAGGCGCGTGACCACGTCCACCTGGAGTACTACATCTACAACCCGGATCGCACCGGTGACGCATTGCTGGACGCGCTGCTGGAACGTGCACGCGCAGGCGTGAAGGTCCGCCTGCTGGTCGACGCGATGGGCTCGAAGCTGGCCAAGCGGCACTTCCTCCAGCCACTGATCGATGCCGGCGGCGAGGTCGCGTGGTTCCATCCCGCGCAACCGTGGACCTTGTGGAAGCGCCCGTGGGTCAACCTGCGCACGCATCGCAAGATCGTGGTGATCGATGGCCGGGTCGGTTTCCTCGGTGGCATCAACATCACCGACGAGGAAGACGAGCGCCTGCGCGACGATGCCTACCGCGACCTGCACCTGCGCGTGGAAGGCGACGTGGTGCGCGCCCTGCAGGAGGTCTTCGTCGAGGACTGGGCGTACGCCACCGAGACCCGCGACTTCGTCGGCGACGTGGTGCGAGCGATGCCGGCCAGGCAGTCCGGCCCGATCCGCGCGCAACTGTTGAGCTCGGGACCGGACTCGCCTTGGGAGGCGATTCATCGGCTGCATGTCGGCGCGATCCATGCGGCCGGCAAGCGGGTCTGGCTGGCCACGCCGTATTTCGTGCCGGGCGAGGCGGCGATGATGGCGCTGACTTCCGCCGCGCTGGGCGGCCTGGACGTGCGCCTGCTGGTGCCGAAGATGAGCGACAGCCGGCTGGTGACGTATTGCGTGCGCTCGTACTTCGACGACCTGCTTGCCGCCGGCGTGAAGGTCTACGAGTACGGCCCGCGCATGCTGCATACCAAGGCGCTGCTGGTCGACGACCACCTGGCGATCATCGGCAGCGCCAACTTCGACCACCGCAGTTTTCGCCTCAACTTCGAGGCCTCGCTGCTGTTCGACGATCCCGGCGTGGCCGCCGAACTTGCGCAGGTCATCGAACGGGAATTCGCCTCGGCCCCGCGCGTGCGCAACGACCGCGAACGCCCCCTCCTGCGCGCTCGCCTGCCGGAAGCGCTGGCCCGATTGATGGCACCGCTGCTCTAGCCGCCGGCCCCCTGCCTTGGCGCAGGTGCTGGCGTTACACTGCGCGCATCCTGCCCGGAGCGCACGCATGCACTGGCTGTTCCTGCTGATCGGCTTCGCCATCCTGGTCATGTCGTTCCTGACCACCAGTTCCGTGGTGATGGTGCTGTGCTGGCTGGTGGCGCTGGTCCTGTTCGGCATGTGGCTGGCGGCGATGTACTCCGCGCGGGTGACCAGCCAGGAACGCGACGTGTCGATGATGATCGACCCCGCCGAACTGCGCCGGCTGCGCGAACAGGCCGAGGCGCGCAAGGCGGCCGCCAGCGACGCCTCCGACCAAGCCCCTTGATCCGGCACGACCAGCGAATCGCGACCGCGGCTTGCGCGACCGTACCCGCATGACCGCCCTCAGCGTCAACCTCAACAAGATCGCGGTACTGCGCAATTCCCGTGGTGGCGCGGAGCCAGATGTGCTGCGCGCCGGCATCGCCTGCCTGGATGCAGGCGCGCACGGACTCACCGTCCACCCCCGCCCGGATGCGCGCCATATCCGCGAAGACGACGTCTACGCACTGGGCGCGCTTTGCCGCGAGCGTGGTGTCGAATTCAACATCGAAGGCAATCCGTTCGCCCCGCCGAGGCCCGGTTATCCCGGTCTGCTGGCCCTCTGCGAAGCGGTGCGTCCGGCGCAGGTCACGCTGGTCCCCGATGGCGACGGCCAGCTGACGTCGGACCATGGCTTCGACTTCGTCCGCGATGGCGACGCTCTGCGCCCATTGGTCGCGGCATTCAAGGCGTCGGGATGTCGGGTCAGCGTGTTCGTCGATGTCGGCGACCCGCTGGTTGCCCGAGCCGCGGACGCTGGTGCCGATCGCATCGAGCTCTACACCGGTCCGTTCGCGGAAGCCCATGCGGGGGGCGACGCCGGCGCGGCGTTGCAGGCGGCGGAGACTGCACGATGCGCGCAGGCTGCGGGACTGGGGGTCAATGCCGGGCATGACCTCAGCCAGGCCAACCTGGGCGACTTCCTCGCCACCGTGCCCGGCGTGCTCGAGGTATCGATCGGCCACGCCTTGATCGGTGAAGCCCTGTATTCGGGTCTGGATGCCACGGTGCGCGCCTACCGCCGCATCGTCGATGCGGCGGCAGGTGGTCCGGTCAACGCTTGATCGCGATGTCCCGATAGCCTGCGTTGCGGGCCGCCGCCAGGGCGAATGCGAACGCGCGGTACTCCGCTTCACCGCTGCCATCCAGTGAGAGCGTTGCCTCCGGAGCCTGCGCGCGTTGCGCACGCAGTTCCGATGCCAGCGCCGACAGTTCGACGCGAACACCGTCGAGCACGGCGCTGCCGTCGGCCTGTACCTGCAATTGCACCGGCTCGGGTCGTGGAAGCTGCGTTTCCGGCACCGTCCCCGGCAAGGTCAAGCCGATCGATTCGCTGCGGATCGGCATCGTGACCATGAAGATCACCAGCAGAACCAGCATCACGTCGACCAGCGGGGTGATGTTGATGCCTGCCATCGCAGCGGCCTGCGGCTGCGGTCGAGCAAACGCGGAAGCGGTCATGCGACACCTCCTGATGGGCCCGATGCCCGACCCAACGCTGCGCCCGGCTCTGCTTCCCGTCAAGCCCTTACCAATGCACGCCCGTCCGGACTGCGGATAGCGGACGCGAGCGCCCATAAAAAAACGCCGCCCTTGCGGGCGGCGTCGTCATCCACGACGTGCTCCGGAGACCGGAGCAGGAATTGTTTCTGGATCAGTTCTGGACGAAGCCGATCTTGACCATTTCCGCGTTCTTGGCCGAAGCCAGGACCTTCGCCAGCACGCCATAGTCGGCGTCGTCGCTGGTATCGATCTCCAGCGTCGGCTGATTGGCCGGGTCGCGTTCGACTTCGGTCTTCATCATCGTCTGCAACGAATTCACCGGAGTCGGTGTGTCATTCCAGAACACCTGGCCGGCGGAGTCGATGCGCAACCGGATCGGATCCGGCGGCTCCTTCGGCTGCGGCGGCGGGTTCAGCGACTTCTGCGGCAGGTCGACATCGACCGGCACCGACTGGATCGGCATGGTCACCATGAAGATGATCAGCAGCACCAGCATCACGTCCACCAGGGGCGTGACGTTGATGTCGGCCATCGCGCCACCGCCGGAATTACTTGCAAATGCCATGGCGGATTCTCCTTACTGGCCTTTCTTCGGCGGCGTGGTGACGAAGCCGACCTTGCGCATGCCCTGGGCCTGGGCCACCTTCACCACGTCGTTGACCAGCCGGTACTTGGTGGTCTTGTCGGCGCGGATGTTGATGACAGGCTGTGGATCCTTCTGCGCCTCGACCGAGAGCTTGCTCTCGATCAGCTGGCGGGTCGACGGTTCGTCGTTCCAGAAGAGCTCACCGCGTTCGGTGACCGCGATCGTGACGGGCGGCACCTTGTCCTTGGTGTCGTCCTTCTTCTCGAGCGTGGCCTCCGGCAGCTGCACCTTGACCTTATGGTTCATCAGCGGAGTGGTGATCATGAAGATGATCAGCAGCACCAACATCACGTCCACGAGGGGCGTGACGTTGATTTCGGCCATCGGGCCGCCGCTGTCGTTACCGGAACTGAAGGCCATCGTGTTGCTCCGTCAGGACTTGCGCGCGATCAACGCTTGCCGGCAATTTCGCCGACGCGCGAGCCGGTGGCGAAGAAGTCGTGCAGGTCGTGGGCGAAGGTGTCGAACTGGCTGTTGGTCACGCGGTTCAGGCGCACGAAGAAGTTGTACGCAAGCACCGCCGGGATCGCCACGAACAGACCGATCGCGGTCATGATCAGGGCTTCACCCACCGGACCGGCCACCGCGGAGATGGACGCATCGCCGGAGGCACCGATCTTGATCAGCGCGCGGTAGATGCCCCACACGGTACCGAGCAGGCCGACGAACGGCGCGGTCGAACCGACGGTGGCGAGGACGGTCAGGCCGTTCTCGAGGCCCGAGGACTCGCGGGTCACGGCCTGGCGCAGGGCGCGATCGACGAACTCGGAGCGGTTCAGCGACTCGGCGAGGCGCGAACCATCGTGACGCTGGTGGTGCGCAGCCGCCTGGGCGGCGTCGAGGGCGATCTTGGAGAACGGCTCGGACTTCGGCTGTTCTTCCATGAAGCGGATCGCGTCCTGCGCGTTCGGGGTTTCCCAGAACGTGCCGACCACGTTGTCGCCGCGGCCGCGCATGCGGATGTTCTTGACGAAATTGATGATGATCCAATACCACGACATCAGCGACATCACCATCAAGGTGACGAAGACGACCCAACCGACGAAATCGAGCTGGGTGATGAGGTGATCGAAGCCCATCTGCTGCAGGGCGGCGGCGTTGTTGCCTCCGGCGGCGGCAGGTGCGGCAGCAGTCGTTTCTTGCAACATACGCTTACCTTTGGATGTCGTGGATGGGGTTTTGCAAAAGGGACAACGTCAACGCGTGGAACGGGTGGTACGGCTTTACGTCAGCGGAGCACGAATTCGACCGGAACACGCACGCGGCTGGCAATCTTCCTGCCGTCGCGCACTTCCGGGTTGAAACGCCAGCGGCGGGCGGCCTTGACCGCTTCGCGATCGAGGTTGCGGTTGCCGCTGGAACGTTCGACTTCGACATCGATCACCCCGCCGCTCGCATCGATGCTGACGATGACGACGGTGGTGCCCTGGATATTGCGACGACGCTCTTCAGCCGGATAGTTCGGCGGGTTCATCGCACGCGATGACGCGTCCACGCTGGAACCGATGTCCGGAACCGAGGCCGGCGGGGCCGGCGGAGCCGGCGGCGGGGCCTGGACGTCCATCGGGCTTGGATCATTGAACACCACCGGCGGATCTTCCGGCGGCGGCGGCACCGGGCTGGGGCGCGGCGGCGACAGCGTCTTCGGCGGGGTCAGCGGCTTGGGCTGGTCCGGCGGCGGCGGCGGCGGCGGCGGCGGCGGCGGCGGCGGTTCGATGAACGTCACGGCGACCACGTCCTCGTCGTCGGCGTCCTGCGCCGGCGGCGAAATCGGCGCCAGCAACAGCAGCAGGGCCGCGGCATGCAGGGCGATCGCGAAGCTGATGCCGGTGATGCGCGGCCAGCTCAAACCGCCTTCGCGGTCGTCATTCTTCTCGGTGTTGGCGAGATCTTGCGTCATGCGAACGGCTCTGGATGTGGGAAACCCCGGTCTGGCGGACCGCGGCGACAACATGCGGCACCCGGGCCGCAGGAACCACCTAGTCTATACCAATCGCCTGCGCTTGTTCCAAGCCCCGGCGATGGTGCAGGTGCATTTCTGCGTACGAGGTCTCAGCGCGAGAGGATGCCCTTGGCTTCGTCCGGCTTCTTGACGCCCTTGTCCAGGGCCGCCTGGGCCGCAGCTTTCGCCTCCACCTTCTTGCCACTGTACTCGAGGACCTTGGCCAGGTTGAGGTAGGCCTCGCCATCGGCGGCCATGGGCGCGGCCTTGGCGTACAGATCCAGCGCCAGTGCGATCTTGTCGTCCGCATACGCGTTCTGGGCCAGCACCTGGTAATCGCGGGCCAATTCCGGACCGGACTGCAGGATGCCCTTGGCCACGCCGTCGTCGATCACCCGCTTGGTGTCATCCCAGCGCGCAGCGTTCATGTAGCCGATGTAGAGGGCGCGCAACTCGCGACTCTCCGTCAGCATCCCGCGCTTGTAGGCATCCTCGAGCAGCACATTGGCCTGGTCGAACTTGTCCGCGTTCTGCAGCGCCGCGACCGCGTTCATCAGGATCCTCTTGTCGGTCGGATTGTTCGCGATGAGCGCCTTGTAGATCGTGGCCGCCTCGTCGTTGCGGCCGAGGTTGGCGAGGATGCCGGCCCGGAAACTCTGGTGCTCCGGCTTTTCCGATTTGGTTTCAGCAAGGAAGCGATCCATCGCGACCAGCGCTTCCGCGAACTTGTCCTGGCCGTAGCGGATCACCGCCAGGTTGTACATCGTCGAAAAGTGGCTGTCGTTGTCCAGGCCGTTGCTGTCCACCGCCTTCTGGAAATAATCCGCCGCCTTGTTCTGGTCGTCCAGGTCTGCGGCGGCATTGCCCGCCAGCGAATAGGCGAACGACTTTTCGTAGGCGTTGGCGGCGGGCATCGCGGCGATTTCATCCGCCTTGGCGATCACGCCAGCCATGTCCGGCTTCTCGTACAGGGCCTGCAGGGCTTGCAGGTTCTTGGTCATCTTGCCGCTCGCCTTGGCTTCGGGCGAAACACGGGTCGCGTTCGGATAGGCGGCGGGCTTGGCCTCTTCCTGCTTGCCCTCGTCCTTTTTCTCCTTGCCCAGTTCGGCCATGCGCTTGGCCCGCTGTTCGCGCATCGTCGGTGACGATGCTTGCTGCTGGGCGTGGGCGACCGGAGCGAGAACGGCCAGCGCAAGCACGGCGGCGATCCCGGCAGTGAGCGGATGGCGAGCGGAAAGGGTCATGGTTTACCTCGAACGAAAGATGTGGAAACCGCAGGGCGTGACTGGGGTCGCACCGTAGCAGAAAGCCGCGCGGTTGAACCGTGCCGGAATCATGCGCCCGGCGCTCGTTAAGTCATTGGCAACGCGGTGTTCGACCTGCGCGGCGGGCGGCCTGCATGTCGGGCAACAGGCCATCGGCGCGCGATTCCAGCTCGCGCAGGCGCGACGCAGGATCCGGGTGGGTGGACGCCCATTGCGGGGCCCGCGCGCCACCGGCGGCGGCCATGTTGCGCCACAAGCCAACCGCGCCTCGCGGGTCGAAACCGGCTTTCGCCATCAGCTCCTGGCCAACCACGTCCGCCTCGGTTTCCTGCGCGCGCGAATTCGGCAGCAGGAAGCCGGCCTGGGCGAGCACGCTGCCGCCCTGTGTCGCGATCTGGCTGTAGTCGCCGGCGAGCGAACCCAGCAACTGCACCGCACCCGCTGCGCCAAGCTGGCGGGTGATGCGCTCGTCATGGTGGCGCGCGATCACGTGGCCGATCTCGTGCGCGACCACGCCCGCCAGCTGATCCTGGTTCGTCGCCACCTTGAAGATCCCGGTGTACACGCCGACCTTGCCGCCCGGCAGCGCCCAGGCATTGGCCTCGGCGTTCTCGAACAGCGCGTAGTCCCAGCGTTGCTGGTTCCACGGCGGCGGCAGTTGCCGGGTCACCGCATCGACCACGCAGCCCACGTAGGCGACCTGACGCGCATCCCGCGATTGCGGGGTCTTCTGCTTCGCTTCCGCAAAGGCCTGTTCGCCGAGCTGGTTCAACTGCTGCTGGGAGACCCCGCCCACGTACTGGGTGCGCCCGGTCGGCGAGGTGGTGGTAGCGCAAGCAACCAGCAGGGCACCGGCCAGCGCCGCAGCCACGAAAGTCTTGGTCTTCATCATTGTCGGTTCCCGGGAGATGCGCCCGTTGTAGGCAGGCGCACCTGAAAACTGCGTCAAGGCGACGGCATCCGCTCAGACGTCGAGGTTGGCGACCTTGAGCGCGTTGTCCTCGATGAACTCCCGGCGCGGCTCCACCACGTCGCCCATCAGGGTGCTGAAGATCGCGTCAGCGGCGACCGCATCCTCGATCCGCACCTGCAGCAGGCGGCGGGTGTCCGGATTCACCGTGGTGTCCCACAGCTGCTCGGGATTCATCTCGCCCAGGCCCTTGAAGCGCTGGATCTGGCGGCCCTTCTTCGCTTCCTCCAGCAACCAGGCCTGCGCCTCGGCGAAGCTGGCGATCGGCTGCGCGCGACTGCCGCGCTGGATCTGCGCGCCATCGCGCACCAGGCCATGCAGCATCGCCGCAGCTTCGCGCAACGGCTTCAGTTCACCGTGTTCGAAGATCGACAGCGGCAGCACCTGGGTGAGCTCTTCGCCCATGTGCCGGCGGGTGATCAGCAGCGCGGCGGGCCGCGACTCGGTGGCGGCTTGCAGGTTGAGCGTGTAGCGCGGCTTGCCCAGGCCTGTGCGGTTCAATTTCGCCGCCAGTGCGTCGAGCTCGCCTGCCTCGTTGGTGTGTTCGGCCAGCGACGCCGCATCCAGCGGGGTGAAATCGATCAGCGACTCCAGCACGATCGGATCGAAGCGGTGCGCGTTGCGGGCGATCGCGCCGCGGGCATTGGCGAACACCAGCAGCAGCGACTCCAGCGCCAGGCCGTCGATCGCCCGCTCGTTCGCCGCCGGGATCAACTGCGCGCCTTCCACCGCGTTGCCGGCCAGGTAGGCATCCAGCGCGGCATCGTCCTTCAGGTACAGCTCGTTCTTGCCCTGCTTGATCTTGTACAGCGGCGGCAGCCCGATGTAGATGTGGCCGCGCTCGATCAGCTCCGGCATCTG
>JAVWUU010000015.1:0-31808 GCA_036666995.1 Thermomonas sp.
CACGGGCTGCGACATGTCGCCGTCGTCCTGATGGTCGCCACCCGCCAGCAACTCGCGCAGTTCGCGGAACAGTTCGCGATGCGCGCGCGGCGGCTTGTTTCGCTTCTGCTCTTCATGCGCGTTGCGCACCAGTTGGCGCAGCTTCTGGCGATCAGCATCGGGATGCGCGGCCAGCAGGTCGGTCATCGCGGCGTCGCCGTTCTCGCCCATCAGGGTGTCGCGCACCACTTCGGCGCGATGCAGCGCGGCGGTCTCGCGGCGGGTGGCATCGCTGTCCTTCGACAGCGCGTCGCGGATCGCGTCCAGGGTCTCGTCGTCCTGGCGGCGCATCTGCTTGGCCAGGAACGCCAGCTGCCGCTTGCGCGCGCCGAACGAGGTGATCCGCTGGGTCTCCTGGATGTGCGGCAGCAGCTCCTCCGGGATCGGCAGCCGCGCCAGTTGCGCCGCGCTCAGCGCGACCAGGGTTTCGCCCAGCGCCAGCACGTCCAGCGCAGCGCGCCGGTTCTGGCTGCGGCTGGGGCTCAGGAATTCGCCGGTTTCTTCGTCACGTCCACGCATCGCAACAGGATAATCCATTGAGCCTTTCCAACGCCGGTTCCGTGTCCCCCACCGACGACAGCCACGAGCGCATGCAGCGCCTGTCCGGCATCGCCGAGCGTTTGCTGGCGCAGGCGCGCGCCGCCGGTGCCAGCCAGGCCGAGGTCAGCTGCAACGAGGACAGCGGGCTGTCCGTGAACGTGCGCATGGGCGAGGTGGAGACGGTCGAAGCCACCCGCGACCGTGGCATCGCGGTCACCGTGTACTTCGGCGCGCGCAAGGGCAGCGCCAGCACCGCGGACCTGCGCGATGAAAGCCTGGAGGCGACCGTGGCGCAGGCCTGCGCGATCGCCCGGTACACCGAGGAAGACCCGGCCGCCGGCCTTGCCGATGCCGATCTCATGGCGACCACCCAGCGCGAGTTCGACAGCTGGCATCCGGCCGCGTTCGACGCCGATCACGCGATCGCCATCGCCCTGGCGGCCGAGGCGGCAGGCCGCGAGGTGGACCCGCGCATCGGCAATTCCGATGGCGCCTCCGCGAATGCCGGCGCCACCATCAGCGTGTACGCGAATTCGCATGGCTTCCTCGGCGCCGAGCGCTCGACTTCATACAGCATCGGTTGCGCGCTGATCGCCGGCGAAGGCGACGAAATGCAACGGGACAGCTGGTACAGCGTGGCACTGGCCGAAGGCGACCTCGAAGATCCGCGCGAGGTCGGTCGCAAGGCCGCGCAACGCACGCTGGAGCGCATGGAGCCACGCTCGTTGCCGACCGGCGACGTGCCGGTGCTGTTCGCCGCCGAGATGGCGCGTTCGCTGATCGGTCATTACCTGAGCGCGGTGTCGGGTGGTGCGCTGTATCGCAAGGCGAGCTTCCTGGTCGACAGCGTCGGCACCCGCGTGTTCCCGGAGTGGTTCGACATCGACGAACTGCCGTTCCTGCAGCGCGGCTTGCGCTCCGCCGCGTTCGATGCCGAAGGCGTGGCCACCCGCGAATCGCCGCTGGTGCGTGGCGGCATCGTGCAGCGCTACGTGCTGGGCAGTTATTCGGCGCGCAAGCTCGGCCTCACCACCACCGCGAATGCCGGCGGCGTGCACAACCTGCAAGTACGCGCGAACGCCGTCGGCCTGGACGAGTTGGTGAAGGGCATGGGCCGCGGCCTGCTGGTCACCGAGTTGATGGGGCAGGGCGTGAATGCGATCACCGGCGATTACTCGCGCGGTGCCGCCGGTTTCTGGATCGAGGGCGGCCGCATCGCCTATCCGGTGGATGGCATCACCATTGCCGGCAACCTGAAGGCGATGTTCGGCGCGATCGAGGCGGTGGGTAGCGACATCGACCCGCGCTCGCACGTGCGTATGGGTTCGATGCTGCTGGGACGCATGACCGTGGCCGGCACCGGCTGACCCCTCGGCTGTTGCCTGGCAGTGCGCCGATGACCGGGCTGCTGCGCCGCGCAGCGGCGGCTTGATTGTCCGATCGATGCGTTGGCCCGCGTTATGCTTCGTGAACCGCGCACGCGCGCAATACCGGGGAACCCGAGATGGAAACCAACGACGCCAACGCTGCACCGCCGCCCCCGCCAGGTTCCGGAGGGATTGCCCAGGAAGAACGTCAGATGGCGATGTTCGCGCATCTGTCCGCGTTGCTGGGCGGGATCATCACAGCCGGCTGGGCGGGCAGCATCGGTTGCTTCATCGGCCCGCTGATCATCTGGCTGCTCAAGAAAGACACCATGCCCTTCGTCAATGACCAGGGGCGCGAGGCGTTGAACTTCAACATCACCGTCGCGATCGCGTTCCTGGCCCTGTTCCTGCTGACCATCATCACGCTGGGGATCGGTGCGCTGATCACCGTGCCGTTGATGATCATCATCGGACTCGCCTGGTTGGTGCTGACGATCATCGCCGCCATCAAGGCGAATGAAGGCGTGGCCTACCGCTACCCGTTCGCCATCCGCCTGATCAAGTAAGACGCCAGGGTCCGTCGCCTGCGACGCACGGTTCGTCGCAGGCAGGCGGCCATTCGTCGCCGCTGGCCCGCACTGGGCCATCGGTTGGCTTGTATCCCCCGGCGATGCCTCCATCATCCTTCCCATGCCGGACTGTTTCCGGTGGGAGCCGACGATGGAAACCAGCACCTACGAATCCGGTGGCAACGTGACCGGTGTGCAGACCCTGTCCCCCAGCCTCACCGACCGCCAGTGGGCGGCCGCCGCCCATGGCGCTGCATTGCTGGCCGCCCTGTTGACCAGTTGGGTCGCCGGCGTTGCCGGTGCGGTGGCGGCGTTGGCGGTGTGGATGCTGGTGCGCGAGAAGTCGGCGTTTGCCGCGGAACACGCACGCGAGGCGCTGAACTTCAACCTGAGCATGTTCATCTATGCGGCCCTGCTCACCCTGCTGGTGATCTTCACCCTGGGCATCGGCATCATCGTCGCCCTGCCGATGTGGGGCATCCTGGCGCTGGTCTGGATCGTGTGCACCCTGATCGCGGCGTTCAAGGCCTACGACGGCCAGCACTATCGCTATCCGGTCACGATCCGCCTGTTCAAGTAAGCACCTGCAGGCGTCGGTTCGCCGACGTGTCATGCAAACAGGAAAGGCCGGCGCAAGCCGGCCTTTCCGCATCTGCAAAACCCTTCCGCGATCAGCGATCCAGGTAGGGCTCCATGCCCTTGTAGCCTTGCTTGTCGAGTGCATCCAGGCGCTTGTCCAGCGAGGGATGGGTCTTGTAAAGCTGGGTCAGCTTCGCCGACGAGGAGCCCAGTGCGGTCATCTTCTGCAGCACCGCGTAGAACACCAGCGGATTGCTGCCGGCGCGCGCCAGGTAGATGCCCGCGGCCTGGTCGGCGCGGAATTCCGCCGCGCGGTCCAGGCTGGTCAGCATGATCGCCGCGCCATTCCGTTCGATGTAGCCACGCGCCAGGCTGCCGGCCACGCCACCACCAGTGTTTACCTGGCTCAGTGCCACGTCGCGGCCGGCGCCCTGCAGTTCCTGCTTGCGCACCACTTCGTAATGATCGCGCTGGACCACGTGGCTCAGCTCGTGGCCGAGCACGGCCGCCACTTCATCGTCGGTGGCGAGCATCTGGTAGAGGCCACGCGTGATCAGGATGTAGCCGCCCGGCGCGGCGAAGGCGTTGACCTCGCCATCGTCGATCACGCCGAATGTCCACGGCAGCTCGGGACGACTGCTGCGCGAGGCCAGCCAGCGGCCGATCAGGTTGACCCGCTTCTGCATCGCCGGATCCTTCACCAGCGGTGCGGCCCCGAGGATGCGCCCGGCAATCAGCGGTCCGAGTTCGAGTTCGTCCTGGGTGACTTCATCGTCCGACTTGCCAATCAGTTTGTCGCCGGAAGCCGCCGCGGTAGCGCCCGCACTCCCTCCCAGCCGGCCACCGACCGAGGACAGGAGCCCGCGCGCCATGCCGAACCGCTCGCGCTTCTCGGCCTGGCTGGCGCCGCCCTTGCCTTTCTGCTTGCCGGGTTGGTATTCGGCGGCATAGGCCACCTGCGTTGCCGTCCAGCCGCGCTTGGCGGCCGCCTGCTCGGCGGCTTCTGGAGTGGCGCGGTAGGACTCCATCAGCTTCAGCTGCGCGGCATTGAAGCTGGCGGCCTTGAGATCACTCTCGTCGATGCCGCGCACGCTGGCGGTTTCGCTGACCCGGCCCTTGCCGGCCTTGCCGGTGAACAGGGCCTGGGCGGCGCCGCCGGTCTCGGCCTTGCCATAGGCCACGCGCACGTCATTGACCCGCACGTAGCCGTTCTTGCCGCCGTCCAGCGCCAGTTGGAACCACAGGCCCTGCTGGCCGGTGACCTTGACGGGTGCGTTCTTGCTGAACTTGGCCACGGTGGGGGACGCGAAATCCGGCTTGGCATGGGCCTCGACGGAAGGTTTGGCCACGGTCGCGGGCGTGATCGGGTCGGCGGCCATCAACAGGCCGGACACCGCCACGGCAAGCGCGGCGACACTCCATCTGGTTGCGTTGCGTGTCATCGATCATCCCCTTCCAGTCCGGTTTCGCCTGCCGCGTCATCGCCGAAATCCAGCGTGTGCGACGGGTCGAGAATATAGCGATTGTCCGCCACCAGCAGCCACTCGTCGGTCGCGTTCAGATCCTGTCCCAGCAGTTCGCGCAGGCGCACGCGCTCGCCGCGGTTGGTGCTGTCGTCGTCGTCGTCGATCTCGGCAACGGAAATGCAGACCATGACCCGGCCATGGTCCTCCAGCCGCAAGTCGCCCTCGTTGAGGTCGCGATACAGCTGGTCGAGTTCGCGCTTGGCCGCGTCCAGCGCCTGGACGCGCTCGGTGCCGGTCCAGATCAGCACCATCAGGTCGTCGAGGATGTCGTGCAGCCAGCTCTTGCGCTCGACGATGCCTTCGATCATCACCGCGTCGCTGCCGGCGTACAGTTGCCGGCGCAGCAGGCGGCGGTACTCGCGCTTGCCGCGAATGGCGGCGAACTCGCCGATGTCGCCGTTCGGGACGAAGCGCAACCGGGCCATCAGCAGCCACGGATGCTTGCTCGGGTGGTATTCGTCGCGATAGTCGTTGTTGCCGACCGCGCGGCCGCGCTGCACCGAGGCATACAACCGGCACAGGCCGAAGCACAGGCTGACGAAGCCGATGCTGGCGAAGATGTCCAGGAAGACGCCGAAGAAGGTCAAGCCGAGGAAGGCGATGAGCAGCAGGGTGATGTTGATGGCGACGAACACGCCGTCGACATCCTCGTGCGGTTCGCCGCGCCAGAAGGCGTAGGCGGTGAGCAGTACCAGCAGCGCCGCCAGCAGGTACTTGAACGATGTCGGCGGCATCCAGATCGCGCTGTCGTGCAGGAGCGCCTCGGTGGCTTCGGCCCAGACCGCAACGCCTGGCATCGCCGGGTTGAGCGGGGTCGGCTTGGTATCGCTGATGCCGGCGGCGCTGTAACCCACCAGGGCCACGGCACCGCGTAGCACGGGCGGCTTGATGCCCGCCGCATGGCAGACCGGTTCGCCCGCCAGCAGGTCGGCGGCGCTGATGTACGGCAATTGCGTGTGCTTGCGCCAGTTCACCCGGATCTGCGCCGGGTAGCTGGAAGCCGCCCGCCCTTGCACGTGCGCGGCCAGCAGCACCGGCAGGGTGGGAATGGCCCAGCCGCCGACGACGTCGCGCAACGGCACGTCACGCACGATGCTGTCGTCCGACCGGCCGAAGTTGGTGGACGCGGCGTGTTTCGCCATCGCGTCGCCGTAGGGCAGCTGCAGCGCGAGCGGTGGTCCTGGCGGCTTCACTCCGGGAGCGAGCGCGTACGCCCCCGGTGCCTGGTCCGCGCGCAACGCGCTGCCGGCACTCAACTCCGCGTCCTCCTGGTAGGTGGCGGCGAACAGGAAGCGACCCGCGCCACCGGAAGCGACCAGGTCGAGCATGCCGTCGCCGTCAGGATCATCCGGATCGCGGTCCAGGAACATCACGTCCACGCCGATCGCCTTGACCCCGGCGCGATCCAGCGCATCCAGCAGATCCGCATGCACCGAGCGCGGCCACGGCCAGCCCCCAAGTCCCTGCGCGCGTGTCCATTCGATCGAGCATTCGTCGATTTCCACCACGATGGTGCGGCCGGACGGTTTCGGCTCGACTGGACGGAGCTTCACCACGCGATCGAAGAGGCTGTCCTCGGCGGCATCCAGGCTGCGGCCATGGGTCCAGTCCCAGCCCAGCCAGCCCAGCGCGGCGACCGCCAGCAGCGGGTAGAAGGCGAACTTCAGGCGCAACGCGAGCTTCGACAACGGCCGTCGCCATCCGCGTTCGACGACCGTCCATGCATCCATGAACCAGACCGCCAGCGAGGCCATCACGGCATCGATGCGGTCCTGCAGCGGCTTGGTGATGTTGCGTGGCATGCGGGCGCGGGCCTAGTGGTCGCGCTCGACGACCAGTCGTGCGATCGCGGCGAGCGAAGCGGTATCGACGTCGATGGTCGACAACGCGTCCTGCATCGTGCCGGCCAGGTCGGCCAGGCGTGCGCGGCTTTGCCCGATGCCGAGCAGGGCGGGAAAGGTCGCCTTGTCCTGTGCGGCATCCTTGCCTGCGGTCTTGCCGAGCGTGGCGGCATCGCCTTCCACGTCGAGCAGGTCGTCGCGGATCTGGAACGCCAGGCCGAGCGCGTCGGCGTAGCGATCCAGTGCCGTGCGGCTCGCTGGATCTGCATCGGCGGCGATCGCACCGAGACGCACCGACGCGCGCAGCAAAGCGCCGGTCTTCATCGAGTGCAGTCGTTCCAGGTCGGTGAGCGAAACAGAAACAGTGGCGGTACCCGTCGCATCGATGTCCAGCGCCTGCCCGCCGCACATGCCGGCCACGCCGGATGCACGCGCGAGTTCGGCAAGCATCGCCACCCGCCGCTCAGCCGGTTGCGGTGCATGCGCGAGCACGTCGAAGGCCAGCGCCTGCAAGCCATCGCCGGCGAGGATCGCGGTGGCCTCGTCGAAGGCGACGTGCACGGTGGGCTGGCCGCGACGCAGGTCGTCGTCGTCCATTGCCGGCAGGTCGTCGTGGACCAGCGAATAACAGTGGATCAGTTCGACCGCGACGGCGGCATCGTCCAGTGTCGCTTCATCGGCACCGAAGGCCGTCCCGGTGGCGTAGACCAGCAAGGGACGCATGCGCTTGCCGCCATTGAGCACGCCATGTCGCATGGCGGCGTGCAGGCGCTGTGGCGATGTCGTGGCGTCGGGCAGGGCGCGATCGAGCGCAGCCTCGACGCGCGTGCGCCAGGCCGCGAACACGGCGTCAGGCATCTTCGCTGGCGTCGAACGGGCGGGCGTCGTCCGGATTGCCGGGGTCGCTGAGCAGGCGTACCCGCAGTTCCGCCTGTTCCAGCGCGGTCTGGCAATGCCGGTACAGGCCGACCCCGCGCTCGTAGGCAGCCAGAGATTCCTCCAGGGTCATCTCGCCGGTTTCCATGCGCGCGACCAGGTCCTCGAGCGACTGCATCGATTGTTCGAAGTCGGCGACCGGCGAGCTGTCTTGCGCGGGTGTCGTTTTACGGGCCATGCGCGCAGTTTACGCCAGCCTCGCCCAGTGCAGCCGCGCATCGCGCGTGCGCAGCCAGTCGGCCAGCGAGGCGGAGAGGATCGCGTCGCCGGCGGCCAGCAGGGTGCCATCCGCATCCGACAGCAGGGGCAACCGTTCGCGTTGCCACGGCGGCATGCCCGCGTCCTGCAGCACGTGCTTGAGCGCATGCGAATGCGTGCGTCGGGGCAGCACGATGCGCTCACCGCCCTGGCGCGCATGGGCACGGAGTGGTGCATCGAATGCGTCGACGCCGAGCAGTTCCAGCGTGTCGCCGCCGGGCAGTGCGAGGGGCGCACGGCCATCCCACTCCTGCGTCCAGTCCGGCGCAAGCGGCTCGTGGATGCGGCCCGCATGCAACAGGTCGCGCCAGCGCTGCACGCGCGCGCCGGCCCAGTCGAAGCAGGGCGAGCGCTCGGTGCGCGCATCCAGCAGGTCGCGTTCGATATGCGCGATGCCGTTGCCCGGCAGCGGCGGCAGTCCCAGGCCTTCGATCCAGCGACGCAGGATGCGCGCGCGACGTTCGCCGGGAATTTCGCGCAGGGCCGGAATATCCAGCGTGCGCTCATCGCGCATCGCACGCAGCAGGGCGCTGGCATCTTCGACATCCAGCAAGTCGCTGGCCTGTGCGCCCAGTGCGGCACTGCGCGCGAGCGCATCGCCCGCATGCGGCCAGCGCTCCCGCAGCAGCGGCATCACCCGGTTGCGCAGGAAATTGCGGTCGAAGCCGGTGTCTGCATTGCTCGGATCTTCGAGCCAGCGCAGCCCGTGCTCGCGGGCGTACGCGAGCAATGCTTCGCGCGGCAGATCCAGCAGTGGTCGCCACAGCCAACCGTTCGCGTATGCGCGCCATGGCCGCATCGCCGCCAGTCCGTCCACGCCGGAGCCGCGCAGGGCGCGCAGCAGGAAGGTCTCGGCCTGGTCGTCGCGATGGTGGGCGAGGGTGAGGATCTCGTCGTCGCGGATTGCCTCCGCGAATGCGCGATGGCGCGCATCGCGCGCAGCGCCTTCCAGCCCGAGTCCGGATCCACGATTGATCTCGACGCGCACGATGGTCAACGGCACGTCCAGCGCCTCGCAGATCTGCTGGCAATGCGCGGCCCAGAGCTCGGCATCGGCATGCAGGCCGTGGTGAACATGGATGGCGCGCAGGCCGTGTCGACGTGCGTCGGCATCCAGTGCGAGCATGTGCAGCAGTACGCCGGAATCCAGGCCGCCGCTGAAGCCGAGCAGGCAGCCGCCCGCACGCGGCGGCACGGTCAGGCGCGCGATTCGCGCTGGGCCAGGTCGATCCATTCGCGCTGGTCGCGGCGGTAGTAGGCCGGCGAGGTGTTGCTGCGCTTGAGGATTTCGGCGAAGACCGCGTGGGCCTTGTCCGTTTGCCCATCGTGTCGCAACAGCAGGCCGTAGCGGGCGCGGGCTTCTTCGCCGGGATAGCCCTGCACCAGCGCTTCATATTCGTGCAGCGCCGCCGGCACATCGCCCATCGCTTCCAGCGAACGCGCATACAGCAGGTGCCCCTCGCTGGAACGGAACTCGGGGTTGGCCGCGATCAATGCGTCCAGCGTGTCGCGCGCGCGTTGTGCATGGCCCTGCCCGAACTGGGCCTGGGCCATGCCGAGCATCAGATGAGGATCGGTCCTGTACATGCCTTGCAGGGCGGAACCATAGAGTTCCTCGGCATGGGCGAAGTCGCCGGTGCGCAGGCTTTCCTCGGCCAAGCGGCGGCGGTTGTCGGCGGTATCGGCCAGGTCGAGTTGCGCGGCCGCCTGTCGTTTCTGACGTGCCGGGTCGATGCGGTTATGTGCATCGCGCATCGCGCGCCGCGCGCCCGGGTTGTTGCGCATGTCCGGCAGGACCTCTGCGAGCAGGTAAATGACTACCGCGATGTACGAGCCGATCAGCAGCAAGAAGACCCAGTACATCGGCCGACCGGTGCGGATCACGTGCACCGCGCAGCCGATCTGCAGGACGATCGACAGCAGCAGGATCGGACTCATGACGCGTCGTAGGCACCGTAGCCGCGCAGGCGCTGGTAACGGCGCTGCAGCAGGTCGTCGACCGGCACGCCTTGCAGCGCGTCCAGTTCGTTGAGCAACACCGCCTTGAGGCGCCTGGCCATCTGCACCGGGTTGCGGTGCGCGCCACCGGTCGGCTCGCGCACGAGTTTGTCGATCAGCCCGAGGCCAAGCAGGCGCTTGGCGGTCAGTCCCAGTTGCTCCGCTGCGTCCTTGGCTTTGCCGGCATCGCGCCAGAGGATCGAGGCGCAGCCTTCCGGGGTGATCACCGAATAGGTGCCGTACTCGAGCATCAACGTGCGGTCGCCGACGCCGATCGCCAGCGCGCCGCCACTGCCGCCTTCGCCGATCACGGTGCAGATGATCGGCACCTTGAGCTCGGCCATTTCCAGCAGGTTGCGGGCGATGGCTTCCGACTGGCCGCGTTCCTCGGCATCGATGCCCGGCCACGCGCCGGCGGTGTCGATGAAGGTGAGGATCGGCAGGCCGAAGCGTTCGGCCATCTTCATCAGCCGCAGCGCCTTGCGGTAGCCCTCGGGCTTGGGCATGCCGAAGTTGCGGCGGACCTTGGCCTTGGTGTCGCGGCCCTTCTCGTGTCCGATCACCATGACCGGGCGGCCGTCGATGCGGGCCAGCCCGCCGACGATCGCGTTGTCGTCGGCGAAGGCGCGGTCGCCGGCCAGTTCCTCGAACTCGTCGCAGATCACCCGCAGGTAATCCAGCGTGTACGGCCGTGCCGGATGCCGGGCGAGTTGCGAGACCTGCCACGGGGTGAGGTCGCGGAAAATCGTCGCGGTGCGCTTGCGCAGCTTTTCCTGCAGCGCGTGCACTTCCGCATCGATGTTGACCGCCGGCCCGTTGCTGGCATGCCGCAGTTCCTGGATCTTCGCTTCCAGGTCGGCGATGGGCTGTTCGAAGTCGAGGTAATTCGGATTCATCGGCGGCAGTTTAGCCCAGCAGGCCGGACATACCGAGCCGTAGGTCAGCGGCCCGCTTGACGCAGGGCATGGGCCATCGGACGCTGCATGAATGGATCCGATGCCCGCGCCGGCCACGCCTCCCGCCCCCGCGGCGGACGTGCGCGTGCCCTGGCATGCCAGCTTGCGCACCCGGTTGATGCTCTGGGTGGGCCTGTTGCTGGCCTTGCTGTTGCTGGCTGGCTTCGCCACTGCCTTCTTCGCCGCACGCGAACGCGTGATCGCCGATGCCGAGGCGCGCACGCGCTACGAGGCGCGCCAAGCCGCCGATCGCCTGGACGCGACGATGCGCTCGGTGCGGGTGTCGGGCGAAGCGATGATCGAGCTCAGCAACCGGGTCAGCCTGACCCGTGCCGAGCTGCTGGAGGCGATGGAGGCGATGCTGGACGCCAATCCGGCGACGGTCGGTGGGCTGGTGGCGCTGGAGCCCGGCGTGCTCGCCGATCGCGCGCCGCTGGCCCAGTACGTCGGCATCGCCGCACGTGGTGTGCCAGATCGCGACCTGCTCGCCGACGGCTACGACCTGGTCGGGCGCGAGTGGTACCAGCGCACCCTGCAGGCGACGTCGCCGTGGTGGTCGGAACCCTATTTCAACGAGACCGCCGGCGGGCGTTACATGACCACGCTCAACCTGCCGCTGCGCGACCGCGACTCGCGACGCATCGGCATGGTCAGCCTGGACGTGCCGGTGCAGGCGTTGTCGTCGTCGCTGGAGTCGTTGCGCACGGTGGCCGGCCAGCGCACCGCACTGTTCGCACCCCAAGGCACCATCGCCGTGCATCCGGAGCGCGGCATCGCCTTCGCCCACGACCTGCCCGGCTACATCGCGCGGGTGGGACGCAGCGACCTGGCGCCGATGGAAGCGGCACGCTCGCAGCATCGCGCGCTGCAGTTCACCCACGCCGACGCGCGCAACGGCGCGGTTCGCTATTCGGTGCTGCAGCCGGTCGGCGAGAGCGGCTGGCACCTGCAAGTCTCGCTGGGTCGCGATGCGATGCTGGCAAGCCTGGACAGTGCGATGCGGATGCTCGCGTTGATCGGTGGCTTGGTCGCGCTGCTGGCCGCACTCGCGGTGCTGCGACTGGCGCGGCGCATCACCGTGCCGTTGACCGAACTGACCACCAGCGCCGGTCACTTCGCCAACGGCGAATTCGACTGGCCGGTGCCGCACGACACGCGTGGCGACGAAGTGGGCGTGATGGCACGTGCGCTCGAGCGTGCGCGCGATTCGATCCGCCAGCAGCTCGACGAGATCGGCCGCTACGCCGCCGAGCAGCAGAAACTGCAGAGCGAGCTCGACATCGCCCACGGCATCCAGATGTCGATGCTCCCCCACGACCGCGCGTTCGACGGCGGCGGTCGCCATTACCGGTTGCAGGCGCGACTGGAGCCGGCAAAGGCCGTCGGCGGCGATTTCCACGGCCATTTCGAGCATGGCGATGGCCGCTTGTGGTTCGTGGTCGGCGACGTCTCCGACAAGGGCGTGCCGGCCGCATTGTTCATGGCGCGGGTGGTGACCGTGCTGGAAGTGGCGGCCGCCGCAGGCGATGCGCCCGACCGGGTGCTGGTCGATGCCGCGCGCCACCTGGCGGCGTCCAACGAGGCCTGCATGTTCGCGACCGTTCTGTGCGGCTTGCTCGACCTGGCGAGCGGCGAGCTCGCCATCGCCAGCGCGGGCCACGATGCGCCGCTGCTGCGGCATGCCGATGGCAGCATCGAAGCGATTGCGCTCGAGTCCGGGCCGGCGTTGGGGTTCGATGCGGTCGATGCCTACGAGGTCTGGCGTGGCCACTTGCAGCCCGGCGACCTGCTGTTCGCCTGGACCGATGGCGTGACTGAGGCCTTCGACGGCGGCGACGTGGCGTTCGGCGAACAACGCATGCACGAGGCCTTGCTTGCATCGGCAACATCGGCAGACGCGTGCGACGGCATGCTGCGTGCGGTGCATCTGTTCGCGTCGGGCGTGGCGCAATCCGACGACATCACGGTATTCGCCATCGATTGCATGACGCATGCGCCGCCGGTCGATTTGTCGATGTCCTTGCGCGTGCCGGAAGATCGCGGCCGGCTGCCCGAGCTGCTGGCCGCCATCGCATCGCGTTTGCAAGGCCAAGGCTTCGACACCGGACGCATCCACGACGCACAGGTCGTCGTCGAGGAACTGGCCTGCAACCTCATGGACCACGGCGCGCACAACGGCGTGGACGTCTTGCAACTCGAGATGGCCATCGATGGCGATCAGGTCATCTTGGACGTACGCGACAACGGCGCGGGATATGACCCTTTCGCGCATCCTGCGCCCGATCTCGATGCAGACCTCGAGGATCGACCGATCGGTGGCCTCGGCATCCACCTGGTCCGCGAACTCTCGCAGGATGCGCGCTACCATCGGCTCGACGGCTGGAACCACGTGCGCGTCGTGCTCGGAGCCGTCCTTCCCCCAACGTGAGCGCATGCGCGAACCCATGGCCATTTCCGTCCGCATCCATCCCCTGCACGAGAACGGCAACCAGCGCGTCGAGATCGGCGGCCGCCTGGACACCCACACCTACAGCGAACTCGACGACCGGCTCACCCTGGTGCTGGCGGCGAAGGTGCAGTCGCTGGTGCTCGACCTGGCGCAACTGGAGTACATCAGTTCGGCCGGCGTGCGTTCGATCTTCCGCGCACGCAAGCTGCTGTCCGCGCGCGGCGGCACGCTGGTGCTCGCGAACACGCAGCCGCAGGTGCAGAAGGTGTTCGACATCGTCAAGGCGGTGCCGCTGAGCGAGATCTTCCGCACGGTGGCGGAAGCCGATGCCTACCTGGACAGGATCCAGAAGAAGATCGTCGCCGGAAACGAGGACGACTGAGCGCGGGTCATTGCAGCCAGGGCCTGCCCAGCTGCACGCTGACCGTGTCCACGCCCGGCAGGTTGCGCAGCAGGCCGGGGAGCAGTGCATCGACGCGCAGGCCGCGGCCACCATTCACGGTCAACCGGCCGATGCCGGCAGCGGTGATCGCCTCGATCAGCACCGGCGTGGTGCCGGCATGCGCCTGCAACATGCGCTCGAACTGTTGCAGCGCATCGGCCTGGCGCAGGTCGATGCGGATCGAGACGCGCTGCGCCTGGTCGCCGCACAGCTGGGTGAAATCCCAGCAGCGGCTGGCGCGCAGGGCGAAGCCACCGCTGAATTCGTCCTCGCGCAGGCCGCCCTCGACGACGAGGATGCGGTCGCGGGTGAGCAGCGAGGCGTACTGCTGCCATTCGTCGCCGAAGAACGCGCATTCGATGCGCCCGCGTCCGTCCTCCAGTTGCACGAAGGCCTGCGAATCGCCGCGCTTGCGCATGCCGACGACTTGTCCGGCGACCACCGCCTGCATCTGCTGTCGCCAGCCCTTGCGCGCTTCCTGCGGGCGGCCCTCCCACAGCGTGTCGAGCGACGAAAGATCGTGGCCGACCAGGCGTTGCAGTTCGTCGCGATACGGATCCATCGGATGCCCGCTGAGGTAGTGCCCCAGCGTTTCGCGTTCGCCCTGCAGCTTCTGCGCGAGTGGCCAGTCGCCGCATTCGGGCAGGTCGATGTGGATGTCCGGCGCACCCGATGCATTGCCGAACATGTCGACGACCCCGGCATCGCGATTCTTCGCGATCTGGTCGGTCGCCTTCAGCACGTCCGGCAGCTGCAGCATCAGCGAGGCGCGGTTCTTTGCCAATGCGTCCATCGCGCCGCCGTGGATCAGCGCTTCCAGGGTGCGCTTGTTGAGCCCGGCGGCATCCACGCGCTTGCAGAAATCGAGGAGGTCGGCGAAGCGGCCCGAAGTCTCGCGGGCGGCGGCGATGGCTTCGCAGGCGCCGCGTCCCACGCCCTTCACCGCGCCAAGACCGTAGCGGATCGTCTTCGGGTCGGTGGCTTCGAACATGTAGGTGGACGCGTTGACGTCCGGCGGCAGCACGGCCAGGCCAAGCGCGCGCGCTTCGTCGAGGAAACCGACCACCTTGTCGGTGTTGTCCATGTCCGACGACAGCACCGCGGCCATGAATTCGGCCGGGTAGTGCACCTTCAGCCACGCGGTCTGGTAGGCGACCAGCGCGTACGCCGCCGAGTGCGACTTGTTGAAGCCGTACTCCGCGAACTTCTCCATCAGGTCGAAGATCTGCGTCGCCGTGCGCGGGTCCACGCCGCGCTCGGCGGCACCGGCCTCGAACTTGGCGCGCTCCTTCGCCATTTCCTCGGGCTTCTTCTTGCCCATCGCGCGGCGCAGCAGGTCGGCGCCGCCCAGCGAATAGCCGGCAAGGACCTGGGCGATCTGCATCACCTGTTCCTGGTACACGATCACGCCATAGGTCGGCGAGAGCACCTGCTCCAGCGCGGGATGCGGGTAGCTGACGTCCTCGATGCCGTGCTTGCGGTCGCACCATTGCCGATCCATGCCGCTGCCCAGCGGACCGGGACGGAACAGCGCGGCCAACGCGATGATGTCCTCGAAGGTGTCGGGCTTGGCGCGCTTCAGCAGCTCGCGCATGCCGCGCGATTCGAACTGGAAGACCGCCACCGAATCGCCGCGCGCGAACAGTTCGTAGGACGCCTTGTCGGTGAGTTCCAGTGCGGTGATGTCGAGCGGCGGGCGGCCTTCGCGCGCATGCCGGACATTGATCGCCTTCACCGCCCAGTCGATGATCGTCAGCGTGCGCAGGCCGAGGAAGTCGAACTTCACCAGGCCGATCGATTCGACGTCGTCCTTGTCGAACTGGGTGACCGGGTTGCGGCCCAGGCCGTGGCCGTCGTGTTCCGCGAACAGCGGGCAGAAGTCCTGCAAGGGCGTCGGAGCGATCACCACGCCGCCGGCGTGCTTGCCGGCGTTGCGGGTCAGGTCTTCCAGTTGCAGGCCAAGGTCGACCAGGTCGCGGACGTCGTCTTCCGCGTGGTATCGGTCGCGGAATTCGCTGACGACGCGGTCCGGCTCCTTTTGCGCGCGCTTGCTGGTGCCGATCGCGTCTTCCAGCGTCATCGGGTCGGCGGGCTGCAGCGGGATGAGCTTCGCCAACCCGTCGACGAAGCCGTACGGGAAGCCGAGCACGCGGCCGGCGTCGCGCAGCACCGCCTTCGCCGTCATCGTGCCGTAGGTGATGATCTGCGACACGCGGTCGCGGCCGTACTTGCGGGCGACGTAGTCGATCACCTCGTCGCGGCGATCCATGCAGAAGTCGATGTCGAAGTCGGGCATCGACACGCGTTCCGGATTGAGGAAGCGCTCGAACAGCAGGTCGTAGGGCAGCGGGTCGAGGTCGGTGATGCCCAGCGCCCAGGCCACCAGCGAACCGGCGCCGGAACCGCGGCCGGGACCGACCGGGATGCCGTGCTGCTTCGCCCAGTTGATGAAGTCCGCGACGATCAGGAAGTAGCCGGGGAAACCCATCTTGACGATGACGTCGAGCTCCAGCTCGAGCCGCGCGTCGTAGTCCTCGCGGGTCTTGCCGGGCGCCAGCGGGGCCTTCTCGAGCCGTTGCGCGAGACCCTCGCGCGACTGGCTGCGGATCCAGCTGTCCAGGGTCTCGTCGCTGGGCACCGGGAATGCGGGCAGGTAGTAGGTGCCGAGCCGCAGTTCCAGGTTGCAGCGCTGCGCCAGCGCCAGGGTGTTGTCGAGCGCATCGGGTGCGTCGGCGGCGAACAGCGCGGCCATCTCGTCGGCGGACTTCAGGTACTGCTCCGCGCTGTAGTCGCGCGGACGACGGCTGTCGTCGAGCACGCGGCCGCTGGCGATGCAGACGCGTGCCTCGTGCGCATCGAAGCCCTCGGCATCGAGGAAGCGCACGTCGTTGCTGGCGACCACCGGGATGCCGCGACGCGCGGAGACATCCAGCGCGAAGGCATTGAACGCGTCTTCGCCGGCGCGGCCGGTGCGCAGCAGCTCCAGGTGCAGGCGTTCGCCGAATTTCGCCTGCAGGCCGGCCAGCGACTGCTCGGCCAGGTCATGCCGACCCGACCCGAACAACTGCCCCGGCTCCGACTGCGGCCCGGCGATCGCGAACAGGCCCTTGTTCTCCGCCAGCCAGGCCGGGCGCGCGACCACGCCATCCACGCGATGGCCTTCCATCCACGCGCGGGTGAGGAGTTGCGAGAGGCTCAGGTAGCCGTCGTTGTCGCGGCACAGCAGGGTGATGCGCGAGGGCGCGGCGGTGCCGTCGGCGACCAGCACGTCGGCACCGGCGATCGGCTTGATGCCGGCCTTCTCCGCGTCCTTGTAGAACTTCACCAGCGCGAACAGGTTGTTCTGGTCGGTGATCGCCACCGCGGGCAGGCCGCGCGCAGCGCAGGCCGCGACGAGCTCCGGGATGCGGATCGTCGAATCGACCAGCGAATACTCGCTGTGCAGGTGCAGGTGGGCGTAGCGGACGGTCATCGCGTTTCCGCGGAATCAGCTGGCAGGGTAGGCCGCCGGAGGGAGGCGGACAAGGCTTGACATGGCCAGTCGGCTGGTCAGGCCGCAGGTGGCCTGGGCGCATTCAGCGCGGCCCGCACCGGCGCGAAACTGCGACGGTGCTGCGGGCAGGGGCCATGCAGCTGCAGCGCATGGCGATGCGCCGCGCTGGGATAGCCCTTGTGACGATCGAAGCCGTACTGCGGATAGGCCGCGTGCAGTTCGCGCATGCGCGCGTCCCGCGCAACCTTGGCGAGGATCGACGCGGCCATGATCGCCGGTTCGGAGGCATCGCCGCCGATGATCGCGGTGGCGATGCAGGGCAGGTCGGCGGGCACGCGGTTGCCGTCGATCAGCGCGTGGCCGGCAAGCGGCGACAGGCCCGCCAATGCACGCCGCATGCCGGTCATCGTGGCCTGCAGGATGTTCAGCGCGTCGATCTCGTCGGCTTCGACGAATTCGATCCGCCACGCCAGCGCGCGTTCGACGATCAGCGGATACAGCGCCTCGCGGCGCTTCTCGCTCAACTGCTTGGAATCGCCCAGGCCGTCGATCGGGCGCGCGGGATCGAGGATCACCGCGGCCACGCTCACCGGCCCCGCCAATGGCCCGCGTCCGGCCTCGTCCACGCCGGCCACCAGCATGCTCATCGTGGCTGCGCGATCAGGCTGGCCACGGCGTCGGCGGCGCGCGCCGAGGCATCGCGGCGCAGTGTTTCGTGGATGGCGAGGAAGCGCGGCTGCAGGGCGGCGACCGCCTCGGCATCGCGGAACCAGCGCAGCAGTGCTGCATGCAGATTCGAGGGCGTGCAGGCATCTTGCAGCAACTCCGGCACCAGCGTCTCGCCGGCCAGCACATTCGGCAGGCTGACGTGCGCCGACTTCAGCAGGCCGAACGCCTTCACGATGGCGTAGGTCAGGCCGGAGATGCGATGGCCGATCACCATCGGCCGTTTGCACAGCATCGCCTCCAGTGCAGCCGTGCCCGACGCGAGCAGCACCACGTCGCTGGCGATCATCGCCGCCTGCGCCTGGCCATCGAGGACGCGCATCGCGAGCGCATCGCCGACGATCGCTTCGATCGCCGCACGACATTGCGCATTAGCAGCCGGCACCAGCACGCGCAGGCCGGGCACATCGGCCTGCAGCAGTCGTGCGGCCTCCAGGAACGTCGGCAACATGCGCTGGATCTCGCCGAGCCGGCTGCCCGGCAGGAGCGCGAGGGTCGGCGCATCCGTCGCCTCGCCAAGCGCGGCGCGTGCGGCATCGCGATCCGGTTGCAGCGGAATCTCATCGGCCAGCGGATGGCCGATGAACACGGCGTCCACGGCATGCCGTGCATAGATGGGCGGCTCCATCGGAAACAGGCAGAGCACGCGATCCGCGCTGGCGCCGATCTTCGCCGCGCGGTTCTCGCGCCATGCCCACACCGACGGGCTCACGTCATGCACGGTGCGCACGCCTCGCTGCTTCAGCCAGCGCTCCACGCCCAGGTTGAAGTCGGGTGCGTCGATGCCGATGAAGACGTCGGGGTTCCAGTTCAGCACCCGCTGGCGGAACGCCTTGCGCAGTTTCAGCAGGCGCGGCAGGTGGGCGAGGACTTCTGCCAGGCCCATCACCGCCAGTTCGCTGGCGTCGTGCCACGTCGCCATGCCTGCTGCGCGCATGCCATCACCGCCGATGCCGGCGAACTCTGCATCGGGGAAACGCGTGCGCAATGCGTCGATCAGCCCCGCGCCGAGCTGGTCGCCGGAGGTTTCGCCGGCGCAGAGGGCGATGCGCATGCTCACCGCAACCCGCCGGGAAACCGGACCGCCGCAGTGCTCACCGCAGCAATGGCCGCTCGCCGCCTTCGATGAAGTCGAGCATCGCGCGCACGTCCTCGCTGCCGGCCGCGGCGATCTCGCCGAGTTCGGATTTCGCCTCTTCCAGTTTCGCGTCGCCCATGTACAGCGCGCGGTAGGCGCGCTTGATGCTGGCGATGCGGGTGGCGTCGAAGCCGCGCCGCTTCAGCCCTTCGGCATTGATGCCGCGCGCGCGCGCATATTTTTCCTGCGCCACCATCACGAATGGCGGCACGTCGCCGTTGACGAACGCGCCCATGCCGATGAACGCGTGGTCGCCGATCCGGCAGAACTGGTGCACGCCTGCGAAGCCGCTGAGGATCACCTGGTTGCCGATGGTCACGTGGCCGGCCAGCGTCGCGTTGTTGGAGAACACGCAGTCGTTGCCGATGATGCAATCGTGGGCCACGTGGCAATACGCCAGGATCCAGTTGCGGTCGCCGATGCGGGTGATGCCGCCGCCATCGCCGGTGCCGCGGTTGATGGTGACGAACTCGCGGATCGCGTTGCCGTCGCCGATCACCAGTTCGACGCGTTCTCCACGGTATTTCTTGTCCTGCGGATCGCCGCCGATCGCGGCATGGCCGTGGAACACGTTGTCGCGGCCGATCTTCGTCGGTCCTTCGATCGTGCAATGCGGGCCGATGCGGGTGCCATTGCCGATCTCCACATGGGCGCCGATCACCGCGTATGCGCCCACCTGCACGCCCGCGCCGAGGATCGCGGACGGATCGACCACCGCAGTCGGATGGACGAAGGTGGCGGCGTCGCTCATTCGCGGGCGGCGGCGCAGAGGATCTCGGCGCAGGCGGCCTGTTCGCCGTCGACGCGGGCGATGCCCACGTACTGCGCCATGTTGCGGATCCGGCGCTTCAGCTCGACCTCGAGTTCGAGGCGGTCGCCCGGCACCACCATGCGGTTGAAGCGCGCGTTGTCGACCTTGACCAGGTAGAACGTGTCCTTGCCGAGTTCGGAAGGATCGCGCGACAGCTGGGTCAGCAATCCGCCGGCCTGCGCCAGCGCTTCCACCACCAGCACGCCGGGCATCACCGGATGGCCGGGGAAATGACCGGTGAAGAAGGGTTCGTTGCAGGTCACGTTCTTGTAGGCCAGCACGCGCTTGTCCTTCTCGAACTCGATCACCCGGTCGACCAGCAGGAACGGGTAGCGGTGCGGCAGCAGGCGTTCGATCTCCGGGGTGTTCACCGGCAGGGTCACGCGGAAAGCGGTATCGGTCATTCCTGGTCCTTGTCGCCGGCGCGCGGGGTGGCGCGGGCCATGCGGTCGAGTTGCTTGAAGCGCGCCGCGCTCTTGCGCCAGCTGCGATTGTCCATCAATGGCGTGCCCGACGAATACTCGCCCGGTTCGCGGATCGAGTGGGTCACCAGCGACATCGCGGTGATGACCACGCGGTCGCAGACTTCGAGGTGGCCGAGGATGCCGGCGCCGCCGCCGATCAGGCAGTAGCGGCCGATCTTCGCGCTGCCCGCGGCTGCGGAACACCCGGCCATCGCGGTATGCGCGCCGATGCGCACGTTGTGGCCGATCTGGATCTGGTTGTCGAGGCGCACGTCTTCCTCGAGCACGGTGTCGCCCAGCGCGCCGCGGTCGATCGTGGTGTTGGCGCCGATCTCGCAGTCGTCGCCGACCACCACGCCACCCAGCTGCGGGACGTTGAGCCAGCGGCCGTGTTCCATCGCCAGCCCGAATCCGGCCGCGCCCAGCACCGCGCCCGGGAGGATGCGCACGCGCTTGCCCAGCCGCACCCGCGCGACCAGGGTCACGCGAGGCTGCAGTTCGCAGTCTTCGCCGAGTTCGCAGTCGTCGCCGATCACGCAGCCGGCACCGACGACGCTGCCTGCAGCAATCTTCGTGCGTGCGCCGACACTGGTGAACGGGCCGATGTGTGCTTCGGCGGAAATCTCGGCGCTGGGATCGATCGCTGCGCTCGGATGAATGCCCGGCACGCGCACCGGCACGCGCTCGAACAAGGCCGAGATGCGCGCGAAGGCGGCATACGGGTCGCGCGCGACCAGCGCGGTACCGGCAAAGGCCTCCGCGTCGTCCTCGCGCAGCACGACCACGCCCGCCCGCGTGTCCGCGAGTTGCACGCGGTAGCGCGGGTTGGCGAGGAAGCCCAACTGTTGCGGGGCAGCGTCGGCCAGCGTGCCGACGCCGGACACGTCGCGGTCCGGGCCGCGCAGGTCGAGCCCGAAGCGTTGCGCCAGTTCGGATGCCGCGAAGACTGGCGCCGTCATCGGGAACCTCCCGTCAGAGCTGCCCGCCGAAAGTGAACTGCAAGCGCTCGACCTGGTCGGTGTCCTGCTTGCGCAGCGGGAAGGCGTAGCTGATCGACAGCGGTCCCATCGGCGAGCGCCACAGCAGGGCGACACCGGTGGAGACGCGCAGGTCCTTGGCGCTGAAATTGTCGAAGCCGTTGTAGACGTTGCCGAAATCGAGGAAGGCGGAGATGCGCGCCGCCGGGCTGTCGAACAGCTTCGGGAAGATCGCCTCCACCGAGCCGGCGAGCAGGAACGAGCCACCCAGCGGTTGGCGGAAGCCGTTGCCGGTGGTGTAGACGGGGCCGAGGGTGTTGTCGACGAAGCCGCGCACCTTGCCACTGGACGAGATGCCGCCGGCGTAGAAGTTCTCGAAGAACGGCAGGCCGCTGGCGGTCACCGTCTTGTCGTAGTCCGGCGAGGTGGGCAGGCAGGGATCCGTCGGCGGAGGACCGGGCACCCAGGTGTCCGGAAGGGTATCGGCATCCGGCCCGTCCACCCAAGTACCCTGCGTGAAGCAAAGGTTGCGGGTTTGGTCATTGCCGTAGGAATCGCCGTAACCGAGGTTCAAGCCGGTACGCAGCACAAGCGCCTGGCTCAGCGGCCAGTACTTGGCGAAATCGTAGGAGAGCTTGTAGTACTCGACGGTCGAGCCCGGCAGTGCGATTTCCGCCGACAGGTTCTGGGTCGTGCCAACCACGGGCGTAAAGTAGTTGTTGCGGGTGTCGCGCCCCCAGCCGAGCTGCGCGCGCCAGGAATGGAAGGTCTGGTTGCCCACCGCGTTGATGTAGTCGACCAGCGGCGGCGGGGTCGAGCCTGGGAATGCCAGGATCTCGTTGGAGTCGATGCCGAACATCAGCGAGACCGAATCGCTTTCGCTCAACGGCAGGCCCAGGAAGACCTGTGCCGCACCGCTGTTGGTGGAGTACGAGGCGACGTTGAAGCTGGAGTAGTCGAACTCGCGCCACCAGACGTTGTAGCCCAGCGACAGTCCCTCGTCGGTGAAGTACGGGTTCATGAAGGAGAAGTCGTAGCGCTTCTGGTAGGCGCTGCGGGTCACCGACATCGACACCCGGTTGCCGGTGCCGAGGAAATTGTTCTCGGACAGCTGCAGCGACAGGTTGATGCCGGACAGCTGCGAATAGCCGACGCCGGCGGCGATGCTGCCGGAGGTGGTTTCCTTGACCGTGTAGACCACGTCGACCTGGTCGTCGCTGCCGGCGACCGGCTCGTTCTCGACCTTCACTTCCTCGAAGTAGCCCAGCCGGTCGAGGCGGATCTTGCCGCGATCGATCGCCGCCTGCGAATACCAACTGCCTTCGAACTGGCGCATTTCGCGGCGCAGCACCTGGTCGGCCGTGCGGGTATTGCCCTTGAACACGATCCTGCGCACGTTCACGCGCGGTCCCGGCTGCACCTGGAAATCGATGCCCACGGTGCGCTTGTCGCGGTCGATCTGCGGCACCGGGCTGGTCCTGGCGAAGGCATAGCCGATGTTCGAAAGCCGCGCACCGATGGCGTCCGTCGCCAGTTCGAGCAAGCCGCGCGAGAAGGTATTGCCTGGACGGATGAAGGCGACGATCGCCTCGATTTCCTCCTTCGGCAGCACGGTCTCGCCGGACACCGTCACCGAGGAGATGGTGTAGACCTCGCCCTCGGTCAGCCCGGCGGTCAGGAACATGTCCTTGCGGTCGCCGCTGATCGCCACCTGGGTCGAATCCAGGCTGAAATCGACATAGCCGCGGTCGAGGTACCAGGCGTTGAGCTTCTCGATGTCGCCGGACAGTTTCTCGCGCGAGTATTGGTCGTCGCGCTTGTACCAGGACAGCCAGTTGCTGGTGTGCGACTCCCAGCTCTTGGTGATGTCTTCCTCGGTGAAGGCTTCGTTGCCGATCAGGTTGATGTGGCGGATCTTCGCCGCCTTGCCTTCCTTGATGTTCAGGGTCAGGTTGACGCGGTTGCGGTCCAGCCGCTCGGTGTTGGGGCTGATCGAGACGCTGTACTTGCCGCGGTTGTTGTACTGGCGGTTGAGTTCCTGGGTGACCCGGTCCAGATTGAGCTGGTTGAAGGTTTCGCCCTCGGCCAGGCCGATGTCCTTCAAGCCCTTGAGCAGGTCATCGGTCTTCAGATCCTTGTTGCCGACCAGGGTCAGCTTGTTGATCGCCGGGCGTTCGACCACGGTGATGACCAGGATGCTGCCCTGGTGGTCCAGGCGCACGTCCTCGAAGAACCCGGTCTTGTACAGCGCGCGCAATGCCTCGGCCGACTTCGCCTGGTCGAGGATGTCGCCACGTTCCACCGGCAGGTAGGTGAAGACGGTGCCGGCGCCGATGCGCTGCAGGCCGTCGATGCGGATGTCGCTGACCGTGAACGGTGCGAACGCCGTCTGCGCCCAGGCCGGCATCGAAAGCGCCGTGGCAAGGGCAAGGGCAAGCAGGCGGCGGGACATGGGTCGGGTCATTCGGAAGATCCGGTTGCGGGGGGCTGCACGACGCCGGTGGCGCAGGCATGGATGGGGAGGTGGCGCGTCACGACACCAGGTGCAGGATGTCATTGTAGAACGCCAGCCCCATCAGTCCCGCGACCAGCGCGAGTCCAAGGTACTGGCCGACGGCCATGGCGCGCTCGCCCAGGGGGCGGCCCGTGGCCAGCTCGATAAGGTAATACAGCAGGTGACCCCCGTCCAAGACGGGGATCGGCAGCAGGTTGATCAAGGCAAGGCTGACCGACAACAGGGCAAGGAAGTTCAGGAACCACGCGGTGCCCCGGCTGGCGAAGTCGTTCGCGGCCTGGGCGATCGTCAATGGCCCAGCCACGGTGTTCTGCACCGAAACCTTGCCGGCGAACGCGCGGCCGACCATTTCGTACAGCTGCCTGATCTGGAAGCCGGTTTCCCGGAACGCGCCGGGGATGGCGGCCAGCGGCCCCATGCGCAGGACCGCATCCGTCTTGGGCGCGGACGTTGCCGCATTGGTGATGCCGAGCCCCGGCCGGCGGCTTCCGTCGGGGTATGTGATCGGCGCAGGCGTCATTTCGAGCGCAAGGCGCACGCCATCGCGATCGATCTCGACCATGCCCGGACCACCGCGCGCGGCCAGTGCCGCGACGGCGGGCGCGATGTCGTCGAAGCCGGCGATCGGGGTGGCATCGACCGCGGTGATCCGGTCGCCTTCCGCCAGCACGCCCCAGGCCGGACTGCCCTGATTGATGGTGCCGACCAGCGCCGGCCGCACCTGGTGCCTGGCGACCAAGCCTGTCGCCTCGATGGCCCGCAGTTCGTCGATCTTCGACGGCAGCCGATCCAGTGCCAGCGTGCGCGTGACCTCGTCGCCTTCCGCGCGCTGCACGCGCAACGCGACCGGTTGGCGGTCGAGCGCGGCCACGGTCAGGGCCATGCCGGCCTCGCTCCAGGTCGGCGTCTCGCGTTCGCCGACGAACAGGATGCGGTCGCCACTGCGCAAGCCGGCCTGCGCGGCGATGCCGGTCGCCTTGCCGACCACCGGCGCGTAATCCGGGCGCCCGATCACCAGCATCGCCCACAGCAGCGCGAAGGCGAGCAGCAGGTTGGCGGCCGGGCCGGCTGCCACGATCGCCATGCGCTGCAGCACCGGCTTGCGATTGAACGCCTGGTCCAGCTGGTGGGCAGGCACGTGGTCCTCGCGCTCGTCGAGCATGCGCACGTAGCCACCCAGCGGCAGCGCGGCGACCACGTATTCGGTGCCGTCCTTGCCGTGGCGCGTCCACAGCGGCCGGCCGAAGCCGATCGAGAAGCGCAGCACCTTGACCCCGCACCGGCGGGCGACCCAGAAGTGGCCGAACTCGTGGAAGGTCACCAGCACGCCCAGCGCGACCAGCATCCACCACAGGGATCCGAGGAACTCGCTCATGCGGGTGGCGTCATCCGGGCGTGCTCACGCGGCCAGCAGGGCGATGCGTGCATGCGCCTGCGAGCGCGCCCATCCATCGGCCGCCAGCAACGCATCAATCGAATCTGCTGGCGTCGCGGGCATGGCGTCCAGGGCGTGGGCAACGATCTCGGGAATGGATAGGAAACCGATCCGGCCCTGAAGAAAGGCTGAAACAGCTTCTTCGTTGGCGGCATTCAACACGGCGGGCGCGGCTCCACCCGACGCCAATGCGCGGAATGCGAGCGCCAGGCAGGGGAAGGCGTCGAGATCCGGAGCGGCGAAATCGAGCCTGCCGCCCTCCGCCAGCAGGTCGAGCGCCGGCACGCCGGAGGCGATCCGTTGCGGCCAGCCCAGGCCGACGGCCAGCGCGGTGCGCATGTCCGGCAGGCCCAGTTGGGCGAGGGTGCTGCCATCGGCGAAATCGACGAAGGAATGCACCAGCGACTGCGGATGGACGAGGACGCGGATGCGCTCGCCGGGCACGCCGAAGAGGTGGTGGGCCTCGATCACCTCCAGGCCCTTGTTCATTAGCGAGGCCGAATCGACCGAGATCTTCGGGCCCATCGACCACTTCGGATGGGCTACGGCTTGCGCAGGCGTGACCGTGGCCAATCCATCGCGCGTCCAGCCGCGGAACGGACCACCGGAGGCGGTCAGGGTGATCCGCGAGGGCGTCTCGCCCGGGTTGCCGGCCAGGCACTGGAAGATCGCGTTGTGTTCGCTGTCGATCGGCACGATGACCGCGCCATGCGTGCTCGCCGCCTGCATCAGCAGTTCGCCGGCCAGCACCAGCGATTCCTTGTTGGCCAGCAGCAGGCGCTTGCCCGCGCGCGCGGCAGCCAGGGTCGAGGACAGCCCGGCTGCGCCGACGATCGCCGCGACCACGCTGTCGCAGGCATCGCCGGCCACCAGCGCATCGAGTGCATCACTGCCGGCGTGGGCTTCGGTGTCCAGCCCGGCATCGCGCAGACCATCGCGCAGGGTGGCGAAGGCGCCTTCGTCGGCGATGACCGCATGGTCGGGGCGATGCAGGCGGCAGAGTGCCAGCAGGTCGTCCACGCGCGTGCCGGCAGCGAGCACGCTGGCGCGCATCCGCTCGGGATGGCGCGCGACCACGTCCAGCGCGGAAGCGCCGATCGATCCGGTGGCACCGAGGATGGCAACCCGTTGCATGCCCAACCCGCTCAGAAGCCGAACCAGACCTTGCCCAGGGCAAACACCGGCAACGCGGCGAGCACGCTGTCCACGCGGTCCAGCACGCCGCCGTGGCCCGGGATGAGGTGTCCGGAGTCCTTGATGTCGACGTGGCGCTTGAGCAGGCTTTCGTAGAGGTCGCCGACCACCGAGAACGCTACGGTCACCGCGGCCACGCCGGCGACCGCCGGCAGGTGCGCTTGGTCGACGCCGATCAGCAGCGCGCCCACGATGGCGACCAGCATCGCCAGCACCACGCCGCCGAGCAGGCCTTCGATGGTCTTGTTCGGGCTGATCCGCGGGGCCAGCTTGCGGCCGCCGAACCACTTGCCGCCGAAGGTGCGGCCGGTGAAGTACGCGCCGGTATCCGCCGCCCAGACCAGCATCAGCGCGAGCAACAGCCAGTAGTGGCCGTTGGGCTCGGACGCGTGGATCACGCCCAGCGCGCACCAGGCCGGCACCACCGCCAGCGTGCCTGCGAGCAGCTTGAAGGCGCGCGCATGCGAATCGTGGTCGGAGGCGAAGTGGTAGTGCTTCAGCCACAGCAGGGCGAGCAGCCACCACGCCACGCCGATCACGATCACCAGCTGGAACAGCGCGAACGAACCGCCATGCGCGGAGCGCGAGCCCCACACCAGCGCCACCATCAACGCGAGGTTGCAGGCCAGCAGGATGGTGCGGGCGAGGGTGTCCTCGACATCGGCCAAGCGCAGCCACTCCCACAAGGCGAGCAGGAACAGCAGCGCGGCGATCGCCACCAGCCATGGCGTGGGCAGCAACAGCACGCCGCCGATCGCCAGCGGGGCCATGATCAGTGCGGCCAGCACGCGCGTCTTGGTCACTCGATTCCCCCGGTGGCGTGGCCCGCGACCTGCGCACTGGTCAGGCCGAAGCGGCGTTCGCGTCCGGCGTAGTGCTCCAGCGCGCGCTGCAGTGTGGCGGCATCCACGTCGGGCCACAACGTGTCGGTGAACCAGAGCTCGGTGTAGGCGAGCTGCCAGAGCAGGAAATTGCTGATCCGTAGTTCGCCGCCGGTGCGGATGAACAGGTCGGGAGCGGGCAGGTCGGCCAGCGCCATGCGCGCCGAGAGCGCGTCCTCGTCGACCTGGTCCGGTCGCAACCGACCGGCGGCGACCTCCTCTGCCAGCGCACGCGCGGCCTGGGCGATGTCCTGCCGGCCGCCGTAACTGGCGGCAATGCTCAGTTGCAGGCGGGTGTTGCCCGCGGTCAGTGCTTCGGCGGCCTGCATGCGGGCCAGGATCGCGCCATCGAAACGGCCGCGTTCGCCGATGAAACGCAGGCGCGCGCCGAGGCGGTGCAATTCATCGACTTCGCGTTCCAGCGCGCCGAGGAAGAGTTTCATCAGGCCGCCGACTTCCTCGGTGGGCCGGTTCCAGTTCTCGCTGGAAAACGCGAACAGGGTCAGCGCGCCGACGCCGCGGTCCAGGCAGAACTCCACGCAACGATTTACCGCACGCGCGCCGGCGCGATGGCCGATGATCCGCGGCCGGTGGCGCTGCTGCGCCCAGCGGCCGTTGCCATCCATGATGATGGCGAGGTGCTGCGGGATCGGGCCCGCGTGGCTTGCATCACTCATCGGATCGGCCGTCGCGAGCGCAGGCCAGGCAAGGAAGAGCGGGAACCGGCGGCAGGAGCGTACGTACGGTACGTGACTGCCGCCGGGGTCCGCGATGACGCCGCATGGCCAAGCGCAGCAGGCCGATCAGACGGACATGAGTTCTGCTTCCTTGCCCCTGATCACCTCGTCGACATCCTTGATCGCGCCATCGGTGATCTTCTGGATGTCGGCCTCGGCGCCGCTTGCTTCGTCCTCGGTGATCTGCTTTTCCTTCAGCAGCCCCTTGACCTGGGTGTTGGCGTCGCGGCGGATGTTGCGGATCGCGACCTTGGTGTCCTCGCCCTCGCCATGCACGACCTTGGCCAGGTCCTTGCGGCGCTCCTCGGTCAGTGCCGGGATGTTCAGGCGGATCACGGTGCCGGCGGTGGTCGGGGTCAGGCCCAGGTCGGAACCCAGAATCGCTTTCTCGACCGCCGCGACCATCTGCTTTTCCCATGGCGTGATGGTGATCGAGCGCGCGTCGGTGACCGCCACGCTGGCGACCTGCGACAGCGGCATGTCGGAGCCGTAATAGCTGACCTTGATGCTGTCCACCAGGCCGGCGTTGGCGCGGCCGGTGCGCACCTTGACCAGGGCATGGCGCAGCGATTCGATGCTCTTGCCCATGCGGGCCTGGGCGTCTCTCTTGATGTCGTTCAGCATCGCGGTGCTCCGTGGTCGTCTGGCAACCCCGGATTATAAGCCGGCGGAGCGAGCCGATGAGCCGATGCGCGCCGCCGGTGCGCTCAGGCGTGGACGAGGGTGCCGATCTGCTCGCCGCGCAGGACGCGCAGCAACACACCGGGCTGGGCCATGTCGAAGATGCGCAGCGGCAGTGCCGCGTCCCGGCACAGGGCGAACGCAGCGGTGTCCATCACCTGCAGGTTGCGGGCGATGACCTCGTCGTAGCGCAGGTCGCCCAGCCGCACCGCGTCGGCGTGCTTGTTCGGATCCTTGTCGTACACGCCATCGACCTTGGTCGCCTTCAACAGCAGGTCGGCGCCGATCTCGATCGCCCGCAGCGCCGCGCCGGAATCGGTGGTGAAGAACGGGTTGCCGGTACCGGCCGCGAAGATCGCGATGCGGCCCTTTTCCAGGTGGCGCATGGCGCGACGGCGGATGTAGTCCTCGCAGACGTCGTTGATCTTCAGCGCGCTCATCACCCGGCACTTGGCGCCCAGTTTTTCCAGCGCGTCCTGCATGGCCAGCGCATTGATCACGGTGGCGAGCATGCCCATCTGGTCGCCGGTCACCCGGTCCATGCCGCCGGCGGCCAGGCCTGCGCCGCGGAAGATGTTGCCGCCGCCGACCACCAGCGCGATCTCGGCACCGGCGTCGCGGGCTTCGATGACTTCGCGGGCGAGGCGGTTCAGGACCTTCGGGTCGATGCCGTAGTCCTCGTCGCCCATCAGGGCTTCGCCGGAGAGCTTCAGCAGGACGCGGCGATAGGCGAGTTGCGACATGCGGGGCTCCTGGGCGACGGGACTGGCAAAGCCGCGGAATTCTAGCCGATGCCGCCCTCCTGCGTGGCTCGTCGCGTCGCGCCCCAGGTGCGCTCAGGCCTTTCGGTCGAACCCGAAGATGCCCTGCAACGGGTGCTTGCGGCGCTCGACCAGGGCCCGGATCAGGCCTGCGCCGAGCATCGAATAGGTGATGCCGTTGCCGCCATAGGCCATCGCGAACAGCAGGCGCCGCCCGTGCTCCGGGGACACCCCGATCCAAGGCAGCCCGTCCTCGGTTTCCGCGAACGTGCCCGCCCAGGCGAATGCGGGTTGCACCGGGATATCCGGGAACAGCTTCGACACCTTTTCCGCCAGCTTGCGTGCCTTGCGGTCGACCAGCGCATCGCGCTTCGCGGGGATGTCGACGCTGTCGTCGTCACCGCCCACCAGCAACCGGCCATCGCCGGTCGTGCGCATGTACAGGTATGGCCGCGCGGACTCCCAGACCATCGTGTCCTTGAGCGCGCCGAGTGTTTCGGTATCGATGGGATCCGTGATGAAGGCGTAGCTGCTGCGGTTTTTCGCCACGCGCTTTTTCAGGAATTGCTGGCTCGCGTAACCCGCGGCCATGACCAGGTATTTCGCCTTGATCACCACGCCATCCGTGGTCGTGAGCGTTGCGCCGCGATCGTCCACTTCGATGCGCGCGATCGGCGTGCGGTCGTGCACGGCGGCGCCGCGCTTCTGCAATCGCGCCAGCAGGCGGTAAGCCATGCGGTACGGATCGATGCGCGCGGCCTTCTCGCTGAGGATGGCGCATGGGGCGTCGAAGCCGTACTCCTGCTTTACCTGTTCGCCATCCAGCCATTCCACGTCGAAGCCATGGCGCTTGCGCAACGCGAACTCGTCCTCGAGGTCGCTGCGATGGCGACGTTTGCTGGCGTAGTACAGGCTGCGCATCCGCGCGAAATCCACGTCGCGGATGTCCGCGGCCTTCGCCGCGACCATGTCGATCGCCTGCGCGCAGGCCCTGTAGGCGAGCACTGCATTGTCCTCGCCATAACGCTTTGCCAGATCGACCATGTGCGTGTCGATTTCGTATTGCAGCAATGCGGTACTCGCCGCCGTGCTGCCCCAGCCGATGTCGCGCTGGTCGACCACCGCCACGTCGTGTCCATGCGACGCGAGTTCGTCGGCGATCAATGCACCGGTGATGCCCCCGCCAATGATGGCGACGTCGCAGCGCAGGTCTGCCTGCAACGGCGGGAACGCATGCATCAGGCCGTTCTTCACTGCCCAGAACGGATAGCCGCTCTTGAGGTCCATCGTGTCGTCCGAGAGGTGTGCAGGGACGCGATTCTGGCCGCGCGCGCGTGATGCGCCCTTCACGATGCGGGGGCTACGGTCGATGGATAGAGCCCCGACAGGAGTCCGCATGGCCACCAAGAAAAAAACCGCTGCCGGCAAGTCCACGCCGTCGAGCAAGACCACCGGCAACGGTGGCGAAACCCGCCAGCAGGCGACCGCGAAGTCGGGCGTGCTGACGACGGCGCAAGGCATTCCCGTTGCCGACAACCAGAACTCGCTGCGCGCGTATTCGCGCGGGCCCACATTACTGGAGGACTTCATCCTCCGCGAGAAGATCACCCACTTCGACCACGAGCGCATCCCGGAACGGATCGTGCATGCACGCGGCTCGGCGGCGCATGGCTATTTCGAGCTCACCAGGCCGCTGTCGAAGTACACGACGGCGAAGTTCCTGGCCGAGAAGGGCCGAATTCCGGTGTTCTGCCGCTTCTCCACCGTCGCCGGTGGTGCAGGCAGCGTCGATACGCCGCGCGACGTCCGCGGCTTCGCGGTCAAGTTCTACACGCAGGAAGGCAACTTCGACCTGGTCGGCAACAACCTGCCGGTGTTCGCCATCCAGGATGCGATGAAATTCCCGGACTTCATCCATGCGGTGAAGATGGAGCCGGACCGCGGTTTCCCGCAGGCGGCGAGTGCGCACGACACGTTCTGGGATTTCGTTTCGCTGTCGCCGGAAACGCTGCACATGGTGCTGTGGGCGATGAGCGACCGCGGCATCCCGCGCTCGCTGCGGATGATCGAGGGCTTCGGCATCCACAGCTTCCGGCTGGTCAACGCGAAGGGCGAGTCCACTTTCGTGAAGTTCCACTGGCGGCCGCGGATTCAATTGATCGATGCAACACACTGAAGACTGCCATGAGCAGCAGGGGTGTTGCGGATGAAGTACCGGACGAGGATTTTCTACACCGACAGCCAGAAGGGCTTGATGTGGGATCGCTGGCAGCGGGGCGAGTCCCTGCACCAGATTGCAGCACTGTTTGATCGGCCACATACCTCGGTTCGAAGGATCTTGGCGGAGTCGGGTGGCATCCGTCCGCCTCAGCGACGACGCTCGGCACGCGTGTTGAGCCTGGCCGAACGGGAAGAGATATCCCGTGGCATGGCCGCGGGGAAGTCGATGCGTACGATCGCCGCCTCTTTGGGCCGGGCTACGTCAACAGTAAGTC
>JAVWUU010000016.1:0-31688 GCA_036666995.1 Thermomonas sp.
ACAAGGTCTGGATCGAGTCGGCGATGATCAACCGCGGCCGCATCGCGATGGCGTGTTCGAGGATGCGCTCGACGCAGGTTTCGGCCAGCGCCTGCAATCCCTCCAGCGGCAAGCCCAGGCGCACGGCACGGCCCGCCACCTGGGCCAGCGATTCCTCGCCGGTGACGTAGAGCCCGGGCAGCTGCGGTGCCATCTGCGCCAGCGCCTGCAACAGCAACGTCGACTTGCCGATGCCGGGATCGCCACCGACCAATACCACCGCGCCTTCCGCCAATCCGCCACCCAACACGCGATCGAATTCGCCGATGCCGGTTGAGGTGCGCGCGTGCTCGGTATGGCGCACGTCGGCCAGCGCGACCACCTGCGCCACGTCGACCTTGCCTGCCCAGCCGCTGCGACGCGATGCCGGGGATGCGGCCTGCGCCGCGCTCTCCAGCGCGATCTCGCTCAGCGAATTCCAGGCACCGCAGGCCTCGCACTGGCCCTGCCACTTGGCGTGGTCGGCCCCGCATTCGGTGCACACGTAGGCCGTGCGGCGTTTCTGCGAAGACGTCTTGGCAACAGGTTTTGACATCGGTGCTGCGTCGTTGGCGATGCGGCACTTTAGCCGGACGCGGTCGCAGCCGCTAAGACAGCGAATGCCTTCTCATTGCGTCGGGCGTTTCCATGTCGAGGGCACCGCAAAACGGCAAGGCGCGTCACAGGTCGGAGGAAGGCGCGCATGCCTTCAAGCGCTCGATCAGGCCTGCGAGGCGGCCTGCTGCACGTCGGCGGCCTAAGATTCCGCAGCCGCCCGCTGCTGCAGGATCTTCTCGGCCTGGGCATCGGCCGCCACCCGGTGCTGCAACGACTTGCACAACTCGATGCCGGCCGTGGTCAGCCGCAATCCGTCGGCGTCGTCCTCGATCAGCCCGCTCTCCACCATGCGTTGCCTGATCGCGCCATCGCCATGCACGAGCTCGACGCCCTGGTCGATGCGGTGCAACACATCCAGCAAGGCGAGGTCTTCGAGCGAAATCGCGTCCATGACCGTCCGGGCTGTTGATGGGTCGAAGGAGATGGTGCCGGAAACAGGAATCGAACCTGCGACCTACGCATTACGAATGCGCCGCTCTACCAACTGAGCTATTCCGGCGTGGGGCGCAATTCTAGCCGCTCGCGCAACGCTCCACCAGCGCGGCAGACCGGCGGCTCAAGCCCGCGCCACCCGGCGACGCGCGGACTGCAGGGTCTCGACGAGATCCAGCACCAGCTGCTGCGAACGCCGCGGCAGGTTGCGGAAGCCGGCCAGCAGGAGCCGCTCTTCCTCGACATCGACCAGTTCCGCGTTGGCGGTAGGCACGTCCGCGAGTGCGTCCGGATCCGGCGAGATGCCGCCGCGGCCGGTGCCCAACCACTCCAGCGACACGCGGCAGGCCTTGGCGATCGCCAGCAGGTTCTGCATCGAAGGCAGCACATCGTTGGCGGATTCCCAGTTCGACACCGCGCTGCGGCGCACGTTGACCTCCGCAGCAAGCCCTGCCTGCGAGAGCCCCGCACGCCGGCGTGCCCGCCGGATCCGTTCCTGCATTTTCATGAAATCTCCGATGACATCGATCGTGGCTGCCACGAATACTGTCACAACCTTGTACATGATTGCTGTCTTTCATGCATCAGAGCCAATCAATGCAATCAATTCAATCAGTCACGGCCAGCCAGAATGGCTGGATCGATGCATGCAATCCGATCCATTCAGTCGCAGGATGTCGGCACGGGCGACAGGGATGTTGCCCGCTCCTCCCCCCGGGGCGCCGGAGCACCTCGTCATCGATGCAACCCATCGATTCCGCGCCGCCCCGATTTCTGCAAGGACAAACGCCACGCATGAAGCGTGGCGTTTGTTTTTGGTCCGGCGACTGCGTTCAGTCGATCAGGCGCAGGCGCAGTTCCTTGGGCAGCGCGAACACCATGTCTTCGGGTTCGCCGTGCAACTCGCGCGCACTGGCGGCACCGAGTTCGCGCAGCCGCGCCAGCACGCCCTGCACCAACACGTCCGGAGCGGAGGCACCGGCAGTCACGCCGATGCGCCGGCGGCCGGTCACCCACGCAGGATCGATTTCGCCGGCACCATCGATCAGCCACGCGGCCGCGCCTTCCCGCTCCGCGAGTTCGCGCAGGCGATTGGAATTGGAACTGTTCGGCGAGCCGACGACCAGCACGGCATCGCAGCCTTCGGCCACCAGTTCGCGCACCGCGTCCTGGCGGTTCTGCGTGGCGTAGCAGATATCGTCGTTCTTCGGGCCCTGCATCTGCGGGAACCGCGCCTTCAACGCGCTGATGATGTCGCGGGTGTCGTCCACGCTCAGGGTGGTCTGGGTGGTAAACGAGCAATTGCCGGGTTGGGCGATGTCGATCGTCGCGACATCGTCGATGTCCTCGACCAGGTGGATCGTCCCGAGCCCGCCTTCGCGGTTCCACTGGCCCATCGTGCCTTCCACTTCGGGATGCCCGGCGTGGCCGATCAGGACCATGTCGCGGCCATTGCGGCATTGCCGCGCCACTTCCAGGTGCACCTTGGTCACCAGCGGGCAGGTCGCATCGAACACCTTCAGGCCGCGCCGGTCGGCCTCGCGGCGCACCGCCTGCGACACGCCGTGCGCACTGAAGATCACCGTGTTGCCGTCCGGCACTTCGTCGAGCTCCTCGACGAAGATCGCACCACGCGACTTCAGGTCGTCGACGACGAACTTGTTGTGCACGACTTCATGGCGCACGTAGATCGGCGCGCCCAGCGTCTCGATCGCGCGCTTGACGATCTCGATGGCGCGGTCGACGCCGGCACAGAAACCACGCGGATTGGCGAGCAGGATGTCCATGTCGCGATTATCCCGCCTTGGCTTTCGGCTTGCCTGACAGCAGCCCGAACAACGCGATGCCGATTGCGCCGCCGACCACCGCACAGTCGGCGATGTTGAATGCCGGCCAGTAGTGCTCGCCGACATGCCACTGGATGAAGTCGACCACATGGCCGTGCTGCAGGCGGTCGATGACGTTGCCGATCGCGCCGCCGATCACCAGCGCCAGCGGCAACGCCTGCTTCCAGTCGTTGCGCGGCGTCTTCGCCAGCATCCATGCCATCAGGCCACTGATCGCGAAGGCGAGCACGGTGAAGAAGTATTTCTGCCAGCCGCCCGCATTGGCCAGGAAGCTGAAGGCGGCCCCGGTGTTGTAGGTGCGATACCAGTTCCAGAAGCCGTCGATGACCGGCACCGCGGTGTATTCCGGCAGCGATGCCAGCACCCAGGCCTTGGTCAGCTGGTCGAGCACCAGCACCAGCACCGACGCGCCGAGCCACGGAAGCGCATTGGGTTTCACGGCCTCCATCAGAACCAGGTCCTTGCTTCGCCCGGGCCTTCGATGTTCGACACGCAACGTCCGCACAACTGCGGATGCGCCGCATGCGTGCCCACATCCGCGCGATGGTGCCAGCAGCGCACGCACTTGGCCTTGCTCGTCGGCTGCGCGAACACGCCGATCGCGCCCTTCGCGTCGCCATCCGGCACCACGCGCACGTCGCCGCTGATCAGCAGGAACCGCAATTCGTCGGCGAGAGGCGACAACCAGTTCTGGTCGGACACGCCGCAACGCAGTTCGATCTCCGCCTGCAGTGCGGCACCGATTTCGCCGGCGGCGCGCATCGGCTCCAGCACCTTGGCGACCTGGTCGCGCAATTGCAGCAGCGCATCGAAATCGGTCGCCGACAACGCCGCATCCTCTGGCAACGGTGCGAGGCCCTCATACCAGGTCGCGAATAGGACATTGGCCACGCGTTCGCCGGGCAGCTGCTGCCACATCTCGTCGGCAGTGAAGCTCAGCACCGGCGCGATCCAGCGCACGAAGGCCTCGGTGATGCGGAACATCGCCGACTGCGCACTGCGACGCCCACGCGAATCCTCGCCCATCGTGTACAGGCGATCCTTGGTCACGTCGAGGTACAGCGAGCCAAGATCGACGCTGCAGAAATTCATCAGCGACTGCACCACCGCGGCGAAGTCGTAGCGCGCATACGCCGCGGCGATGTCCTCCTGCACCTGCCAGGCGCGATGCACTGCCCAGCGATCCAGCGCGACCATGCCGTCCAGCGGCAGCAGGTCGCGCGCGGGGTCGAAGCCATGCAGGTTGCCCAGCAGGAAGCGTGCGGTGTTGCGGATGCGGCGGTAGGCATCGGCGTTGCGCTTGAGGATTTCCTGCGACAGCGACATCTCGTTGCTGTAGTCGGCGGACGCGATCCACAGGCGCAGGATGTCCGCGCCCAGCGTCTTCATGATGTCCTGCGGCTCGATGCCATTGCCCAGCGACTTCGACATCTTGCGGCCGTGCTCGTCCACGGTGAAGCCGTGGGTCAGGCATTGCCGGTACGGCGCGGCCTTGTCGATGGCGACGCCGGTCAGCATCGAGCTCTGGAACCAGCCGCGGTGCTGGTCCGAACCTTCCAGATACAGATCGGCAGGCTTGCCGAGGCCGCGCTCGAGCAGCACCGCTTCGTGGGTGATGCCGGAATCGAACCAGACATCGAGGATGTCGGTGATGCGGTCGTACTCCTCCGCCTCGTCGCCGAGCAGTTCCGCGGCATCGAGCGAATACCAGACATCCACGCCGCCCTGCTCTACGCGATCCGCGACCTGGCGCATCACTTCGACGCTGCGCGGATGCGGCTCGCCGCTCTCCCGATGCACGAACAGCGCGATCGGCACGCCCCAAGTGCGCTGGCGCGAAATCGTCCAGTCCGGACGGCCGTCGATCATGCCGGCGATGCGTGCCTCGCCCCATTCGGGGTACCACTGCACGGTCTTGATCGCCGCCAGTGCATCGCGACGCAGGTTGGCCTGGTCCATCGAGATGAACCACTGCGGGGTGGCGCGGAACGCCACCGGCGTCTTGTGGCGCCAGCAATGCGGGTAGCTGTGGGTGAGCTTCGAGAATGCGAGCAGGTGCCCGCTCGCGCGCAGCACGTCGACCAGCACGTCGTTGGCCTTCCACACATGCAGGCCCGCGAGTTCGACGCCGTTCGCGGGTGGCGTCGACGGCAGGTACACGCCGCGGCCATCGACCGGATTCAACTGCGCAGCGGAATATTTTTCGACCAGGCCGTACTTCTGCGAGACCGCAAAGTCCTCCTGGCCATGGCCGGGCGCGGTGTGCACGGCACCGGTGCCGTCTTCCGCACTCACGTGGTCGCCGAGCAGGACCGGGATATCGCGTTCGTCGTAGAACGGATGCGCAAACAGCATGCCTTCGAGTTTTTCACCCAGCGCGCGACCGAGCACCACGACCTCGTCGACGCCGTAGCGCTTCAATGCCTTCTCGGCCAGCGCTTCCGCCAGCACCAGCCAGCGACGTCCGCCATTCGCGGCGCTCGGGCCTTCGACCAACACGTACTCGAGTTCCGGGCCAACCGAAATCGCCAGCGATGCCGGCAGCGTCCACGGCGTGGTGGTCCAGATCGGCAGCGCGACCTCGACGCCTTCCGGCAGTTCGCTGCCGAAGGCGCGGCTCAGTGCCTGCGGGTTGCGCGCGTTGTAGGCGACGTCGACCGCCGGCGAGACCTTGTCCTGGTACTCAATCTCCGCCTCGGCCAACGCACTGCCGCAATCGAAGCACCAGTACACCGGCTTGACCCCGCGCAGCAGGTGACCGTTCTCGACCACTTTCGCCAGCGCGCGGATCTCGTCGGCCTCGAACTTGAAATCGAGGGTGCGGTACGGGTTGTCCCAGTCGCCGAGCACGCCAAGGCGCTTGAAGTCGCGGCGCTGCACATCGATCTGCTCGTTGGCGTAATCGCGGCACTTCTGCCGGAACTCGACCGCATCGAGCTTCACGCCGACCTTGCCCCACTTCTTCTCGATCGCGATCTCGATCGGCAGGCCGTGGCAGTCCCAGCCCGGGATGTACGGCGCATCGAAGCCGGCCACCGTCTTCGACTTGACGATGATGTCCTTGAGGATCTTGTTGACCGCGTGGCCCAGGTGGATCGCACCGTTCGCGTAGGGCGGGCCGTCGTGCAGGACGAACTGCGGACGGCCCTTCGCCACGTTGCGCAGTTGCGCGTACAGGCCTTCGCTTTCCCAGCGCGCCAGCGTCTCCGGCTCGCGCTTCGGCAGATCGCCGCGCATCGGGAACGCGGTCTCCGGCAGCAGGATGGTCGCCTTGTACGGATTCTCTTGCTTGTCGGTCTTGTCGGTCACGGGACGGCTTCTCGAACTGTGGGCGCGCCTTCAGGCGCGACAGGTTTCAACGGACACGGCAGTCGCGCCTGGCGGCGCGCCCGCGAGGATCGCCCGGGCCCGTGCATCGTCGCGGCGCATCTGCACCACCAGCGAATCCAGGTCGGCGAACTTTTCCTCGTCGCGCAAATGGGCGACGAACTCCACCTCGATGCGGCGGCCGTACAGGTCGCCGTCGAAATCGAACAGATGCGCTTCCAGCAAGGGCTCGATGCCATCGACGGTCGGCCGCGTGCCGAAGCTCGACACCGACGGCCATGGGCGATCGGCAACGCCGTGCACCCAGGTGGCATAGATGCCGCGCAAGGCCGGCGTCTTGCCGCCATAGCGCAGGTTGGCCGTCGGATAACCGAGGGTGCGACCCAGTTGCTTGCCATGCACCACGTGTCCGCCGATCGCATAGGGGCGACCGAGCAGCTTGGTGGCCGTATCGAAATCGCCTGTCGTCAGCGCCGTGCGGATGCGCGTGCTGGAGACACGCTCGCCGTCGCTGCAATGCACTGGTTCGATCGTGTGCGCGGTGAAGCCGTGGGTGTCGCCCATCGCCTGCAGCAGGTCGATATCGCCGGTGCGTCCCTTGCCGAAGCGGAACTCCGGGCCCACCCACACTTCACGCGCCGACAGGCGGTCGACCAGCACCTCGCGGACAAAGTCCTCGGCCGGCATCGACGCCAGCTTCGCGTTGAAGCGCAGCAGGCCGACGCTATCGCAACCCAGCGAATACAGACCGTCGAGTTTCGCGCGTGGCAGCATCAGGCGCGGCGGCTTGGCGTCCTTCGCGAAGAACTCGCGCGGCAGCGGCTCGAAGCTCAACGCCACCGCCGGCAGGCCCAATTCTCGCGCGCGCGCGGTCGCGCGGCCGACCAAGGCCTGGTGGCCCAGGTGCAGGCCATCGAAAGCGCCGATGCATACGACACTGCCCTCCGGGCTCAAGACCCGTGGGCTTGCGGATGCGGCGTTGGCGTCGCGGAAGAGGGGCTTCATGGTGACTCCGCAGTATAGCTGCGGTGCAGCAACGCGACCGTCAGTGGCGCAGGTCGCGCGGACGCATGCCCATCGCCAGCAACACGCCCGCGTATGCCAAGCCGCCGCTGCCGACCATCGCCGCCAGTCGCCAGGCGCGCTCCCACCACTCCCAGTCGCCCCAACCCGTCCATGCGTAGCGGAATGCAAGCACCACCAGCACCAAGGTCGCTGTTGCCGCGGCCAGTTGCCACAGGAAGCGCCTCCAACCGGGCTGGCGGCGATAAACACCCGTCCGTCGCAGGAGCCAAGCCAGTTGCAGGGCATTGACCCAGCCGGCAATCGCGATCGCCAGTGCGAGCAGTGCGTGCGCGCCAGGAACGGTCGCCAAGGCCTCCCGCCAACTGCCGCCTGCCGCCTGCAAGGCCGCCTGCCCGGTCGACGTGGCAAGCAGCAACCAGGCGAACAGGCCCACGGTGCAAACGCCATTGGTCAGCACCGCCACGATCGCCGCCTTCACCGGCGTACGCGTGTCCTGCCGCGAATAGAACGCAGGCGCAAGCACCTTGACCAGCAGGAAGGCGGGCACCGCCGTGGACTGCGCGATCAGGCTCCAGCTGCTCATTTTCGCGTCCATGGCGGTGAAGTTGCGGTACTGGAACAACGTGGCCATCAGCGGTTCGGCGCACAGGATCAGGCCGGCGCAGGCCGGCAGGCCGATCAGCAGGCACAGGCGGAAGCCCCAATCGAGTCCTTTGGAAAAGCCGTCGGGATCGGTCGCCGCATGGCGCGTCGAGAGGTGCGGCAGGATCACCGTGCCGATCGCGACCCCGAACATGCCAAGCGGGAATTCCAGCAGGCGATCGCTGTAATAGAGCCACGTCATGCTGCCGCCTATCAGGAACGACGCAGCCATGGTGTTGAACAGCAGGTTGAACTGCACCACCGATGAGCCGAACAGAGTCGGCACCATCAGCTTGAGGATCTTGCGAACGCCGGCATGGGCGAAGTCGAGCCGCGGCCGCGGCAACAGCCCCAGCCTTGCCAGAGAGGGCAACTGGAAGACCAACTGCAGGATGCCGGCCGCGAACACGCCCCAGGCCAGCGCCTTCACCGATCCGCCCATCAACGGTGCCAGGCCCAGCGCCGCGGCCATCATCGCCAGGTTCAACAGGATCGGCGACAGCGCGGGAATGGCGAACCGCTGGTAACTGTTGAGGATGCTGCCGGCCAGCGACGCCAACGAGATGAACAGCGCATACGGGAAGGTGATCCGCAGCATTTCGATGAACAGCGCGTGCTTTTCGCCGCCGGGCGCAAAACCGGGCGCAATCAGCTGGGTCAGCCAGGGCGCCGCCAGCATCACCAGCGCGGTGACCACCAGCAGGCCCGCCAGCAGGGTGCCGGTGACACGGTCCACCAGGTCGCGTACCGCCTGCGGGCCATGTTTCTCCTTGTATTCGGCCAGCACCGGCACGAAGGCCATCGAGAACGAGCCTTCCGCGGACAGCCGGCGCATGAAATTGGGGATGCGGAACGCGGCGATGAAGACGTCCATCGCCGGATTGGCGCCGAACACGATCGCGTAGACCTGGTCGCGGACCAGTCCGGACACCCGCGACAGGAAGGTCATGGCGCTGAAGACCGCGGTCGACCGCAGCAACCGACTCATGCCCGTGCACCGCCCATGTTGTTGACGCAAGCCATTGAATCGTCCATAATTTTGAGTCTTCCCGATCCCTTCGTCCGTAGGCAGTGCTGCCGGCGGCCGATTCTTTCAGCCCCAACAGACTCCCCAGGATTTTCATCGTGGCCAATATCAAGTCCGCCAAGAAGCGCGCCAAGCAGACCGTCGTGCGCAACGAACGCAACGTCGCCCAGCGCTCCATGCTGCGTACCGCCGTCAAGAAGGTGATCAAGGCGCTCGACGCCAACGACGCCGAAGCCGCCGCCGCCGCGTTCGTCACCGCGCAGCCGCTGCTGGATCGTTTCGCCGCCCGCGGCCTGATCCACAAGAACAAGGCTGCCCGTCACAAGGCTCGCCTGACCGCGCGCATCAAGGCCCTGAAGGCCGCATAAGCCTTCGACGCCTTGCGTAAAAAACCCGGCGCAAGCCGGGTTTTTTATTGCCTGCACGAAATACTCAGGCATTGTCGCCGGTGCTCGCCGCCTCGTTCGCGGCGGCTTCCAGTTCGTCTTCGCGCATGCGGTCGAAGAACGTCTGCACCGCCAGCATGATCGGCCGCGTGCCTTCGCGCCCGAGCGCCGACGTGATGTACCACGGCGCGGTCCAGCCAAGCTCGGCAACGATCGCCTCGGCCGCGGCCTTCGCCTCGTCCTCGAACATCAAATCGGCCTTGTTGAGCACCAGCCAGCGCGGCTTCTCCAGCATCGCCGGATCGTACTTGCGCAGTTCGTTCTCGATCGCGCGCACCTGGTCGGCCGGCGACATCGCGCTGCCCTCGTAATCCATCGGCGCGACGTCGACCAGGTGCAGCAGCAGGCGGGTGCGCTGCACGTGGCGCAGGAACAGGCTGCCAAGACCCGCTCCATCCGCGGCGCCCTCGATCAGGCCGGGGATGTCGGCGATCACGAAGCTGCGGCCGATTTCCACACTCACGACGCCAAGGTTCGGATAGAGCGTGGTGAACGGATAGTCGGCGACCTTCGGCGTCGCCGCGGACACCGCGCGCACGAACGTCGACTTGCCGGCGTTCGGGAAGCCGAGCAGGCCGACATCGGCCAACAGCTTGAGTTCCAGGCGCAGGCCACGGGTCTCGCCCTCGGTGCCCGGCGTCGCCCGCCGCGGAGTGCGATTGACCGAACTCTTGAAATGCATGTTGCCCAAGCCGCCCAATCCACCCCGCGCGACCAGCAGGCGTTGCCCGTGCATCGTGAGGTCGCCGATGATCTCGTCGGTATCGACGTTGTGGATCACGGTGCCGACCGGGACGATGATCGTCTTGTCCTCGCCGGCCTTGCCGTACATCTGGCTGCCCATGCCGTTTTCGCCGCGCTGCGCCTTGAAGCGCGTCTCGTGGCGGAAATCGACCAGGGTGTTGAGGTTCTCGTCGGCCTGCACCCAGACGTCGCCGCCGTTGCCGCCGTCGCCGCCATTGGGGCCACCGAGCGGGATGAACTTCTCGCGGCGGAAGGCGATGCAGCCGTTGCCGCCATTGCCTGCGGTAACGGTGATTTCAACTTCGTCGACGAGTTTCATGTGGGTGATTGTGCCGTGTTCGGTGAAGCGGGTGAGGAGCGGACGCCTGCATAAACGAAAAACCCCGCCGAAGCGGGGCTCTTCGCGATGCGTCGAAGCCGGATTACGCGGCGGCGACGATGCTGACGGTGCGGCGCTTGTTCGGGCCCTTGGTCGTGAACTCGACCGTGCCGTCGACCAGCGCGAACAGGGTGTGGTCGCGACCGAGACCGACGCCCATGCCCGGGTGGAACTGGGTACCGCGCTGGCGGACGATGATGTTGCCGGCTTCGATCGCCTGGCCACCATAGATCTTCACGCCGAGGTACTTCGGGTTGGAGTCGCGACCGTTGCGCGAGGAACCTACGCCCTTTTTATGTGCCATGGCTGCTCTCCCTTACTTCTTGTCGCCACCGGCAATGCCGGTGATCTCGATTTCGGTGTAGTACTGCCGGTGGCCCATCTGCTTGCGATGGTGCTTGCGGCGACGGAACTTGACGATGCGGACCTTGTCGGCACGGCCGTGGCTGACGATCTTGGCGGCGATGGACGCCCCCTTGATGTCGTCGCCCAGCTTGATGCCGTCGGCATCGCCGAGCATCAGGACGTTGTCGAACTTGATCTCGCTGTCGACATCGCCTTCGAGCTTTTCGACGCGGAGCTTTTCGCCCTGCATCACGCGGTATTGCTTACCGCCGGTGACCAAAACTGCGTACATGGTGAGGTTCCTGTTGACTCTGGTTTGTGTAGTTATTCTTGTCCCTGCACGGCATCGAGGCCGGACAGGAGCGGAATTGTAGGGGATTCAGCAGGTTAGGGTCAACCGACGACAAGCTGTCCATGACCGGCGACACGGGTTGCCGGCGGCGTGTGCCGTGGGGCAAGGGCCCGAGTGGGCCATGGATGGCCCACGCCCGCCGCATCAGTCCTGGACGACTGGACAAGGTGGCGGGCCCATGCCCCTCGGCGCTCGGCGCCCGCGTCGCAACCATAGAGACGCCGCTACACGACGCTGGCAATCCCGTCATTTGCCCCCAAATCACCGGCTCGGTACCCTGCCCGATTGCCCGTCGCACGGCATCCGCACCTCGCCCGCTCCCCTTCCCCAGGATCCCCCATCCATGGCGCTGGACACCATCCGCCTTCGCGGCGCACGGACGCACAACCTCAAGAACATCGACCTCGACCTGCCGCGCGAAAAACTGATCGTGATCACCGGCCTGTCCGGTTCCGGGAAGTCTTCGCTGGCGTTCGACACGATCTACGCCGAAGGCCAGCGTCGCTACGTCGAATCGCTGTCGGCGTACGCGCGGCAATTCCTGAGCGTGATGGACAAGCCCGACATCGACCACATCGAGGGCCTGAGCCCGGCGATCTCGATCGAGCAGAAATCGACCAGCCACAACCCGCGCTCGACGGTCGGCACGATCACCGAGATCCACGACTACCTGCGCCTGCTGTTCGCGCGCGTCGGTACCCCGCGCTGCCCCGACCACCACTTCCCGCTGGAAGCGCAGACCGTCAGCCAGATGGTCGACCAGGTGCTGGCGATGGAATCCGACGACACCTTGGCCAGCCAGCGCTGGATGTTGCTGGCACCGGTGGTGCGCGACCGCAAGGGCGAACACCAGCAGGTGTTCGAGCAGATGCGCGCGCAGGGCTACACCCGCGTACGCGTGAACGGCCATGTGCACGAGATCGACGCGGTGCCGACGCTCGCACTGCGCCAGAAGCACACCATCGAAGCAGTGATCGACCGCTTCAAGCCGCGCGCCGACATTCGCCAGCGCCTGGCCGAATCCTTCGAAACCGCGCTGAAGCTCGGCGACGGCATGGCCGTCGTGCAATCGATGGATGAGGCGGATCGCACGCCGCTGCTGTTCTCGTCGAAGTATTCCTGTCCGGTCTGCGATTACGCACTGCCGGAGCTCGAGCCGCGATTGTTCTCGTTCAATGCGCCGATGGGCGCGTGCCCGGGTTGCGACGGCCTGGGCGTGGCCCAGTTCTTCGACCCCTCGCGCGTCGTGGGGCATCCCGAACTGTCGCTGGCGGCGGGCGCGATGCGCGGCTGGGATCGCCGCAACGCCTACTACTTCTCGATGATCACGTCGCTGGCGAAGCACTACAAATTCGATGTCGACCTGCCGTGGCAACTGCTGCCGGAAGACATCCGCGGCATCGTCCTGCACGGCAGCGGCAAGGAAGCGATCAACCTGGTGTATGTCGGCGAGAACGGCAACAAGTACCAGCGCAAGCACGCCTTCGAGGGCATCATCCCCAACCTCGAACGTCGCTACCGCGAGACGGAATCCGCGGCGGTGCGCGAGGAACTGTCGAAGTACATCAGCGAACGTCCCTGCCCGGAATGCGGCGGCGCGCGCCTGAACCGCTCCGCGCGCAACGTGTTCGTGGCCGAGCGTCCGCTGCACGAAATCGCGGTGATGCCGATCGACACCTGCCTCGCGTTTTTCCAGGCGCTGAAACTGCCGGGCTGGCGCGGCGAGATCGCCACCAAGATCGTCAAGGAAATCGGCGAGCGCCTGAGCTTCCTGGTCGATGTGGGCCTCGATTACCTCACGCTCGAGCGCAAGGCGGACAGCCTGTCCGGCGGCGAGGCCCAGCGCATCCGCCTGGCATCGCAGATCGGCGCCGGCCTGGTCGGTGTGATGTACGTGCTTGATGAGCCGAGCATCGGCCTGCACCAGCGCGACAACGAACGCCTGCTTGGCACCCTCACCCGCCTGCGCGACCTCGGCAACACGGTGATCGTGGTCGAACACGACGAGGATGCGATCCGCCTGGCCGACCATGTGGTCGATATCGGACCCGGCGCGGGCGTGCATGGCGGTGAAGTGGTCGCGCAGGGCAAGCTGGCCGACATCCTCAAGGCGCCACGCTCGATCACCGGGCAGTACCTGTCCGGAAAGAAGCGGATCGAAGTGCCGGCGAAGCGCCATGTCCCCAACCGCAAGCTGCTGCTCAAGCTTAAGGGTGCGCACGGCAACAACCTGAAGAACGTCGACCTCGAAATCCCGTCAGGCCTGTTCACCGCGATCACCGGGGTGTCCGGCTCCGGCAAGTCGACGCTGATCAACGACACCCTGTATGCGCTGGCGGCGAACGAGATCAACGGCGCGTCGCACACGCCGTCGCCCTATCGCGAGATCACCGGGCTCGACCTGTTCGACAAGGTCGTCGACATCGACCAGTCGCCGATCGGTCGCACGCCACGCTCCAACCCGGCCACCTACACTGGCCTGTTCACGCCGTTGCGCGAGTTGTTCGCGCAGGTGCCGGAGTCGCGTGCGCGCGGCTATTCGCCGGGCCGCTTCAGCTTCAACGTGCGCGGCGGCCGCTGCGAGGCCTGCCAGGGCGATGGCCTGATCAAGGTCGAGATGCATTTCCTGCCGGACGTGTACGTGCCCTGCGATGTCTGCCAGGGCAAGCGCTACAACCGCGAGACGCTGGAGATCCACTACAAGGGCCACAGCATCCGCGACGTGCTGGAGATGACCGTCGAGGACGCGCTGGAGCTGTTCGCGCCGGTGCCGAGCATCGCCCGCAAGCTGGAAACGCTGATGGATGTGGGCCTGAGCTACATCAAGCTCGGCCAGAGCGCGACCACGCTGTCCGGCGGCGAAGCGCAGCGCGTGAAGCTGTCGAAGGAACTGAGCCGGCGCGACACCGGCCGCACGCTGTACATCCTCGACGAGCCGACCACCGGCCTGCACTTCCACGACATCGAACACCTGCTCGCCGTGCTGCATCGCCTGCGCGATGACGGCAACACGGTGGTCGTCATCGAACACAACCTCGACGTGATCAAGACCGCGGACTGGGTAGTGGACCTGGGTCCCGAGGGCGGACACCGTGGCGGCCAGATCCTCGCCACCGGCACGCCGGAAGCCGTCGCAGCCAACCCCGCATCGCACACGGGCCGCTTCCTCGCGCCGTTGCTCGAACGAGCCGCTGCACCCGCGCCGGCACCGCGCCGGAAAAAGAAGGCCGACGCATGAGCCAGCCCGCTGCAGGCGGATTTTTCCGCACGCCGATCGCGCTGCGCTGGAGCGACCTGGATGCCTTCAACCACGTCAACAACGCGCGCTACCTGACCTTCCTGGAGCAGGCACGCATCGAGTGGTTCGAGACACTGGACGAGCCGTGGATGACCGCCGAGGTCGCACCCGTCGTGGCCAACGCCACGCTGAACTTCAAGCAGCCCATCGAGTATCCGGCCAGCATCGTCGTCGAGTTGTTCACCGAGCGACTGGGCAATACCAGCGTGACCATCGGCCATCGCATCGTCGCCGGTGACGGCACCGTGCATTGCAATGGCCATGTCGTTGCCGTGTGGATCGATCGGCGCAGCGGCAAACCGGTGCCCTTGCCTGCAGCGCTGCGACGGGCGGCGGAGTTGCTCTTGCCGGCCTGAGCGTCAAGGCGCGGGCTTGCGCACCTCGAACTCGCCGAGCAGCTTGCGGCCGTCCTTCAGCGTGAACTCGATGGCGACGCGGCTGCCGGGCTTCAGGGCCGCTTTCGGCTTCATCAGCATCAGGTGCAGGCCACCCGGCTTCAGCACCGCCGCACCCTCGGGGGCGATGCGCAATTCCGGCACCGCGCGCATGCGGTTGACGCCATCGACCACCTTCGATTCGTGCAGTTCCACGCTGGCGTAGGCGGGGCTGCTGGCGGACACGATGGTCGCCGGCATCGCGCAGCGGTTGTCGATGCGACCGAAGCCGGCCTGCATCGGCATGCCGCCGGGGAGCAGGCGGATCCAGCCATCCTTCACCTGCGGCGCGCAATCGCGCGCAGTGGCGGATAACGGCAGCAAGAGAGCGGCGAACAGCCATGCGTACTTGGTCATGCGCCTATGATACCGGCACACGAAAAACTTCCCTTCGACGGAATTCCGCATGTCCCTGATCGAAACCAGCATCCACGGCGCCATCCACGAACTCCGCCTGGCGCGTGCGCCCGTCAACGCACTGGATCCGGCGCTGTGCGAAGCGCTCACGCAGGCGCTTGCCGGCGCGATCGATGCCGGCGCGCAGGGCATCGTGCTTGCCGGTGGGCCGAAGGTGTTTTCGGCGGGCCTGGATGTGCCCTATCTGCTCTCGCTGGGCGACGACCAGGACGCGCTGCTGCGCGCATGGACGGTGTTCTTCGATGCCGCGCGCACACTGGTGGCGTGTCCGGTGCCGGTGGTGGCGGCGTTGGCCGGGCACTCACCGGCGGGCGGCTGCGTGCTGGCGCTGTGCTGCGACTACCGGATCATGGCCGAAGGCCCGTATCGCATCGGCCTCAACGAAACCCAGGTCGGACTGGTCGCGCCGGAAGGCATCCAGTCGCTGTTGGCACGGATGGTTGGATCGCATCGCGCGGAACGCCTGCTGGTCGCCGGCGAAATGGTGGACTCGGCGGAAGCGCTGCGCATCGGCCTGGTCGATGAACTCACCGGCATCGACGAAGTGGCCACCCGCGCGCGCGCCTGGCTGGAGGCGCTGCTGCAATTGCCTAGCACGCCGATGCTGCAGACCCGCCGGATCGCACGCGAGTCGGCCATCGACTGCCTGCGCGACGAGCGCATCGAGCTGGCCAAGTTCGTGTCTGGCTGGATGCAGCCCGACACCCAGGCCGCGTTGCGCGCGATGCTGGCGCGCATCGGCAAATAAGGGTCAGCGGACGCGACGCCCCGTCGCGTCGATCACCACCTCGCCATCCTCTTTCGCGAAGGGCCTCTCGCAGGGCTGCAGGATGTCGAGCACCATCGCGGACTCCGGCCGGCACAGGCTCACGCCGAGCGGCGTGAACACGAAAGGCCGATTGATCAACACCGGCGTGGCGACCATCGCCGCAAGCAATGCATCGTCGGACAGGCCCGGATCGTCCAGGCCGAGCACCTTGTATTCCGTTTGTTTGCTGCGGATCGCGTCGCGCACGCCGAGGCCGGCATCGGCGATCGCCTGGCGCAATCGCGCGACATCGGGTGGATCCGCGAGGTAGTCGACGATTACCGGCTCGATGCCGACATGCTGGATCAGCGCGAGTACGTTGCGCGAAGTGCCGCAGGCGGGGTTGTGCCAGAGTTCGACCGGAAAACCTGCGGTGTCCGCGCCCTCGTTCACGGACCGGTGGCGACTGGCCGCGACGGCTTTTCGATCCAGCCGCTCCAGGACCCGGTGAACAGCTTGGCGCCCTTCAGGCCAGCGCGCTCCATCGCCAGGATGTTGTGGCAGGCAGTGACGCCGGAGCCGCACATCATCACCGCGCTCCCCGGGTCGCGGCCGTCGAGCAGCGCACGGAATTCGTCTGCCAGCTGCATCGGCGACTTGAAGCGGCCATCGGCCAGGTTGGTCGCGAACGGACGATTGATCGCACCGGGCACGTGACCGGCAACCCGATCGATCGGCTCTTCCTGGCCGCGGAAACGCGCCGGCGCACGCGCATCCACCAACAGGCCGCCTTCGAGCAGATGCGTTTCGACATGATCGGCATTCAACAGCCGCGAACGATCGAAGTCGGCTTCGTAGCGGGTCGTGAGGCCTTGGTGCGGCGAACTCGACACCGGCAGCCCCAGCGCGGCCCAGCGCGCCCAGCCGCCGTCGAGCACGGCCACTTTTTCATGGCCCAGCAGCCGCAGCAGGAACCACAGCCGCGCGGCATACGCACCGTCCGCATCGTCGTAGGCGATGACCTGCGAGCGCGCATCGATGCCCCAGCGGCGCAGCTTGGCAACCAGCACCTCGGCCTGTGGCCACGGATGCCGGCCCTCGCCATGCGGGCCCATGTCGGAGAGGTCGCGCTCCAGGTGGGCGTAGACGGCACCCGGCAGGTGCGAACGGGTGTAGGCCTGCTCGCCCACGTTCGGGTCCAGCAGCGAGAAGCGGCAATCGATGACCACGACGTCGGGGCGCCCAAGCGCCATCGCCAGGGTCTCAGCCTGCACCAGGGTGGTCCATCCGGCCATCACGTTCTCCCGTGGGGCGCGGGCGCCAGGCGCTCGCGGAGGTTGAACAGGATCGAGGCGGTCACGCCCCAGATCCGTTGCGGTTGGTAACGGTATTGGAACACGTGGCGCGGCCGTCCGCCGAAATGCAGGGTGATCCGTTCCAGTTGGTCCGGATCCATCAGCAAGTCCAGCGGCACTTCGAACACGTCGGCGACCTCGGACGGGTCGGGGCGCGCCACGAAATCCGGCTGCACCAGCACCAGCGCCGGCTGCACCCGGAATCCGGTGATCGTCAGCAACGGATCAAGGTAGCCCAGCGCCTGCGCCTGCGCCGCTTCAAGGCCGACTTCCTCCGCCGCCTCGCGCAGCGCTGCGGCCAACGGGCTGGCATCACCCGGCTCGACTCGCCCACCCGGGAAACTGACTTGCCCGCCATGGTTCCGCAGCGCTTCGTTGCGGCGTGTCAGCAGGACACTGGCACCATCCGGGCGCGGGATCACACCCACCAGTACTGCGGCGGCCTGGGGCTCGCCAGGTGTCAACAAGCCATCGAGTTCCTCGAGATTCCACGGCGCGTCGGCAGGCGGTGCCTCCAGGGGATGCAGGGCATCGCGCAACCGCGCAGCTAGCGCATCGGCATTCATGTCGCGTCGCGCGCCAGGGCTCGCCTCGGCAGCACCTCGTCCATCATCCGCAGGCGCGAGTCGTCGTTCATCATCGGCCATGCCGCGATCTCGTTGCCGGTGCGATGGCAACCGACGCACAAGCCTTCGTCATCGATCGTGCAGATGCCGATGCAGGGACTGAGGACGGCGCGATACTGGAACGTCATGCGGGCTCACATCCTGGCACCGCCACCCTGGTGGCAATACCTCTGAAACGCGATGCGCCGGCAGAACCGGCGCATCGGGAAAACGGGTGGAAGCTGATTACTTCACGCTGCCCAGTTCGACCTGGATGGCGATCGCCTGCTGCGCGAACTGCTGGTTCTGGTCGCCAGTGCCCTTGCCCGGCGGCACCACCACTTCCCACACGGCGCCCTGCTGCATCAACGGCAGGGTTTCCTTGAGTGCCGGGATCGGCGCGGCGGACACCTTGAACGCCTGCGGGGTCTGCACGCCGCTGAGCGGGACGCCGACCGCGGCCAGGAAGCTGCGGAACGCGATCTGCACTTCGCTGTTGGCGGTCGCCTTGGCGCCCGTGCCCGGCTTGGCGATGCGGTACATGATGCCGCTCGGCAGCGTCACCACGCCTTCCTGCGCCTTGTACTGGGTGATGAAGGTGGCGGACTGCGCCTTGTTGTCGTCCAGCGCCTTCTTGAACGCGTCTTCCATCTTCTTCTGCACGCGCTGCTGGAAGCCGGAATAGGCAGTGCCGAGCTGCTGCTCGGTGTAGGCCGGCTGCTTCTTGGCGTATGCATCCTGCAGGCCGCGGATCACCGTGGGAATGTCCACGGGCTCGCCGGAGTTCTGCAGGTCCTGGCCGAGCGACCAGCCGAAGGCGTAGCTGGCGTGGGTCTTGTCGACCACCGGCGATGCGGCGGTGGCAGCAGGAGTAGCGGGCTTGGCCGCCGGGGTGGCCGGGGTGGCCGGCTTTGTCTGTGCCGTGGCGATGCCGGCGGTCAGGGTCAGGGCCGCCAGGCTGGCAGCGAGCGCACGCAACTTCATCCACAACCTCGTTGTTTGTAGGGCCGCCGAAGGGCGGCACCGGGATCCGGCACACGGCCGGAAGGACTGTCTGGTGCCGGTCGAACCGCTCCGGCATGACACGCTAGGATACCGGCCATGGCACTTAACCGCTACTGAGGCCAGCCGATCCGACCCAGCGTCGCGGCAGAAGTTCCGGCCCACTCCTTCCTGTTCACGTTTGCGAGGCTGCATGTCCGACTCCCCCCTACTGATCCGCGATGCCGACGGCGTCCGCACCATCACCATCCACCGTCCCGACAAGCTCAATGCACTCAATGCAGCCACCCTGGACGCGCTCGATGCCGCTTTCGCCGAGGCAGGTGCCGACGATGCGGTGCGCGTGGTGGTGTTGACCGGCAGCGGGCCTAAGGCGTTCGTGGCCGGTGCCGACATCGCCGAGATGAGCAGCCTGACCCCGGTGCAGGGCCGCGATTTCTCGCTGCGTGGCACACGGATGATGCGCCGGGTCGAAAAGCTGCCCAAGCCGGTGATCGCGATGGTCAACGGCTTCGCCTTGGGCGGCGGCCTGGAACTGGCGATGTGCTGCCACCTGCGCATCGCCGCCGACACCGCCAAGGTCGGCCAGCCGGAGATCAACCTGGGGCTGATCCCGGGCTTCGGCGGAACCCAGCGCCTGCTGCGCCTGTGCGGGCGCGCCGCCACGCTCGAACTGTGCCTGACCGGCGCGCCCATCGGCGCGGAACGTGCGTTGCAACTCGGCATCGTCAACCGGGTGGTGCCGGCAGCAGACCTTGAAGCAGAAACGATGGCGCTCGCAGCGAGGCTGGCGACGTCCGCCCCACTCGCCCTGCGCGGGATGCTCGACTGCGTGAACATCGGCGGCGAATGCGGCATCGAGGAAGGCTTGGAATACGAAGCCGCGCAGTTCGGCCTGGTGTTCTCGACCGACGACATGCGCGAGGGCACGTCCGCATTCCTCGAGAAGCGCAAGCCGGCGTTCAACGGCCGTTGATGGCGACGGGCTGCCCGCATTGCGCTTGCGCGTCCGTCGATGATGGCGGCGCGCATGCCCTGCAAGCGATGCTCGCTTCCGACGACATCGACACGGCGATCGAACAGGGCCTGCTCGATGCAACGGCGTGCGCGGCATGCGACGCGGGTTGCAACGCGCGATTGATCGCTGCACGCGATGAACGTCGCCTTGCGCTGCAGGCGCGTGATCGCCATCGCGCACGCGCGGCGCGCCTGCAGCGCCGCAAGGCGGAGCGCGATGCCGCACGCACGCCGCCTGCCACTTCGGCAAGCACGACACCTGCGCTGCCGGTTGCCGCCGCAGATGCATTGGCGCGAGCCCTGGCGAAAGCGCGGGAACGGCAATCGCGATGACAGCGACGACGCAACGCGCGGCACGCGGCAGCAAGCTGCGTCACGCCGAAATCGCCGAACTGTTTTCGCGCCTGCGCGCGCTGGATCCCGCGCCTACCACCGAGCTGGACTACACCACGCCATTCGAATTGCTGGTCGCGGTGGTGCTGTCCGCACAAGCCACCGACGTGGGTGTCAACAAGGCCACGCGCAAGCTGTATCCGGTCGCGAATACGCCGGCGACGATCCTCGCGCTCGGCGAGGACGCGCTGAAGGGCTACATCAGCACCATCGGCCTGTTCAACGCGAAGGCGGCGAACGTGATCGCGCTATGCCGCCTGCTGCTCGAACGGCACGACGGCGACGTGCCGCGCACGCGCGACGCGCTCGAGGCGCTGCCCGGGGTGGGCCGCAAGACCGCCAACGTGGTGCTCAACACCGCGTTCGGCGAACCCACGATCGCGGTTGATACGCACATCTTCCGCGTGTCCAACCGCACCGGCCTTGCGCCCGGCAAGGATGTGCGCACGGTGGAGGACAAGCTGGTCCGGCTGGTCCCCGATGAATACAAGCGGGACGCGCACCACTGGCTGATCCTGCACGGACGCTACACCTGCAAGGCACGCAAGCCGGACTGCGCGCATTGCGTGATCCATGATCTCTGCCGGTGGCCCGAGAAGACACCCTCCGCCGACCCCCTGTTGTTGCCCTGAATCCCGCAAGACGAACGCCCCGCGCGAGGCGGGGCGTTCGTTGGCACCTGACGCGATGGATCAGAACGCGAACTGCGTGCGCAGCGCGATCTGCGAAGGCTCGTCGCCGGTCTTGTCGTTCTTGCCTTGGGTCCAGTTCAGCATCAAGCGCAGGTTGGGATTGATGTAGTAGTTCACGCCCAACAGCGCCGAGGTGGTCTTGGTGTCCAGCAGATCCTTGTTCTCCATCACGTCGTAGCGCGCGACCAGTTCCCACAGGCCCTTGTCGGCCGGCACGACCGGCGAGCCGAACACGCCGGTGGCTCCCTTGTAGACCTTGAGGCCACCATTGAGCATGAAGCTGCCCTGTACATAGAACGCATCGACATCCTGCGAGGTGCCGTTGACCTGGCCGAAGCTGGCGCGCGCGTACTCCGACTGCACGAAAAACGGGCCGTTGAGATAAGCCGCTTCCAGGCCGAAGGTGTCGACCTGCGAGTCGTTGGTGCCGACTGCAGCACTGGTGGTTGCCATGGTCAGCGACGGCCCGCGGCGGCCCGCGTAGTTGGACACCGCTGACACGCTTGGCGTGCCCTTGTTGAGGTTTTCGTGGCTGAACGAACCACCGAAGTGCAACGCGCTGGTGCCATCGTTGATCGGGGCCCAGGTGGCGCGGCCGGAGAAGCCGACGCCCTCGGTGCGGGCGGTCGGCGCGCTGCGCATGTTGAACGCGCTCACGCCGAAGGTGTAGTTGCTGCCGGCGCGCAGGTAGCCCACGCCCTGCTGGAACTGGCGGCCGCTGTAGATACCGGTGGCCGAGGTGCTCGGGCGCTCCATCAGCAGGATCTCGTTGGAGCTGGTCAGTTCTTCCATCGAGCGGTACGGCTTGAAGTGGCCGATGGTGACCTTGCCGCCGAGCATGTTGCGGGCGATGTACAGGTCGCGGAAACCGTCCAGGTTGCTGCCGGCGGAGAAGTCGTTCTCCACCTTGTATTCCCAACCATAGGCCTTGCCCGACAGGGTCAGGCGGGCGCGGCGGAATTCGGTGGTATCGGTGGTCGCTGCCACGTCCTTGTCGAAGACGTAGGTGTCGAAGTGGATGCGGCCACCGATACTGGCCTCGAAGTTCTTGTCGGCCGAGGTGACCTTGATGCCGCCCTTGGTGTCGACCTTGGTGCTGTTGTTGGCCAGGGTATCGAGTTGGGTCGCGGTATCGACGTTGACGTCGGACTGCGCGTCGCTGCGATCCTCGAGGTCCTGCACCTTGGCGGCCAGCTCCATCAACTGCTGCTTGAGTGCAGCGATTTCGGCGTCACGAGCATCTTGTGCGCTGGCCTGGAAGCTGGTGGCGGCCAGCGCCAGGGTCACGGCGAGGGCGAGGGTCTTGCGTTGCATGGTCGTGCTCCGGGAAGGATGTGCGTTGGGTTCGGCGGCGACGGCTTGGCCGTTAAGGAGCCGTGAAACCGGGACAGCGTGCGACCGGATTCTGACAGTCGTGTTGTCGAAAGATGACAGTTCGATGAAACATGGGGCGCGCGCCGCGGCGCATCGCCAACACGATTCGCGGTCGCATTGTCACGGAACCGTCACGTCCGGAACATCGTTCTGTCATTGAACCGCAGTGGAATGCGCGTCTGTAGCGGCGAGGCCGCCCTCACCAGGAGTTCCACGTGTCCAAGTACCTCAAGCACCGCACCGCTGCCCTCGTGCTGGCTGGCAGCGTCGTCTTCACTGCCGCCGCCGCCGACATCACCGGCGCCGGTGCGACCTTCATCTATCCGTTGCTGTCCAAGTGGTCGGCCGACTACTCCGAAGCCACCGGCAACAAGATCAACTACCAGTCGATCGGCTCCGGCGGCGGCATCGCCCAGATCAAGGCCAAGACCGTCGACTTCGGTTCTTCCGACAAGCCGCTTCCGCCCGAAGAACTCAAGGCCGCCGGACTGGGCCAGTTCCCGTCGGCGATCGGCGGCGTGGTGCCGGTGATCAATATCCCGGGCCTGAAGGCTGGTGCGATGAAGATGGACGGCGAGCTGATGGCGGACATCTTCCTGGGCAAGATCACCAAGTGGAACGATCCGCGCATCGTCGCGCTCAACGGCGGCATCGCTCTGCCCGACATGAAGATCACCGTCGTGCATCGCTCGGACGGTTCCGGCACCACCTTCAACTGGGTCAACTACCTGTCCAAGGTGAGCCCGGAGTGGAAGACCAAGGTCGGCGAAGGCACCTCGGTCAAGTGGCCGGCCGGCGTTGGCGGCAAGGGCAATGAAGGCGTTGCTGCGTACGTGAAGCAGATCAAGGGCGGCATCGGCTACGTCGAACTGTCCTATGCGCTGCAGAACAAGATGGCCTACAGCCGCATGAAGAACGCTGCCGGCAACTACGTGAACCCGAGCGAAGAGAGCTTCTCCGCCGCCGCCGCCAGCGCCGACTGGAAGAACTCGAAGGATTTCTTCCTGGTGATGACCAACGCCCCGGGCGACAAGTCCTGGCCGGTGGCTGCCACCAACTTCATCCTGATGCACAAGAAGCCCAAGGATGCCGCGCGCGCCAAGCATGCGCTGGACTTCTTCCGCTGGGCCTACGCCAATGGCGACCAGCAGGCCCGCTCGCTCGACTACGTGCCGCTGCCCGACGAACTGGTTGCGCAAGTCGAGGCCTACTGGGCGCAGAACTACAAGTTCTGATCTCACAACCATCATCGCGCCGCACCAAGGCGGGCCTCCGGGCCCGCCTTTTCCATGCCCGCGACTCCGGCTCCGCGCGAAACCCGGGGCGCTGTCATCGACATGTCACAAAAACATCATTTCATGGCGGCACCCAAACAAACGCACCGTCGATGGACGACATCCGCATGAAGATCAAGCTGCCCCGTATCGCCACCCTCAGCCTGTGCCTTGCTCTGGGCCTGACGGCCTGCAAGCAGGAAGCCACACAGGCCAACGACAGCGCGACGGTCAGCACACCTGCCGCGATGGAGGCAGCACCGGCCGGCGACAAGACGGCGGTCGAAATCACCGGTGCCGGCGCGACCTTCATCTATCCGCTGCTGTCCAAGTGGTCGGACGACTACAACAAGGCCACCGGCGCGAAGATCAACTACCAGTCGATCGGTTCCGGCGGCGGCATCGCTCAGATCAAGGCCGGCACCGTGGACTTCGGCTCCTCGGACAAGCCGTTGCAACCGGAAGAACTGGCGAAGGACGGCCTGGCGCAGTTCCCCTCCGCGGTCGGCGGCGTGGTGCCTGTGGTCAATGTGCAAGGCATCGAACCCGGCAAGCTGCGCCTGACCGGCAGCCTGCTGGCGGACATCTTCCTGGGCAAGGTCGCCACCTGGAACGACCCGGCGATCGCCGCGCTCAACCCCGGGCTGCCGCTGCCGTCCTCCAAGATCAACGTGGTGCATCGCTCGGATGGCTCCGGCACCACCTTCAACTTCGTCAACTACCTGTCCAAGGTCAGCCCCGAGTGGAAGGCCCAGGTCGGCGAAGGCACCTCGGTCAACTGGCCGGGCGGCGTTGGCGGCAAGGGTAACGAGGGCGTGGCCGCCTACGTCAAGCAGATCAAGGGGTCGATCGGCTACGTCGAACTGGCCTATGCGACCGAGAACAAGATGGCGTACACCGGCATGCAGAATGCCGCCGGTGCCTGGGTGCAGCCATCCGCCGCATCGTTCGCGGCCGCCGCGGCCAGTGCCGACTGGACCACGGTGAAGGACTTCAGTCTGGTCATCACCAACGCGCCGGGTGCGGACGCGTGGCCGATCGCGGCGACCAACTTCATCCTGGTCTACAAGCAGCCGAAGAACGCCAAGCGCACGCGCGACACCCTGGACTTCTTCAAGTGGGCGCTGGAAAACGGCGCGCCGCAGGCGGACGCGCTGCATTTCGTGCCGCTGCCGGCGGAGCTGGTGCAGCAGATCGAGGCGTACTGGGCCTCCGACATCAAGGCCTGATCCACTCCGCGCATGAACGCGCCGCGCATTGCTGCGCGTGCCCGCAACCAATGGATCACCGAACCCTACGATGAACGCCACAGCCCTGACCGTTCAAGACCACTCGCGCGATCGCGCCGACACCCGCACCGACAATCGGTTCCGCTGGCTGGTGACCGGGGCCGGCGTGTTCGTGCTGGTGTCGCTGGCCGCTGCCGCCCTGTCGATGCTCTGGGGCGGACGCGAGGCCTTCCAGAAGTTCGGCCTCGCCTTCCTCTGGACCGACGAATGGGACGCGGTGCAGCAACAGTTCGGCGCGCTGGTGCCGATCTACGGCACCTTGGTGACCGCATCCATCGCCATGCTGATTGCGGTGCCGATCAGCTTCGGCATCGCATTCTTCCTGACCGAGATCGCACCGAAGTGGTTGCGCACGCCGGTAGGTGCGGCGATCGAACTGCTGGCCGGCATTCCCTCGATCATCTACGGCATGTGGGGCCTGTTCGTGCTGGTGCCGGTGCTCGCCGAGCATGTGTATCCGTGGGTGGATTCGAACTTCGGTCAGCTGCCCCTGGTCGGCAAGCTTTTCTCCGGGCCGCCGCTGGGCCTGGGCATGGGCACCGCCGGCCTGGTGCTGGCGATCATGGTGATCCCGTTCGTGTCCTCGGTGATGCGCGAGGTGTTCCTGACCGTGCCCGGCCGCCTGAAGGAATCGGCGTACGCGCTCGGTTCCACCCGCTGGGAAGTGGTCTGGGACGTGGTCCTGCCCTACACCCGCTCGGCGGTCATCGGTGGCGTGTTCCTCGGCCTTGGCCGCGCACTCGGCGAAACCATGGCGGTCACCTTCGTGCTGGGCAATGCGCACTCGCTGACCATGTCCCTGCTGGAACCTGGCAACTCGATCGCAGCGACCATCGCGAATGAATTCACCGAAGCCGACTCAGAGATGTATCGCTCGTCGCTGATCGCACTCGGCTTCGTCCTGTTCATCGTTACGTTCATCGTGCTTTCCATCGCGCGCATGATGCTGCGCAGCCTGAACAAGCGGGAGGGCAACTGATGTCCACGTCCCTGTACGGCGTGCGTGCCGCCAAGAACCTGATCGCACAGGTACTGGCGATCTTCGCCGCGATCTTCGGGATCTTCTGGCTGGTCTGGATCATCTGGACCACCCTGCGCATGGGCGTGAGCTCGCTGAACCTGGCGCTGTTCACCGAAATGACCCCGCCGCCCGGCGCCGAGGGCGGCGGCATGCTCAATGCCTTCTTCGGCAGCGCGCTGATGAGCATGCTCGGCATCCTGCTGGGTGCGCCGATCGGCGTGCTCGCCGGCACCTACCTCGCCGAGTATTCGAGCAAGAGCTGGCTCGGCGAAACGGTGCGCTTCGTCAACGACATCCTGCTCTCCGCGCCGTCGATCGTGCTCGGCCTGTTCGTGTACACGATGGTGGTTGCGCAGATGGGTCATTTCTCCGCGCTGGCAGGCGGCATCGCGCTGGCCTTCATCGTGCTGCCGGTGGTGGTGCGCACCACCGACGAAATGCTGCGGCTGGTGCCCTCGCAGATGCGCGAGGCCGCGTTGTCGCTCGGCGTGCCACAGTGGAAGGTGACGATGCAGGTGCTGTATCGCAGCGCCCTGCCCGGCATCGTCACCGGCATCCTGCTCGCGCTCGCCCGCATCTCCGGCGAAACCGCACCACTGCTGTTCAGCGCGCTCAACAACCAGTACTGGACCACCGACATCTTCTCGCCGATGGCCAACGTCCCGGTGGTGATCTTCCAGTACGCGATGAGTCCGTACGAGAACTGGCATTCGCTTGCCTGGGCCGGCGCCTTCATCCTGACCCTGTTCGTGCTGCTGATCAGCCTCGTGGCCCGGGCGATCGTTTCGCGCAACAGGATGACCCATGACTGATCATTCGCGGATTCCCGACATGACCGATTCCCGCTTCGCCGTTGCCGCCGCCGTGCGCGACGCCGCCCTGCCGACCGACGCACCGGTGAAGATCGCCGCGCGCGACCTGAACTTCTGGTACGACAAGTTCCACGCGGTCAAGAGCATCAACATGGACATTCCCGAGAAGCGCGTCACCGCGCTGATCGGGCCGTCCGGCTGCGGCAAGTCCACGCTGCTGCGGATCTTCAACCGCATCTACGCGCTCTACCCGAAGCTGGAAGCGAAGGGCGAAGTGCTGCTGGACGGCGAGAACATCCTTGATCCGAAGTACCCGATGAACCGCCTGCGCAGCAAGATCGGCATGGTGTTCCAGAAACCGGTGCCGTTCCCGATGACGATCTACGAGAACGTCGCATACGGCATCCGCCATCACGAGAAGCTCAACAAGACCGACCTCGACGGACGCGTCGAACTGGCATTGCGGCAGGCCGCGCTGTGGGACGAGGTCAAGGACAAGTTGAAGGAAAGCGGCTTGGGCCTATCGGGCGGCCAGCAGCAGCGACTGTGCATCGCCCGCGCGGTTGCGTTGAAGCCCGATGTGCTGCTGCTCGACGAGCCGACCTCTGCGCTCGACCCGATCTCGACCAGCCGCATCGAACAACTGGTCGAGGAACTCAAGCGCGACTTCACCATCATGATCGTGACCCACAACATGCAGCAGGCCGCGCGCGTCTCCGACTTCACCGCCTTCATGTACCTGGGCGACATGATCGAACACGGCCCCACCGAACAGATCTTCAACAACCCGGTCAAGCAACAGACCGAGGACTACATCACCGGGAGGTTCGGCTGATGAACAACCACATCGTCAAGAGTTACGACGACGAGCAGCGCGTGCTGCTGGACGAGCTGATCCGCATGGGCCAGATGTCGGTGTCGCAACTGGAAGCAGCATTGGACGTGGTCGCGCGTCGCGACGACAAGGCCGCCGAGCGCGTGATCGGCAACGACGACGCGATCGACGCGCTGGAGCAGCAGGTCAACCACGACGTGATCCGCCTGATCCGTCGTGGCCCCTTGGCCGGCGACCTGCGGGTGATCCTGGCGGCGCTGCGCGTCGCATCGGATATCGAGCGCATCGGCGACCTTGCGGCCAACATCGCCAAGCGTTCGATGGCACTGAACCTCGCGCCGCCGCTGCCGCACACGCGCGGGCTCGACGCACTCGGCCGCATGGCCGCGCGCCAGGTGCGCGATGTACTCGACGCCTATGTCGCCCGCGATGGCGAAGCCGCGCTGCGCGTGCGCGCCAGCGACGCCGAACTGGACACGCTCTACACCGGCCTGTTCCGCGAACTGCTGACCTACATGATGGAAGACGCGCGCGCGATCACCCCGTGCACGCACCTGCTGTTCATGGCCAAGAACCTGGAGCGCATCGGCGACCACGCCACCAACATCGCCGAGAACGTGTGGTTCCTGATCCACGGCGAGGAATTGATGCCGCCGCGCGACAAGCGCGACGGCACCAGCACCACGGTGGTGTGAACGCCCCGTCCGGCGGGATGAATGCGCGGTGGCCGGGGCGATGCTGGCCGCCGCCGCCGCCCGGGGGTAGCATGGGCGCTCCCGCAATGCGCACGCCGCGCAAGGAGCCAACCATGTCGCATTCCCGCAAACCCCTGGTGCTGCTGGTCGGTGCCGCCGTCGCCGCCGGTTCGCTGTTCTCGATGGACACCCTGGCGCATGGCTACATGCAGGACGCCAGGCCCGCCGCCGCGAAGGCCGGCGAAGGCAAGTGCGGGGAAGGCAAATGCGGCGAGGGCAAGTGCGGCGGCCAGGCGGCCGGCAAGGATGCCCATGAAGGCGGCTGCGGCATGGCCAAGATGGACACCGACAAGGACGGTCGCCTGTCGCGCGCCGAGTTCGATGCCGCGCACAAGGGCAAGGAAGAGAAGTTCGCCGGCCACGACCTGGACGGCGATGGCTTCATCACCCAGGCCGAGATGGACAAGCATCACGCCGACATGAAGGCCAAGGGCGACGGCAAGGCCACCGCCGAGGGCAAGTGCGGCGAAGGGAAATGCGGCGAGGGCAAGTGCGGTGGCAATCCCTGATTACTCATGATTGATGCATGGCCAGCACGCGCCGCGGGCCTCGGGCTCAGGCGCGCCTTGCTGGACGAACTGATCGGGGCGCCTGCGGGCGCCTTCGATTTTCTGGAATGCGCGCCGGACAACTGGATCGGTGTCGGCGGTGTTCTGGGCGAGAAGCTCACGGCGCTGTCATCGCGGCATCTGTTGAGTTGCCATGGGCTGTCGCTGTCGCTGGGCGGACCGGACCCGCTCGATCTCGAGTTCCTGCAGCGCACGCGGCAATTCCTCGATCGCCATGACGTCGCCCTGTACAGCGAACACCTGAGCTACTGCAGTGCCGGTGGCCATCTCTACGACCTCCTGCCGCTGCCGTTCACCGATGAAGCGGTGCATCACGTCGCCGCTCGCATCGCCCAGGTGCAGGACGTACTCGGCCGGCGCATCGCCATCGAGAACGTCAGCTACTACGCCGCGCCCTACCAGGCGCTGGGCGAGGTCGACTTCATCGATGCCGTGCTGCGCGAGGCAGACTGCGACCTGCTGCTCGACGTCAACAACGTCTACGTCAACGCCATCAACCACGGCTACGACGCGCGCGCCTTCATCGACGCGATGCCGAGCGCGCACATCGCCAGCCTCCACATCGCCGGCCACTACGACGAAGCCGAGGACCTCAAGGTCGATACCCACGGCGCGCCGGTGAAGGACGCTGTCTGGGATCTGCTGGCGCATGCGTATCGCGTGCATGGCCTGCGCCCCACCCTGCTGGAACGCGACTTCAATTTCCCGCCGCTACCGACATTGCTGGCGGAAGTGCAACGGATCCGCGACGTGCAGGCGAAAACCGCGTGAGCACCCTGCACCAGCAACTCGACACACTGGCTGCGCATGTGCGTGATCCCACGACGCATCCCGGCCCGCCCGGCATCGAGGCACGCCGGCTGAAGATCTACAGCGACCTCGTTTACAACAATCTCGATGGCTTGCTCGCCGGAAATTTTCCGGTGATCCGCAAGACCTTGAGCGATGCGGACTGGCGTGCGCTGGTGCAACGCTTCCTGTCGCAACACCACAGCCACACGCCGCTGTTCACCGAACTCGGCCGCGAATTCATCGCGTTCCTCGAATCCGACATCGGCAGCGATCCAACGCGGCCATGGCTGGCCGAACTGGCGCATTACGAATGGGCCGAACTCGGGCTGCAGCTCAGTGATGCCGCGATGCCGCCGCATGACCCCGATGCGGATCTGCTGGAGGGCGTGCCAGTGCTCTCGCCGCTGGCATGGCCGTTGGCATACCGGTGGCCGGTGGATCGTATCGGCCCGGACTTCAAACCTGACCGCCCAACGCCGGAACCGACGCTTGTGCTGTTGCGCCGCGAACACGACGGACGCGTGCATTTCTCGAAACTTTCGCCGCTGCTGTACCGGCTTCTGGAATTGATCGACGCGAACACGGAACGCAGCGGGCGCGAGCTATTGCGCCAACTCGCCGATGAAGCTGGCCAGGAACATTTCGATGACTTCCTGCACGAGGCGATGCCGATGGTCGAGCGTTTGCGCGTGGAAGGCGTGTTGCTCGGCGCGGCGCGCTAGCCTGGACGCCTGCCGTTGAGCAACCTGCCGAGCACGGTATGCCGGACCAGCAACTGGTAGCTGGCGAACGACAGCAGGAAGGTGCCAGCCACCGACAGCGCGAACTTCGCGGCCCAGTGCAGGTGCACATCGAGCAACGGATACTGGATCGCCAGCAGGATCGGCAAGTGCGCCAGGTAGACCCAGTACGAGCCATCGGCCAGCCAGCGCATTGCCGCATTGCGCATGTCCAGCCAGCGCTTCGCCGCGAGCAGGCAGAACAACGTCATCCAGAACCCCGCGCTTGCTTCCAGCAATGCATGCAATGCGCGCGGTCCGATCGGCAGTTGCGATGGGACGAAGCCGCGCGTGAGCCAAAACAGCAGCGCATACGCCACGATGCCGCCGACCAGCAGCAACATCGACATCGGCCGCAGGCGATCCAGCAGGTCGCCGTGATGGAACAGCAGGTAGCCGAACGCGAAATACAGCCCGAAGAACAGCAGCGCCCACAGCGATGGCAGGTAGAACTCCGGTGCGGGCCAGGGCACCCCGACCATCGCCAGCGCGGGCGTCATCGCCAATGGCAAGCCGATCACCAGCACGACGGGCGGCATCGCTGCGAGCCTGCGCCCGATGCGGCCCAGCTCAAGCGTTGAGACAACCCAGGCCAGCACGGTGAACAGCAGCAGGTAGAACAGGAACCAGAGATGCGCCCAGCCGGGCATCGATGGCATCGCGCCGTGCGCTTCGATGTAGGCGCGGATCCACGCCAGCGCGGGCGACGGATGCGCCACCGACGAGGCCGCACGTTCGGTCAACCAGCCCATGCCGATCAGGATTGGCGGCGCGAACACCACCAGCGGCAGCAACACGCGCGCAATGCGATTGCGGAACAGGCCAGCCATGCCGCGACGCGCGACCAGCAGCGCCGCGAAATATCCCGCCACCGCGAAGAACAGCGGCATCCGGAACATGTGCAGGCACCACGCGACCATGTCGACGGCGACCGAATTCCCGCGATCCGCAGCCGGCCACAGCGGATGCATCAACGGGCTGTAGGCCAGCGCCGCATGGAAGACCACGCCGGCCAGCATCGCCA
>JAVWUU010000017.1:0-6726 GCA_036666995.1 Thermomonas sp.
AAGCCGTTGGCCTCGACCAGACGGTCGATATCGGCCTTGTAGGCGGCCATGATCGCCTCGGGCGCGTCGCCGGGTTGCACCGCATGCGCCGGTGTCCACTGCTCCAGGTGCACGTCGATCTTCGCCAGTTCGGCGGTCATCGCGCTGCGATCGGAGGTGGCCAGCAGCGGCGCGCCGGGTGCGTGGTCGTCGAAGATGCGCAAACGGCTCATTGCTTCAGTGTCCTCAGTTCCAGTTCGCAGCCCAGCAGGAATTCGAAGGCCTCCAGGTGGCGGCGTGCCTCGGCCATGTCGCGGCCCCAGGCGTACAGGCCGTGCCCGTCGATCAGGTAGCCCCACATGCATTGCGCGTCGAGCGCGGTTTCGACCCAGCCGGCGAGTTCGTGCATGTCCTGGGTGTTCGGGAACACCGGAACGTCCATTGCCCCTTCGTGGGTGGTGTTGCCGAAGAACGCCTTCTGCAATTCGTAGCCCTCGAAGCGCACGCGGCCTTCCGGCGCGTACAGCCGCGACGCCACCGTCTGCGTGCGCGAATGCGTGTGCAGCACGCAGCCGATCTCCGGGAAGCGCCGGTACAGCTGCGTGTGCAACAGGGTTTCCGCGGACGGGCGCTTGTCGTTGCCGACCGGCTCGCCGTCGAAGTCGACGACCATGATGTCGGCTTCGGTCAGCCGGCCCTTGTCGCGACCGGAGACGGTGATCGCGGCATGGCGGTCATCCAGCCTGCGCGAGAAATTGCTGCTCGTCGCTGGCGTCCACCCGGCATGCGCGAGCTCGCGCACGTTGGTGATGATCTCGCCGGCGAGGTGGCGCAGGTGCTGGGCATCGTATGGGAGCGTTTCCATGCGGGAAGTGTAGCGAATGGATGCCGGTGGTTTCCCGAATCGCAGGCAAACAAAAACCCGGCCGAAGCCGGGTTTCTGTCATCTCGACATGCCTTTGGATCAAGGGCCGGTGTTCGGACCTTCCTGTACCAGCGGATCCGCCTGCAGCTTGCTGCCGGTGCCATGCAGCAAGTGCTCGTTGCCGGGAGCCAGGTGGCTGCGGCGACGCGCATACAGGAAGTAGATGATCAGGCCGGCGACCGCCCAGATGCAGAAGAACTTGATGGTCGGGTTCCAGCCCAGGCTGAAGAACAGCAGCAGGCTGCCGGCCACGGCCAGCGGGCCGACGATCCAGATCAGCGGCGTGCGGAACGGACGTGCGCGGGTCGGCTCGGTCTTGCGCAGCACCATCACGCCGATCGCCACCGCGGCGAAGGCGAACAGGGTGCCGGCGTTGGAGATGTCGGCGAGGATGTCGACCGGGAACAGTGCGGCGAAGAAGGCCACGAACACGCCGGTGATCCAGGTGATCACGTGCGGGGTCTTGTACTTCGGGTGCACCGAGGCCAGCTTCTCCGGCAGCAGGCCATCGCGCGACATCGTGAACAGGATGCGGGTCTGGCCGAACATCATCATCAGCACGACCGACGGCAGGGCGAGGATCGCGGCCCAGCCGACCATGTCGCCGACCAGCGGGTAGCCGATGTCGCGCAGCACGAAGGCCAGCGGCTCCTTGCTCGCGGAGAGCGGACCGCCCGGTTGCGCGCCGGCGGAACCGACCGCCGCGTACGCCACCAGCAGATAGATCACCGTGCAGACCGCGAGCGAACCGATCAGGCCGATCGGGATGTTGCGGTTCGGGTTCTTGGTTTCCTCGGCGGCCGTCGAGACCGCATCGAAGCCGACGTACGCGAAGAAGATCGAGGCCGCCGCGCCGAGCACGCCAACGCCGGAGAGCGGGGTGCCCCAGCCGTTCGGCAGCATCGGTTCGAAGTTGCTGCCCTGGACCTTCGGGAAGGCCAGCACGATGAAGGCGATCAGGGCGACGATCTTGATCATCACCAGCACGGCGGTGACCTTGGCCGACTTGCTGGTGCCCTGCACCAGCAGCCAGGTGACCAGCAGGGCCAGCAGGAATGCGATCAGGTTGAAGCCGCCCTTGTGGGTGACGCCATCGACCATGTGCACGACAGCGCCCTGGTCCTTGACGTGCTCGACCCAGAACGGGCCGGCGGTGAGGATGTCGGGCAGTCCGAGCCCATGGTGGGCGAGGAAACCGTTGGCGTAACCGGACCAACCGACCGAGACCGCGCCGGCCGCGACTGCGTATTCGAGGATCAGCGCCCAGCCGACCATCCAGGCGACGACTTCACCCAGCACCGCGTACGAGTAGGTGTAGGCGGAACCTGACACCGGCACCATCGCCGCGATTTCGGAGTAGATCAGCGCGGTCAGCGCGCAGACGATGCCGGCGATGATGAAGGAGTACATCATGCCCGGGCCGGCCTTGTTGGCCGCAACCGAGGTGAGCACGAAGATGCCGGTGCCGATGACCGCGCCGATGCCGAGCATCGTCAGGTCGAAGGCGCCGAGCTGGCGTGAGAGCGACCGCTTGCTTGCGGTCTCCAGGATCAGGTCCAGCGGTTTCGTGCGTTGGAACAGCATCGGTTTCCCCTTGCGCCGCGCGGCTACAGAATCCGGCGACCTTAAACGGTCACATGCGGCGCGCACAAGCATCGGCGGTCATCCTGCGGCGATAATCGCGCCTCTCCACGGCTTCCCGCGACGCAACATGGCCCACCCGGACGATGCGACCCTCGCTTCTGCGCTGGCTGAATACGCGCAACGCTGGCCCGAGGAGGCTACGACAGTCGGCGTGTTCAAGGATCTGCTGGGCGATCCTGCCAACCCTTATGTGCGCGAATGCCTGGCTGGTCACTTCACCGCTTCCTGTTGGCTGGTCGATCGCAGTGGCCAGCGGATCCTCATGACCCACCATCGCAAGCTGGGGATGTGGTTGCAGTTGGGCGGGCACGCGGATGGCGAGCGCGATCTGCAGTCCGTGGCATTGAAGGAGGCGGAAGAGGAGTCAGGCCTGCGCGGCCTGTCGGTCGATGCGGGCATCTTCGACCTGGACCGCCACTGGATCCCGGAACACAAGGGTGTGCCCGCGCATTGGCATTACGACGTGCGCTACGTCGTCCACGCCGGCGAGGACGAGGCCTACACGGTCAGCGAGGAATCGCATGACCTCGCATGGCGGCGCATCGCGGAACTGGCGGTCGAAGCCGGCACCGATCCCTCGGTGCAGCGCATGGCGCGCAAGTGGTTGGCGCGTTCATAGGGGCAGACCGCCGTTGGTTGGCGCGCTCGTAGGGGCAGGCCCCCGTGCCTGTCCACCCCAGGGCGACCACAGGCGGTCGCCCCAACGTCAATACAGAACGCGCGTCCGCAACGTTCCCGGAATCGCCGCCAGAGCCGCGCGCAATTCGCTGGCCTGCGCATCATCGGCAGCGACATCGATCACCACGTAACCCACGTTCGCGTCGGTGCGCAGGAACTGGCCATCGATGTTGATGCCGCGCTGGCCGAAGATCTCGTTGATCCGCGACAGCACGCCCGGCACGTTGCGGTGGATGTGCAGCAGGCGATGGCTGCCGGCATGCTCTGGCAGGGTCACCTCGGGGAAGTTCACCGCGCTCAGGGTGCTGCCGTTGTCGCTGTAGCGGACCAGTTTGGCGGCGACCTCGATGCCGATGTTGTCCTGCGCTTCCAGCGTGCTGCCGCCGACGTGTGGGGTCAGGATCACGTTGTCGATGCCGAGCAGCGGCGAGACCAGCGGGTCGTCGTTGCCCTTCGGCTCCTCGGGATACACATCCACCGCTGCGCCGCCGATGTGGCCGGATTGCAGTGCCGCCGCAAGCGCGTCGATGTCGACCACGGTGCCGCGCGCCGCGTTGATCAGGTGCGCGCCGGGCTTCATCTTCGCCAGCTGTTCGGCGCCGATCATCCATTGCGTCGCCGGCGTTTCCGGCACGTGCAGGGTGACCACGTCGGACGTCGCTAGCAGGTCGTCGAGGTCGCGGCTGGTGCGCGCGTTGCCCAGCGAGAGCTTGGTCTCGATGTCGTGGAAGATCACGTGCATGCCCAGGCCTTCGGCGAGCACGCCGACCTGGGTACCGATGTGGCCGTAGCCGACGATGCCCAGGGTCTTGCCGCGCGCCTCGCGGCTGCCCGCCGCCGACTTGCTCCAGCCGCCGCGATGGCACTGCGCCGACTTCTGCGGGATCCCGCGCAACAGCATGATCGCCTCGGCGAGCACCAGTTCGGCCACGCTGCGGGTGTTGGAGTAGGGCGCGTTGAACACCGGGATGCCGGCCAGTTCCGCCGCTTCCAGGTCGACCTGGTTGGTGCCGATGCAGAAGCAGCCGATCGCCAGCAGGCGCTTGGCATCGGCCAGTACCTCCGCGCTCAGCTGGGTGCGCGAACGGATGCCGATGAAGTGCGCATCGGCGATCGCTGCGCGCAACTCGTCCTCCGGTAGCGACTTGGCATGGGTGACGATGTTGCTGTAGCCAGCCGCCCGGAAGGTCTCCACCGCGTTGGGGCTGATGCCCTCGAGCAGCAGCACCTTGATGTCCTGCTTCGGGTAGGAGGTTTTCTTCGGGGCCATGGCAAGGCAACGGGCGAGGGGAGCCGCACTATGCCAGATGCAAGGGCGCTTTTGCCGCACTGCGTCATGCCATTTCGGTGCGCCGCCATGCCGCGCCTCATGCCGCAAAAAGTTGCGGCTGAAACCGCGTCGCCATGCGTTTCGCGGGCGCTGGACGCATCGGCGCGCGGCTGGCACGCTGCGGGCTCCCTCGCGTCGCCATCGACCCGCCCATGACCGATCCCCGCATCGCCGACCTGGAACGGTCGGTGCCCGGCCTGCGCCTGAAAACCGACCCGGCCGATCTGGAACACTACGGGCGCGACTGGACCCGGCGCTGGACGCCGGCGCCGCTGGCGATCGCGCTTCCGGGCAGCATCGAAGACGTGCAGGCCGTCGTTCGTTGGGCAAAGACAAACGCCGTTGCGATCGTGCCGTCCGGTGGACGCACCGGTTTGTCGGGCGGCGCGGTCGCCGCGAACGGCGAACTGGTGGTCAGCCTGGAACGGATGAACCAGGTGATCGGCTTCGATGCGATCGATCGCACGCTGACGGTGCAGGCCGGCATCCCGCTGCAACTGGCGCAGGACGCGGCGCGCGAACATGGCCTGCAGTACCCGGTGGATTTCGCCGCGCGTGGCTCGTGCAGCATCGGCGGCAACATCGCCACCAATGCCGGCGGCATCCGCGTGGTGCGTTACGGCAACACCCGCGAGTGGATCGCCGGATTGAAGCTGGTTACCGGCGAAGGCGAATTGCTCGACGTCGGCCGCAGCCTGGTCAAGAACTCCAGCGGCTACGACCTGCGCCATCTCGCCATTGCCTCGGAAGGCACGCTGGGCATCGTCGTCGAAGCCACGTTGAAGCTCACCGACCCGCCGCCGCCGACCAATGTGATGCTGCTGGCGCTGCCATCGTTCGATGCGCTGATGCAGGTGTTCGAGGCGTTCCGTTCGCGTTTGCAGTTGCAGGCCTTCGAGTTCCTCACCGACCGCGCGCTGCACCACGTGCTGGCGCATGGTGCGCAGGCGCCGTTCGACGAGATCCATCCGTATTACGTGGTCACCGAATTCGCCAGCGACGAAGCCAGCGAAGGCGAAGCCCTGGCGGCATTCGAGCAGTGCATGGAGGCCGGACTGGTCAGCGACGGCGTGATCAGCCAGAGCGACGCACAGGCGGCGCAGCTGTGGCGGCTGCGCGAGGGCATCACCGAGAGCCTGGCGAAGTACGTGCCGTACAAGAACGACGTGTCGGTGCGCTTGTCGGCGATGCCGGCGTTCCTCGCCGAAACGCAGGCGTTGCTGGGCGATGCCTATCCGCAGTTTGACGTGGTCTGGTTCGGCCACATCGGCGACGGCAACCTGCACATCAACGTGCTCAAGCCCGACGGCACGGCGCAGGCGGACTTCGTGGCCGATTGCGACCGCGTCACCAAGCTGCTGGCCGAACGCCTTCACGCGCACGGCGGCAGCATCTCCGCCGAGCACGGCATCGGCTTGGTCAAGAAGCCCTATCTGTCGAGCACGCGCACTGAGGCGGAAATCGCGCTGATGCGTGGGATCAAGACGGTGCTGGATCCGGCCGGCATCATGAATCCCGGCAAGTTGTTCGATTGATCAGCTGGCCGCGAGCCGGGCGTCCAGGCGAGCGCGGATCGCCGGCCATTCGGGTGCGGTAATCGAGTAGGTCACGGTATCGCGCAGCGTTCCATCCTTGTGCCGCTTGTGCGCGCGCAGGACGCCATCGCGTTGTGCACCAAGCCGTTCGATCGCCGCCTGCGAGCGCAGGTTGAGGTGGCTGGTGTGGAAGAACACCGATTGCGCACCAAGCGTGTCGAAGGCGTGGCCCAGCATCAGCCGCTTGTTCGCGGTGTTCACGTGGCTGCGCCAGACCGACGCCGAGTGAAAGGTGTAGCCGATCGCCAGCGAGGGTGTGGCCAGGTCGATGTCGTAGAAGCGCGTGCTGCCGACCACACGATCGTTGCTGACGATCGCGAACGGCAGCTCGCGGCCTGCATCGCGCATCGCCAATGCATGGTCGATCCATGCGGGGATGCCGTCGCGTCCGGGCACGCTGACATAGTTGATCGCGCCGATGTCGCCATCGTCCACCGCGTCCTGCAGCGCAGGAGCGTGCGCTTGCGACAACGGTTCCAGACGGATGCCGTGGCCGGTGAGGGTGATGGTTGCAAGGGTTGTGGTCATGCCTGTTCGCCCACAGTGCCGGTTTTGATCGTCATCCCGGCGAACGC
>JAVWUU010000017.1:6736-31234 GCA_036666995.1 Thermomonas sp.
GGATGACGGCTGGATCATCAATCCGCGCGTCCGGCGAACTCGCCGGTCACGGTATTGACCCACACCTTCTCGCCGTTGCCGATGTACTCCGGGACCATGATCTCGAGGCCGGTGCTGAGGCGCGCGGGCTTCGGGCGCTTGGTGGCGGTGCCGCCCTTGAGTTCCGGCGGGGTTTCGACCACTTCGATGACAACGCTGGCCGGCAGCTGGATGGCCACCGGCAGGTCGTCGATGATCTGCACGTAGCAGCCGCTCAGGTCGTCGACGATGTAGCCGGCGGCATCGCCGATCACGTCGGCATCGAGGGTGTAGGGCGTGTAGTCCTCGTCGTCGAGGAACACGAAGGCATCGCCATCCTTGTACGAATAGGTGACCTGCCGGCGCGAGAGCTCGACTTCCTTCAACTCGTCGTCGCCACCCACGCTGAGGTCGAGCTTGGTGCCGCCGGGGACGCTGTACATGGTGAAGCGGAACTTGACGTTGCCGCCGCGGCCCTGCGGGCTGCTGCGCTCGATGTCGCGGATCTGGTAGACGCTGCCGTTGTGTTCGACGACGTTGCCCTTCTTGATGTCGTAAGCCTTCATGGATGTCTCATCGGGAGTGTTGGAGGGCGCGGAAGATGCGCTCGTTGAAGAACCAGGTGAGCAGGCCCCAGGCCAGCCCGCCGATCGCGCACAGGGGCAGGGCGACGGCGAGCAGCAACGGGAACCTGGGATGGGCGGCACCGAACTGGACCAGCATCATGATCGCCAGGAACACGAACATCAGCCCGCCCCAGAACGCGACGCCTTTCACCAGCACGAATTGCCACATGCCGCGGGCCCGGATCGCCGGCCATTTCTGCGCGACCCAGCGTTCGGCGCGCGAACCGTAATCGGTCACTTCGGCGCCAGCCGGGTGGCACCGTCCAGGCGGATGGTTTCGCCGTTGAGGTAGCTGTTGCTCAGGATGTAGGCGACCAGGTCGGCGAACTCCTCCGGCTTGCCGAGGCGGGACGGGAACGGGATCGACGCCGCCAGCGATTGCTGCACCTCGTCCGGCATGCCATCGACCATCGGTGTCCAGAAGATGCCGGGCGCCACGGTATTCACGCGAATGCCGAAGCGGGCGAGTTCGCGCGCCATCGGCAGGGTCATGCCGACCACGCCGCCCTTCGATGCCGAATACGCGGCCTGGCCGATCTGCCCTTCATAGGCCGCGACCGAGGCGGTATTGACGATGACGCCGCGCTCGCCGTCGGTGCCTGCCTCGTTGCCCTGCATCTGCTCCGCGCAGGCCTTGGCCACGTTGAAGCTGCCGACCAGGTTGACCATCACCGTGGTCTGGAACTGCGAGAGCTTCATCGCACCATCGCGGCCCAGCACGCGCCCGGCGCCAAGGATGCCGGCGCAGTTCACCGCCACGTTCAGGCCGCCGAGGAACTCCTTCGCCGCGGCGACATTCGCGGCCACGCCGGCTTCGTCGGTGACATCGGTGCGGAAATAGCGCGCATTGCCGTCGCCGAGTTCGGCGACCGCGGCGGCACCCTTGTCGTCGTTGACGTCGAACAAGGCGACCTTGCCGCCGTGGGCGACCAGGTGCTTCGCCACCGCGAAGCCGAGGCCGGAGACGCCGCCGGTGACCACGGCGCGGGCGTTGGAAAGTTGCATGCGGGGATCCTGCGTGCGGGAAAACGCGATTTTACCGAAACGGCGGGGAGCGACGGGATGGGCGCTGGGGGCTGCGAAGAGCACGCCATGGATGGCGTGCGTCGGCGATATCGAACAGGACGTTCGCATCGAGCCGCGAGCAGCCCCCAGCGCCCATCCCGTCGCGGGCTATGGTGTAGCGAGATCCAGAAGATAGAACGTGTTGCAGCCGCCATGCCCAGTCGCGCCCATCGGCCCGTCGATGCGCTGGAAGCCGCTGCGCTCGTACAACCGCATCGCGGCATTCATGCCGGTCAGGGTTTCCAGGTAGCACTGGCGGAAGCCGAAGCCACGCGCGGCTTCCAGGCACACGGCCATCATCGCTGCACCCGCGCCGATGCCGCGTGCCTCGGGGAGAAAGTACATCTTGCGCAGTTCGCAGGTGTCGCCGTCGTCGCCGGCCAGTGGCGCCACCCCGGCACCGCCGAGGACGATGCCCTCGCGCTCGACCACGAAGTAGGCATGCCGCGGCTCGGCATAGGCGCGGCTCATCCAGTCCACTTCCGGATCGTTGATCGCGAAGCCTGCCCCATTGGCGCCGAATTCCGGCATCACCGTGCGGATGATCGCCGCCATCGCGGCATCGTCGTCCTGCTTGATCGGTCGGATCGAGGTGTCATCGGGCAGTGCCATCGTTCAGTCCTGTTGCGCAATCACGCGCTTGGCGAATTCGCCCGGCAGCAATCCCGCGGCGAACAGGAAGCCCTGTCCCACCTTGACCCCGAGCCTGATCAGGAAATCGCGCTGGGCTTCGGTCTCGATGCCCTCCGCGACCATGCCCAGGCCGAGGCTGCTGGCGATGCCGGCCACCGCCTGGCAGATCGCCACGTCGGAGGGTTTGCCGGGCACGCCCTTGATGAAGGTCTGGCTGAGCTTGAGTGAATGGATCGGCAGGCGGCGCAGGTAGTTGAGCGCGCTGTAACCCTCGCCGAAGTCGTCGATCGACAGTTGCACGCCGAGCCGGCGCAGGCCATCGAATACGGCCAGCGAATCCGCTGCATCGTCGACCAGCACGCGTTCGGTCAGTTCCAGTTCCAGCGCATGGCCGGGCAGGCCCGCTTCCCGCAAGACGCGCTGCACGCCTTGGCCGAAATCGTCGGCGAGGAACTGCCGGTACGACACATTCACCGCCACCCGCTGGATCGGCAGCTCCTGTTCGCGCCAGCGCCGCATCTGCGCGCAGGCTTCCTGCAGCACCCACTGGCCGATGCGGACGATGTCGCCGGTGGTTTCGGCCAGTTCGATGAAGCGGTCCGGGCGCATCTCGCCGAGTTGCGGATTGCGCCAACGCACCAGTGCCTCGGCGTAGAGGATGCGTCCGCTGCGCAGGTCGACCTGAGGCTGGTAGACCAGATGGAATTCGCCGTTGTCGAGCGCGCGGCGCAACTGCGTCTCGGTCTGCAGGCGCTCGTGCTGGCGCGTGGCCAGTTCCGGCGAGAACGACTGGTAGCCATTGCGCTGCCGACGCTTGCTGTCGTACATCGCCACGTCCGCGCTCTGGATCAGCTGGTTCGGCGTGTCGCCATCATCCGGCGCATGCGCGATGCCGATGCTGGTGGTGACGTTGAATTCGTCCTTGCCCAGCCGGAACGGCTCCGAGAAGGCCTGCTGGATCTGCCTGGCAAGCCGTTCCGGGCGCGTGCCGTCGTCGTCGGCACGACAAGCCACCAGGAATTCGTCGCCGCCGAACCGCGCGATCAGCCCCTCGGTACCGACCGCGCCGGAGATCCGCTGCGCGGCATCCACCAGCAGGGTGTCGCCGGCGTTGTGGCCGAGCACGTCGTTGACGATCTTGAAGCGGTCCAGGTCGATGTACAGCAGGCACAGCCCGGAATGCCCGGGATTGCGCATGCGCAATTCGATCTGTTCGAGGATGGCGTCGCGGTTCATCAGGCCGGTGAGGGCGTCGGTCTCCGCCTGCATGCGCAGCGCGTGCTCGGCATGCTTGCGCTCGGTGATGTCCTGCAGGGTGCCGCTCAGGCGATCGCTGCCGGGGTCGTGCGGGTCGGGCTCGCCGATCATGCGCACCCAGAACGGCGTGCCATCGGCCTGCGCGCCCTGCAGTTCGAGTTCGAAACCGGTGCCGTCGCAGATCGATTGCAGGGTGCGGTGCAGGCGCTGCCGGTCCTCGTCGCGCAGGCAGGCCAGCACGTCCTGCATCGACCCGAGCGCATGCGCGGCACCGAGGATCCGGCTGGCCTCGCGGGTCAGGTACAGCGCGCCGCTCGCGCGGTCCCATTGCCATCCGCCGATCTGCGCCAGTTCCTGCACGCGGTCGAACAGCGCCTTGTCACGCTGCAGTTCGGTGATGTCGCTGCTCAGGGTGAGCACCAGTTCCGCATGCTGCGCGCCCGGCGCGTACTGCGGCACTGCGGTCACCGAGAGCCACAGCAGGCGTTGCGTACTGCGCCGGAACAGGCCGATCACGACGCTGCTGACCGCCTGGCCGGTGGCCAGTGCGCGCGATGCGGGGTGCGCCTCGAACGGCAGGTGGCGGCCATCCTCGTCGACCACCAGCCAGTCGCTCCAGTCCGGTTCGATATGGATGGGTTCATCGCCGCCGATTCCGTAGATCCGGCTCGCGGCGGCATTCATGTAATGCACGCGACCCTGCCGGTCCTGCAGGGTGATCGCCTTGTCGATGCCCTCGACCAGGCTGTTGTAGCGGACTTCGGCGTCCTGGCGCGCGCTGAGGTCGCGGGCGACCGCCACCATCGCATCCTGGCCGTCGTAGACCAGGTTCGCCGAATGCACTTCGACCGGGAAGCGGCTGCCATCGGCGCGCATGTTGGTGACTTCGATGACGTAGGTCTCGCCGCGGTCGAGGGTCTCCAGCACCGGCACCAGGTGGTCGCGCGGCAGATCCGGATTCAATGTTTCGATCGGCTTGCCGATGATGTCCTCGCGCGGCCGCTTGTAGGCGCGCATGCCGGCCTTGTTGAGGTCGAGCACGGTGCCGTCGCGGGCGAGCACGCTGACCGGGTCGGGCACGGCATCGAACAGCGCGCGATAACGCAGGTTGCCGGCTTCCACTGCGGCCTGCGCGCCGGCCAGGGCCTCGCTCGCCTGCAGCAGCAACTCGCGCAGTGCGGGCGACAGGTGCGGGGCTTCGGCGGCGATCAGCAGTTCTTCCGCCAGCGGCCGCACATCGGTCGATGCCGGATCCGCCGGATCGAGGTGTGCCGGCGTGGACGGCGCATTCATTGGCCGGCCAGGGCCTTGCCGACCTTGCTGCCGGTGTCGCGGCCGAGCAGGCCGGCCAGCCAGCGGCCAACCTCGGCCAATGCGGGCAGGTCGACGCCAGTGCGGATGCCCAGGCCATGCAGCATGTAGACCACGTCCTCGCTGGCCACGTTGCCGCTGGCGCCCTTCGCGTACGGGCACCCACCGGCACCGGAGACCGCGGCATCGACCACCGCCACGCCTTCTTCCAGGCACGCCAGCACGTTCGCCAGCGCCTGTCCGTAGGTGTCGTGGAAGTGGATCGCCAGCGCCGGCATCGGCACGCGTGCAGCGACCGCCTGCAGCATCTCCCGCGCCTTCACCGGGGTGCCGACGCCGATGGTGTCGCCCAGCGAGATTTCGTAGCAGCCCATCGCGTGCAGTTCCGTGGCGACACGCACGACATCGGCCAGCGGCACATCGCCCTGGTACGGGCAGCCGAGCACGGTCGAGACATAGCCGCGCACTCGCACGCCGTCGGCATTCGCGCGCTCCAGCACGGGGCGAAAGCGATCCAGCGATTGCGCGATGGTCGCGTTGGTGTTCTTCAGGTTGAAGGCTTCGGACGCTGCGGTGAACACGGCCACTTCGGTTGCGCCGGCGGCGCGCGCGCGCTCGTAGCCCTGTTCGTTCGGCACCAGTACCGGATAGGCAATCGCGGGATCGCGATGGATGCCGGCCAGCACGTCGGTGGCATCCGCCATCTGCGGCACCCACTTCGGGCTGACGAAGGCGGTGGCCTCGATACTGCGCAGGCCGGTGCGCGACAGCCGGTCGATCAGTTCGATCTTGTTGGCGGTGCCGATGTCGGTCTTTTCGTTCTGCAGCCCGGCGCGCGGGCCGACCTCGACGATGCGCACCTGGGCCGGGAAGGCCATCTCACTTCTCCCCGCTGGCGGGTGGCATCGATTCTGTCGGCGCGGCATCGGCCGCAACGCGTCGCAACACCAGCAGCGGTTCGCGGGTGAACAGTTGCGGATGCTTGCGCAGCAGCTTCGCGATGGCCTTGGCATCGCCGGCGATGAAGTTGTTGTAGGTCGGTTCGCTGGTCTTCAAGCCCTTGGTGTCAGGGCGCGTGCTGGTGCCATCGATCTTCTTGCCCTTGATCGCCGCCGCGATCCACGCATGGTCGGCGTCGTACAGGCGCATGGTGTCGCCGTCGTTCTCGTAACGCAGCAGGGTGGCGCCGCAGCGGGTATTGCCCGGGCCGACGCAATCCGGCTTGCCGGAATCGTTATGCACCTGCAGGTAACGCGCGTTGCCGGTGTCGATCAGGGTCAGGCGGATCGGCTTGCGCTCGCCCTTGATGGTCGCGCTCCTGCAGTCGGCGGCAATCTCCACGGCGCCCTGCGGCTTCATGTCGTCGTTGGCACTGGCGACCGGTTCCCAACGGCCAGGCCAGGCCGGGTCGCAGTCGGTCGTGCTGCCGGTGGGGAGGGACTGGAACACGGTGGATGAACAGCCGGCCAGGCCAAGCAGGAGCGCGAGCAATGCAATGCAGGCGAGGCGGGGCATGGTCATTCCTCCAGCGTCGCCAGCACCGCATCGCCCTCGACGAAATCGCCGGCCTGCGCGCGTACTTCGGCGAGCACGCCGTCGCGCGGGGCCTTCAGCGCCAACTCCATCTTCATCGCCTCGATCACCATCACCACGTCCCCTGCGGCCACCGCGTCGCCCGGCTGCTTCTGCACCACCACCACGCGGCCCGGCATCGGTGCGCGGATGCGGTGCTCGGTGGCGGACGATGCATCGCCGCTCCGACGATACACCGCCTCGGCACGCAGGCGCAGGCGTTGTTCGCCATCGTGGACCAGCACGCCGTCGGCATCGGCGATCGCGCGGAACCGCCGCATCGCGCCATCGATGCGGGCGCTCAGCGCATCGCCGTCGAGGCGCGCGCCGGAGACCGTGTGCGAAGCGCCGTCGAACTCGAGCGTGTACTCGCCGCCGTGGCCATGCGCGACCAGTTCGATGCGGGTGTCGCCATCGGCGAACGCGAGGCGCCGGCTGCCGCCGTGGCCCAGCCGCCAGCCATCGGCGATCGCCCATGGCGAGCCTGCATCGTGGCTTGCCGCCGCGCACGCGCGCGCATCCGTTTCCTGCATCAACAGGCGCGTCGTTGCAGCTGCCAGCAACAAGGCGCGATCAGGCGCTGCCGGTGAGAGGAATTCCTCGAGGTGGCGATCCAGGTAGCCGGTGTCGATGGTGCCGCCGACCACCGCCGGATGCCGCGCCAGCCGCTCCAGGAACGCGATATTGGATTTCGGGCCGACGATGTCGCAGCCGGCCAGCGCTTCGCGCAGGCGGGCGAGGGCGCGCGGGCGATCCTCGTCCCACACGATCAGCTTGGCGATCATCGGGTCGTAGAAGATCGTCACCGTGTCGCCTTCGACCACGCCCGAGTCGATCCGCACGTGGCGCGACGGCGTCGGCAAACGCAGCGTCTGCAGCGTGCCGGAGCCGGGCAGGAAGCCGGCATCCGGGTCTTCCGCGTACAGCCGCACTTCGATGGCGTGGCCGTGTTGCCGGATCTGTTCCTGCGCCAGCGGCAGTTTCTCGCCGGCGGCGATGCGCAGCTGCCATTCGACCAGGTCCAGACCGGTGACTTCCTCGGTGACCGGATGCTCGACCTGCAGGCGGGTGTTGATTTCCATGAAATAGAAACCGCCATCCGCGCCTACGATGAACTCCACCGTCCCGGCATTCGCGTAGTCGATCGCATGCGCGGCCTGCACAGCCGCCGCCCCCATCCGCGCGCGCAGCTCCGGCGTGAGGAAGACCGATGGCGATTCCTCCAGCACCTTCTGGTAGCGGCGCTGCGCGGAGCACTCGCGCTCGTTGAGGTGGATCGCGCCGCCGTGCGTGTCGCCGAACACCTGGATCTCGATGTGGCGCGGATGCTCGATGTAGCGCTCGAGCAATACGCGATCGCGGCCGAAGGCGTTGCGTGCCTCGCGCTGGCAGCTTTCGAGGTTGGCTGCGAATTCATCGGGGCTGCGGACGATGCGCATGCCCTTGCCGCCGCCGCCATGCGCCGCCTTGATCATCAGCGGATAGCCCATCGCGTCGGCCTCGCGCTGCAACAGGTCGGCAGACTGGTCTTCGCCGGTGTAACCCGGCACCACCGGCACGCCGGCCGCGGCCATCAGGTCCTTGGCCCCCGCCTTGCTGCCCATTTTCCGCATCGATGTGCCGGATGGGCCGATGAAGGCGATACCGGCGGCCTGCACTGCGTCGGCGAAGTCGGCGTTTTCCGAGAGGAAGCCGTAACCCGGATGGATCGCCTGCGCGCCGGTCTTCCTGGCGACCTCGAGGATCGCGTCGCCGCGCAGGTAACTCTCCTGCGGCCGCGCGCCACCGATGTGGTGGGCTTCGTCGGCCAGGCGCACGTGCTGCGCGTCGGCGTCGGCGTCCGAGAACACCGCGACGGTGCGGATGCCGAGCTTGCGCGCGGTGCGGATCACCCGGCAGGCGATCTCGCCGCGGTTGGCGATGAGGATCTTCGAGAACATCAGGCGGTGATCCTCATTCATGGATCCAGGCGGGCTTGCGCTTGTCGAGGAAGGCGGACAGGCCTTCCTGGCCTTCCGGCGATACGCGCAGGCGGGCGATCAGGCTGGCGTTGTCTTCATCGTGCTTCGCACCGTCGGCGTGCGCGCAGACATCGCGCACCAGTGTCTTGGCGCTGGCGCTGGCGATCGGACCCGCCTTCAGCAACAAGTCGATTTGCCGCTGCACCGCGGTATCCAGCGCGGTCGGGTTGACCACGTCGTGCAGCAGGCCGATGCGCAGGGCTTCATCCGCATCGAACAGTTCCGCCGTCGCGAAATAACGCCGCGCATTGCGCGCACCGATCGCGGCAATGACATACGGCGAGATCACCGCAGGCAGCAGCCCGAGCTTGCTTTCGGTCAGGCCGAACTTCGCGCCACGCGCGGCGATGGCGATGTCGCAACAGGCGACCAGGCCGACGCCGCCGCCGAACGCGGAGCCTTGCACGGCGGCGATGGTCGGCTTGGGCAACTCGTCCAGCGTGCGCATCAGGCGGGCGAGGGCAAGCGAGTCGGTGCGGTTGTCGGCCTCGCTGGCGGCGGCCATGCCGCGCATCCAGTTGAGGTCGGCGCCGGCGGAGAACGAGGCACCTTCGGCCTCCAGCACCAGCACGCGTACTTCGTCATCGGTGGTGACCTCGTCCAGTGCGGCGGTCAGTGCGGCGATCAGGCCGGCATCGAAGGCGTTGTGCACCTGCGCGCGGGTCATCCGCAGGCGGGCGACCGCGCCGTCGCGGTGGAGCTGCAAGGGTTCGCTCATGCGGGTTCGGCAAGCCTGGCGCGGGTGAATGCGCATGATACCCGCCGGCATGGCCCAGCCCGGTGGGCCTCGACGCGATGCTACAATCGAGAACAATTCCCATTCGTGCCTGCGCTTCGCGACCATGACCCTGACCGAACTCGCCAGGCGCACGCCGGCCATCGTCGACGCCGTCGAAGAGCGCACCCCGGACGACCCCATCGCGCGTCGCCTGCGCGAGTTGGGCTTCGTCGCCGGTGAGGAGGTCGTGGTGGTCGCAGCGGGTCCGTTCGGTGCGGAACCGTTGCTGGTGCAGGTCGGGTTCACCCGCTTCGCGCTGCGTCGCGCCGAAGCAGCGCGCGTCCGCCTGCGCGCGAACGGATCCGGCGCATGAACGCCGCCATCGCCACCCCGCGCATCGCCCTGGTCGGCAATCCGAACTGCGGCAAGACCGCGCTTTTCAACCTGCTCACCGGCAGCCGCCAGAAGGTCGCCAACTACGCCGGCGTGACCGTGGAGCGCAAGGAAGGTCGCCTGCATGCGCCGTCCGGCAAGCACTACGCCGTGCTCGACCTGCCGGGCGCGTACAGCCTCAATGCGGCGAGCCTGGACGAAGCCGTCACCCGCGACCTGATCCGCGGCTTCTACCCCGGCGAGGCCGCACCGGACCTGCTGGTCTGCGTGGTCGATGCCACCAACCTGCGCCTGCACCTGCGCTTCGTGCTGGAACTTCGCGCCGTCGGCAAGCCGATCCTCGTCGCGCTGAACATGGCCGATGCGGCGAAGAAGCGCGGCATCGACATCGACATCGAGGCATTGCAGCGCGAACTGGGCGTGCCGGTGGTGGAAACCGTGGCGGTGCGTCGCGGTGGTGCCGATGCGTTGCTCGCACGGCTCGATGGCGTTGTGGCGCATCCCCACACGACCTTGCCTGCCTTGCCCGAGGGTACCGATCTGCATGCCGAAACCCGCCGCCTGCTGGCGGCTGCGGTGCGCATGCCGGAACGCACCGCAAAGATCGACGACGCGCTGGACCGATGGCTGCTGCATCCGGTATTCGGGTTGCTGACCTTCCTCGTGGTGATGTTCCTGATCTTCCAGGCGGTCTACTACTGGGCCACGCCCGTGATGGACCTGATCGAAGCCGGCACCGGGGCGCTTGGCGCATGGGCCAGCGGTGTACTGCCGGAAGGCCCACTCAACAGCCTGGTCGTGGAAGGCATCATCGCCGGGCTGGGCGGGGTCATCGTGTTCCTGCCGCAGATCCTGGTGCTGTTCGCCTTTATCTTGGCGCTGGAGGAATCCGGCTACCTGCCGCGTGCTGCGTTCCTGCTCGACCGGATGATGGCCGGTGCCGGCCTGTCCGGGCGCAGTTTCATCCCGCTGCTGTCCAGCTTCGCCTGCGCGATCCCGGGGATCATGGCCACGCGCAGCATCCAGGATCCGCGCGACCGCATCGCCACCATCCTGGTGGCACCGTTGATGACCTGTTCGGCGCGCTTGCCGGTGTACGCCCTGCTGATCGGTGCGTTCATCCCGTCACGCCAGGTCTGGGGCGGCCTCAACCTGCAGGGACTGGTGCTGTTCGCGCTGTACATGGCCGGCATCTTCAGCGCGCTGGCGGTGTCGTGGGTGATGAAGAAGTGGCGCCGCGACAAGGGCGAGCATCCGTTGATGCTGGAGTTGCCGTCCTACCGCGTGCCGAACCCGCGCGACGTGCTGATCGGTCTGTGGGAACGCGCGCTGATCTTCCTCAAGCGCGTCGGCGGGATCATCTTCGCGCTCACCGTGCTGCTGTGGGTGCTGCTGACATTTCCTGCCGCGCCGGTCGACGCGACGATGCCTGCGATCGACTACAGCTTCGCCGGCCGCATCGGCCATGCGATGACCGCGGTGTTCGCGCCGCTCGGTTTCAACTGGCAGATCTGCATCGCGCTGATCCCGGGCCTGGCAGCGCGCGAAGTCGCGGTGTCTTCGCTGGCCACGGTCTACGCGCTGTCCGCGGCGGACGATGATGCCGCCGCGCAGGCGCTGACCCCACTGCTGCAGGACGGCTGGTCGCTGGCGACCGGCTTGTCGCTGCTGGTGTGGTTCATCTACGCACCGCAGTGCCTGGCCACATGGGCAGCGATCAAGCGCGAGACCGGTTCGTGGAAGACCATGGCGATGGCCGCCGGCTATCTGTTCGCGCTGGCCTACCTCGCCTCGTTCGTGACCTACCGCGTCGCGGTGGCGCTGGGCGGAGGCTGAGTGATGGATGCCGGCCTGCTCGCGCAATACCTGGTCATCGCGCTGGTGGTGATGGCCAGTGTCGCGATCGTGGCGCGTTCGCAGTTCCCGGCTGCCACCCGCAAGCTGCGCATCGCACTTGCCTTGCCCTTGCTGCGTGATGGCATGCCCGGCTGGTTGAAAGGCGTGGGTCGGCGCATCGCGCCCATGCCGCGCGGTGGCGGCAACGGCTGCGGCGGTTGCAGCAGCTGCGACTGATGCACAGCCGTCATTCCCGTTTTCGCGGGAATGACGAGCAAAAAAACTCAGTGCTTGAGCCTGCGCTTTCCGGGCGAAGCAGGCACCGCTTCCACGCTGACTTCGAAGCTGCGCGACTCGCCGGGAAACACTGCGCCCACGCCGGCGACATGGCGGCCGATCTCCTTGCCGCGTTCGTTGCGGATCACCACCACCATCGAATATTCGAACGCGCCGTCATCCGGCGCATTGACGGTGCCTTCGACCTTCAGCGGGACGAAGCGCTGGGTGGCGTCGGTGGCCGGGGCATCGAGTTTCAGATGCCCGCGGCAGGCCGGGCAGACCGACGAGCTTTCGAGGATCGTGGCCTTGCAATGCGGGCAGGTGCGGGTTGCTCCTGCCGTGCCCGGGCGGACGGCGCTCATGCGGCGCCGGCGCTCTCCGTCTTCTCGGGCTTGGCGACGGACTTGCCGTCCTTGTCCCAGCCGCACTCGACGTGGCCACGGATGCGCGAGCCCGCCGCAACGGTCAGGGTGCCGGCCTTGAGGTCGCCGTTGATCACGCCGCTCTGCTGCAGTTCGACCTGCTGCGCGGAATGGATGTTGCCGTCGAGTTCGCCGGCCAGGGTGACCTTGTTCGCGGACACGCCGCCGGAGACCTTGGCGCCGGGTTCGATGGTCAGGTTGCCCTGCACCTTGACGTCGCCCTTGAACTTGCCGGCGATGCGGACATGGCCGCTGCCTTCGATCTTGCCTTCGATGGTGAGGTCGGCGGCGATCACCGATTCACGGGCGGCGGCGGTGCTGTCCACGGCGCGGATCGGCGCCGGCGTGGGGGCCGCAGCGATCGGCTCGGGGGCAGGCGCTGCGGGGGCAGGCGAGGCGAGGTCGAAGCGGGAAGGTTCATTGGCCTTGGCGGCCGGGGTCGGATCTTTCCAGATGGCCATCGAACAGGACTCCACGTGGGCGGGCCGTCGAGGCTACCACCGATTTGCGGCATGTTTCTTCCTGAATACGTGAGCAGGGTCATGCAACCCGCTGTTCGCATTCAATTCGTCGACAACCATCCCACCACCGCCAGCAGCGCCAGGTTGATTGCGGCGATCCACCAAACCCAACCCGTGGCGAGATGCGCAGCCTGCAGCGGGATGCGCCGTTGTTTGGCGAGGACGACGTCGTGAAGCACCAGCATTGCCATGGCATGCAGCCCTGCGAGGGTGAACCCATGGCGGGCGCGAAGCCCTTCGCCGAAGATCAGGTGCATGAGCCAGCCCGCCAGCATGAACGAGGTGGCCGCCGCAGCAATGGTGCCCCAGGCGTTGGCATTGGCCTTTCCCTCCGGGCCACCGCGAGCGCCCAGCCACAGCAGGCCGGTGATGGCGAAGCCGATGAGGCCGGCGATCGGCTGCAGCTGCATGGCGATGGCGCTGGCCAGCGAGCCGGTGCATGCCAGCAGGGTGGGCATGTCCCAGTGCAGCCGGGTCTGGTTGAACCGGCGGAAACGCAGGAAGCCAGCCACGATGACGGCGTACGCCAGCCATGGCAGCAGCACCCCGAGCAGGCAGACGAGCCAGTTGTGGGCGAATGTGCCGTCCACGTCGATGGCGGCCACGTAAGCGGCGATCGCCAGGCTGAAGAGCAGTGCGCGGATGCCGACGACGAGCAGCCGTTCGCGGGCAAATCCCGCCCTGTCGGTGGCCCTGTCCCAGAACCGGCACGTGGGTTGGTGGAGCTGCGCCTCGGATGCTTCCGGACTGGCTGCGTGCAGGTTCTGCGCCAGCGTCGCGAGCCTGCCCGGCAGCCCGGGGACAAGCAGCAGGAACGGGCGGCGAAGCCAATGCGGCGGGCCGAACAACTCCTTCGCCAGTTGCACGTCGGTCCAGGTTGCGTATTTCGAGGTATGCAGCCGCAACTGGTGCTCGAACCGCGATGCGTCATGGATGCGGCGTTGGACCAGGTCGAGTTGGGTCCGCAGCCAGCCGTCGATGCCGACCGTGTCCAGCGCGAAAAAGCGCGTCAGCGGGTCGAAGTGTTCCGCCGCAATGGCGGGTTCCACCTGCGCCAGCGCCTGCACGACGATCGGTTGGAGTGCCTGCTTGCGATCGACCGAGTACAGCCATTCGTTTGATTCCAGCCACGCGTCGAACGCTCTCGCGGAATCGTTGCGCATCCGCGCGACCAGCTCCCCGGCAAACGCCTCCACGTTGAAACCGGCATCGCCAGGCTCTGTGGGATCGGTCGCCGTGTTTCCCGGTGACGGATGGGCAGCGTCAAGGGCGTCCGGATCACACGGCGCGAAAACCGCATCGGCAGGCTGGGGATCCGCGACCACCGGGCCGCTCTCATCGCCGTGGTCATCCTCGCTGCGGGCTTGCTCGCGCCAGCGCAGCTGCTGCAAGCAGGCTTCGTAGGCTTCGTGCAGGCGCTGGAACGCGGCGGCATCCTCGTCCGGGCGGTGCGTGCGCAGCAACTTCGCGTAAGCGCGCTTGATCGAGGGAATGTCGGCATTCCGATCCAGGCCAAGCATGCGGAACGGGTTGTCCATCCTCACTGGTCCCGGAACAGGCGCGCAGCGTGCGCGATCAGGAACACGATCCAGACCAGCCACCACCACGACCGGCCGCCTTGTGTTGCCCGCGGACGCCTGTCGTCCATGAACGACAGGTCGATCTCGCCGTGGGCGACGGCCGCATCCTCGCGCAGGCGCTTTATCGCGTCTTCATGGAACTGGTAGCGCGGGTTGATCTGGTCCAGTTCGAAATGGCGCAGGGTCGCCGCAAGCGCACGCGGTGGCAGCGGCGGCTCGTCGAGCAAGCGCCAGACCAGCGCATCGGCGACCAGCTCCTTGTCGGCGATCGAATACAGGGCAGGGTGTGCAGCCAGCCAGGCGTCGATGTCGGTCCGGCCATCGCGCGCCACCGGCAGGAACTCGTCGAAGAACCGCTCCGGCGCGAAGCCTTCCGCTTGCGCCTCTCCAGCATGAGCCTGCGCTGCGGCTGGCGCGATCTCGTCCTTGCCGCGTACGTCATCCTGCACATCGGCGGCCGCATCGCCTTCGTCGAAGTACAGGTCTGCTTCTTCGCTGATCGCGCGCCAGCGCACCTGCTCCAGGCAGGCTTCGTAGGCTTCGTGAAGGCGCTGGAAGCCCGCGGGATCCTCGTCAGGCCGACAGTTGCGCAGCCGCTTGGCGTACGCGCGCTTGATCGCAGGAATGTCGGCCGCGTCGTCCAGGCCTAGGGTCTCGAACGGCGACATGGGTCAATCGATGCCTTGCGCCTCGAGCTGGTCGAGTGCGCGCGACAATTCGCCGCGCTCGCGTTCGATGCGCGCCCGGTCCTGTCCCTCCAGCAGCGACATGAAGCGGGCCAGCCAGTCCTGCAACAATCCGCGCAGGTCCAGGCGCTCCTCGTACAGGCGCTCGATGCGGGCAATGGCCGCCAGGTTGGCCTGGTCTTCGCGCGGGTGGACCTTCAACGCGGAGAGCGAGGCAAGGCGTTCGCGGATCTCCGCCTCGTCGAGCACGCCGGGATTGTCCTGCAGGATCAGCTCGTGCTTCTCGCCGGTGCCGAGCGTGGTGGACTCCACCTGCAGGACGCCGTTGACGTCGTAGGTGAAGCGCACCTCGATCGCCGGCTGGTGCTTCTTCATCTTCTGCGCCAGGCGGATGTCGAGCGTCCCCAGCAGGACGTTGTTTGCCACGCGCGGACTCTCGCCCTGGTAGATCTCCAGCTTGATCTCGCGCTGGCCATCCTGCATCGCGCTGAACGCTTCCGAGCGGCTGACCGGTACCGTGGCGTTGCGTTCGATGATCGGCGAGAAGTGGCCGTTGCTGACGCGGCCATGTTCGTCCTCGCGCCCGGTGGCGATGCCCAGCGTGTACGGGCACACGTCGGTCATGACCACTTCTTCCAGTGCCTGGTTGCGCATCTTCATCCCGCCGACCACCGCAGCGCCGAGCGCGATGGCCTGGTCGGGATGCACGTGGCGCAGCGGCAGGCGGCCGAGCATGCGCGTGACCAGGCGGGTGAACAGCGGCATCCGCGATGCGCCGCCGACCATCACCACTTCGCTGAGGTCGCCTGGCGACAGCTTGGCGTCGCGCAGGGCGCGCTCGATCGGCGCGCGGACCCGCTGCAGCAGCGGCTCGGCCAGGCGCTGGAAGGCGGCGTCGTCGATCCGCCATTCGTGCGCAGCGCCGCCGAGCTGCAGGTTCGCGACGGCTTCGTTCGCCGAGGACAGCTGCTTCTTCGCGGTTTCCAGTCGCGACAGCAGCAAGGCGAGTTCATTGGCCGGCAATCCGCGCCGGTTGATGCCGAGATCCTTGCAGCAGGCCTCCGCCATCACGTCGAGGAAATCCTCGCCGCCCAGGTGGTTGTCGCCTGCACTGGCGTGCACCTGCATCACCCCGTCGAAGATCTCGAGGATCGAGACATCGAAGGTGCCGCCGCCGAGGTCGAGCACGATGAAGGTCGAACCGTCGATGCGCTCCTGCAGGCCGTAGGCCAGTGCCGCCGCAGTGGGTTCGTTGACCAGGCGCTCGACCTTGATCCCGGCGAGCTCGCCGGCCGCGCGGGTCGCCTTGCGCTGCGCGTCGCCGAAATACGCCGGCACGCTGATCACCGCCTCGCGGACTTTCTCGCCAAGTGCAGCCTCGGCATCCGCGATCAGTGCGCGCAGGACCAGCGCCGACAGTTCTTCGGGGCGGAACTCGCGCTTGCCCAACCGGGTGCTGCGACTGGAACCCATCCAGCGCTTGAACGCGGCCACGCTCGCCTGCGGATGGGTGATGAGCCGGTCGCGTGCTGCCTGGCCGACAAGAATTCCGCCGTCTTCGCCGACGCTGATCGCCGAGGGCGTCAGCAGGTCGCCTAGCGCGTTCGGGAACAGCCGTGGTGCGTTGCCTTCGAAGCAGCCGATGAGGGAGTGGGTGGTGCCCAGGTCGATGCCGACGATCATCCTTGATTCCGTTTCCTTGGTCGCTTGGATCTTGCCTGGTTACATGCGGAACACGCCGAAGCGCGTCCGCTCTTCGATGGGCGCATTGAGCGACGCCGACAGGCCGAGGCCCAGCACGCGGCGGGTATCGGCGGGATCGATGATGCCGTCGTCCCACAGCCGCGCGCTGGCGTAGTAAGGATTGCCCTGGCTTTCGTACTGGTCGCGGACGGGCGACTTGAACGCTTCTTCTTCGTCCGCGCTCCAGTTGCCGCCGCGCGCCTCGATGCCGTCGCGCTTGACCGTGGCCAGCACAGAGGCCGCCTGCTCGCCGCCCATCACGCTGATCCGCGCGTTCGGCCACATCCACAGGAAGCGCGCGCCGTAGGCACGACCGCACATCGCGTAGTTGCCGGCACCGAAGCTCCCGCCGATCACCACGGTGAACTTCGGCACGTGCGAACAAGCCACCGCGGTCACCATCTTCGCCCCGTCCTTGGCGATGCCGGCCTGCTCGTATTTCTTGCCGACCATGAAGCCGGTGATGTTCTGCAGGAACACCAGCGGGATGCCGCGCTGGTTGCACAGCTCGATGAAGTGCGCGCCCTTCAGCGCCGACTCCGCGAACAGGATCCCGTTGTTGGCGACGATGCCGATCGGGTAACCGTGCAAATGGGCGAAGCCGGTGACCAGGGTCTTGCCGTAGCGCGCCTTGAATTCCTGGAAGTCGCTGCCGTCGACGATGCGCGCGATCACCTCGCGGATGTCGAACGGGCGGCGCGCATCCTTGGGCACGATGCCGTACAGCTCTTCGGCGGCGAACAGCGGCTCGCGCGACGGCAGCGCCGCAACCGGGAGCACCTTGGCGCGGTTGAGTGTGCTGACGATGCCGCGGGCGATCTCGAGCGCGTGGCGGTCGTCCTCGGCGAAGTGGTCGGCCACGCCGGAGATGCTGGTGTGGACATCCGCGCCACCGAGGGTTTCGGCGTCCACCACTTCGCCGGTGGCGGCCCTCACCAGCGGCGGGCCGCCAAGGAAGATCGTGCCCTGTTCCTTGACGATGATCGATTCGTCGCACATCGCCGGCACGTAGGCGCCGCCGGCGGTGCAACTGCCCATGACGACGGCGATCTGCGGGATGTCCTCCGCGCTCAGCCGCGCCTGGTTGTAGAAGATCCGGCCGAAGTGCTCGCGGTCCGGGAACACTTCGTCTTGCAATGGCAGGAAGGCGCCGCCGGAATCGACCAGGTAGACGCAGGGCAGGCGGTTCTCGCGGGCGATTTCCTGCGCGCGCAGGTGCTTTTTCACCGTCATCGGGAAGTAGGTGCCGCCCTTGACCGTGGCGTCGTTGGCGACGATGACGATTTCCTGGCCCATCACCCGGCCGATGCCGCAGACCATGCCGGCGGCGGGCGCGGCATCCTCGTACATGCCTTCGGCGGCGAGCGGGGCGATTTCGAGGAACGGCGAGCCGGGGTCGAGCAATGCATCGATGCGCTCGCGCGGGAGCAGCTTGCCGCGCTCGGTGTGCTTGGTGCGGGCTTTCTCGCCGCCACCGTCCGCCGCGCGGGCCAGGCGACGGTCGAGTTCGGCGACCAGCTCGCGATGCCAGGCCGTGTTGTCGAGGAAGTCCTGCGAGCGTGTATCGATCTGCGAGGTCAGCGCGGGCATGCGGTCATCGACGATGCGGGTAATGCGAAAGCATAACCGCTGCAGTGCATCAGTCCGCCGAAGCGCATGGCTGCAAAAAGAGAAAGGCCCGCCTAAGCGGGCCTTCCAAGTACAGCAAAGCGAAGAAGATTACTTCTTGGCTTCGGCAGCAGCGGCTTCGGCCTTGTCGGCGGTCGCGGCGGCCTTGTCGGCAACGGCATTGGCAGCGTCGGCGGTGGCGTCGGCAGCAGCGGCGGTCGCTTCGTTCGCGGCGGCGGCGGCGGTGTCGGCAGCGCCTTCGACGGCAGCGGCGGTTTCGCCGACGGCTTCGCCGGTGGCGGCAGCAGCGGCGTCGACGCCAGCAGCGGCGGCGTCGCCAGCGGCAGCGGCAGCATCACCAGCAGCGGCGGCAGCCTGGTCGGTCGCGGCAGCGGCGTCGGCGGCGGCGTCCTGGGCGGTCGCGGTTTCATTCTTGCAGGCCGACAGAGCGAGGACGCCAGCGGCGAGGAGCACGTAAAGCTTGGTGTTCATGGAAATCTCCTGGGTAGGGGTTGTCTGAAGTGCAACGGGTTCGGATCAGGCAACGCCAGTGCGCTTAGCGATCCGGCGCATGTGGCCGGCGGGTCGTTCACTGACTCACAACAGCCCCGGTGGGTTGGGGCACGAAAAAGCCGTCGGCGTACCGACGGCTTCCTCGATTTTACAGTAACGCGCTGGCGGATGAACCGCCAGTTCGATTACTTCTTCTCTTCAGCCGAAGCAGCGGCGTTGCCGGCAGCAGCAGCAGCCTGCTCGGCCGAATCAGCGGCGTCCTGGGCAGCGTCGGCAGCGTCGCCAGCGGCCGGGGTACCGGCGGCAGCGGCGGTGGCGTCAGCCGAAGCAGCGGCAGCGTCGGCAGCCGAAGCAGCGGTGTCGGCAGCGGCCTGGGCGGCTTCGGCCGAAGCGGCGTCACCGGTGGCGGCAGCGGCGTCAGCAGCAGCAGCGGCTTCGCCGGCAGCGGCGGTGGCGTCGGCGGCGGCGTCGGCAGCCTGCTCCTGGTTGCTGCAAGCGGTCAGGGCCAGGCCCAGCGCCATCGCCAGCAGGATCTTGTTGATGGACATGATGCGTATTCCTCGTCTATGAATAGGGTGTTTGGAGAACGCGCATACTGCGCGCCGGTAACATGATGACAAGCCAATGTCGCGTGTCAAGCGGTTGGCCGCTTTTTTTTGAATCGCCCGTTCACGGCCTAACGGGACTTTTACAACAGCTCGACGGCCAAGGCGACCGCCTCGCCGCCGCCGATGCACAGCGAAGCCACGCCGCGCTTGCCGCCACGGGCCTGCAGTGCATTCAGCAAGGTCACCAGCAGGCGCGCGCCGGAAGCACCGATCGGGTGGCCCAGGGCCAGCGCCCCGCCATTCACGTTCAGCCTGTCCTGCGCGATCCCGAGCTCGGTCATCGGCGCCATCGCCACGCAGGCGAAGGCCTCGTTGACCTCGAACAGGTCGACATCGGCCACCGACCAGCCCGCCTTCGCCAGCACATTGCGCAGCGCCGACACCGGCGCGGTGGTGAACCATTCGGGTGCCTGTGCGTGGGTCGCATGGGCGACGATGCGCGCCAGCGGCGTAGCGCCCGCGGCGGCGGCGGCTTCGGCCGACATCACCACCAGCGCGGCGGCACCATCGGAAATCTTGGAGGAAGAGGCCGCGGTCAGCACGCCTTCCTTGCCGAACGCCGGGCGCAGGTCGGGGATCTTCGCCGGGTCGATCTTGCCGGGCTCTTCGTCCTTGTCGACCACGACCTCGCCCTTGCGGGTCTTGACCGTGACCGGGGTGATCTCGGCGGCGAACGCGCCGCTGGCCTGGGCCGCCTGGGCGCGCTTGACGCTCTCGGCCGAGAACGCATCGACCGCGGCGCGATCGTAGCCGTACTTGGCGCAGGCGGCATCGCCGAACACGCCCATCGCCTTGCCATCGTCGGGATTGGTCAGGCCGTCCCATGCCATGTGGTCCATCAGTTCGCCGGCACCGAAGCGGATCCCGGTGCGCGAGCCGTTGAGCAGGTGCGGGGCGTTGGTCATCGATTCCATGCCACCGGCGACCACGGCCTGCGCCGAGCCGGCCTTGATCAGGTCGTGGGCCAGCATCACCGCCTTCATGCCGGAGCCGCAGACCTTGTTGATGGTGGTGCAGCCGGCCGCATCCGGGATGCCGGCTGAGCGCGAGGCCTGGCGGGCGGGCGCCTGGCCGAGGCCCGCAGGCAGTACGCAGCCCATGATCACTTCATCGATCTTGTCGGCGGCCAGTCCGGCTTGGGCGAGCGCGCCCTGGATGGCGGCGGCACCCAGCGTGGGCGAGGGCACGCCGGTGAACTGACCGAGGAAGGAACCGATGGCGGTGCGCTTGGCACCGACGATGACGACGTCGCTCATTATGGGGCTCCGGGCCGGTGGCCGCTTGGGTCGAATCCCCGATTATGGCGCGAAATCCGCCGGCATGCTGCGCTGCCGCATCCGCGGGCGATTCAGGTTTCCGGCGTTGCGGAAACGGCGGCCCCGACATACAACACACGCAGGGCGCAGGAGGCCGGCGAAGGGCCGGTGGCGCGGGGCAGGACGACCATGAATTCCGGATACCACAGCATCTTCAGCGGCCCGCGGTTGGCGCGCGCCTTCCTTCCGTGCGCGATCGCCTTGGCCCTCGCAGCCTGCGGTGGCGGTGGTGGTGGTGGCAACGTGCGACCGAGCACGCCGACGCCACCGACCACGCCGGGCGGTCTCGGTTTCACGCCCAACGTCGCCAACGATCCCAGTCTGACCCAGGTGAACCCGCCGACCATCCAGGCGCAGGCGGGGCCGATCGCATTGAGTGATCCGGCGATCAACCGCCACCTGAGCCTGACCAATGCGATGGGTTCCTTGGGCGCTGGCCTGAAAGGGCAGGGCGTGACCATCGGCTTCGTCGACTCCGGCGTGAACCGAAGCCATCCGACGCTCTCCGGTCGGGTGACCCGGAGCTTCATCCATGTGTCGTCGCCACCGAATGACCTGAGTGTCGACGACAAGGTGGGGCACGGAACCGTGGTCGCATCGCTGGCTGCGGGGCGACCGTCGACTGGCCTCTACAGCGGCGGCGAAACCGGCACCTGGGGTGGCGGCATCGCGCAGGATGCAACGGTCGTGTCCTCGCGCATCATCGGCGATGCACGCCCGGACGACGACGGTTCGGGCGAGGGCAACGAAATTCGTGCCGGCGAAGGCTACGGTGAGTTTTTCCAGGCCATCAATGCCGAACTGGCCGGCGCAGGTGCGCGGATCATCAACAATTCCTGGGGCGGGTTGTACTGGAGCGATCCCGCGTTGAGCATCGAACTCGCCAACGCGTGGAAGGATTTCGTGGTCAATCGCGGCGGCATCGTGGTGTTCGCCAATGGCAACAGTGGCGACGATCCGCGATTCGTCGGCAATCCATCGGACAACGCCGCATTGCCGACCATCGCCAACGATTCCGTGCTCGAGAAGGGCTGGTTGACCGTCGGTGCCCTGGATCCCGCGAACCCGACCCAGCTCACCAGCTATTCGCAGCAATGCGGCATCGCGATGAACTACTGCCTGGTCGCACCCGGCAACGTGGTCTTCATCGATCCGGATGCGACGACGGCCGCAACCAGTGGCTTGTACCAGGGTGGAGGCACGTCGTATGCGGCCCCGCTGGTTTCCGGCGCGGCGGCGGTGGTGTGGTCCGCGTTCCCGTACTTCAGCAACGACCAGGTGAGGCAGGCGATCCTCGGCGGTGCCAGGGACTTGGGCGCGGCCGGCGTCGATTCCGTGTTCGGCTGGGGATTGCTGGACGTGAGCAAGGCTGCGAACGGGCCCAGCAAGTTCGCGTGGGGCGATTTCAGCGCGAACGTGCCGACCGGAACGCATTCGGTCTGGCGGAACAGCATCAGCGGAACCGGAGGGCTCACCAAGCAAGGCAACGGCACGCTGTCCCTGGCCGAGCAGGCGACTTACACCGGCGCTACCAGGGTGCAGTCCGGCGCGTTGGCCATCCGCAAGGGTTTGACCGCTTCGGACCTGTTCGTCTCTTCCGGCGCATTGGTCTGGGCGTCCGGACTGCTTGGGGGGAACGTCGACAACAGCGGTACGTTGCTCACGTCCGGCGCGCAGGGCTGGGTGGTGACCGTCAATGGCAATTTCGTCCAGGCCAGTACCGGGAACCTGGGCATCTGGCTCGGTGGCGGCGCTGCCACCCTGGACGTTCGCGGTACGGCAACGCTTGCCGGCCAGCTGTCGCTGCTGGGATTGCGCTCCGGCTACACGTACACCACCAACGTCGAGCGCCTGTTGAATGCGACGCAGGGAATCGTGGGGACATTCTCGAGCGTCAAGGCGGCGCCCAACGTGTTCCTTGACGCGACGATCAGCTACGACGCGCACAACGTGCTGCTCAACGTCAACCGCATCAATGTGGCCAATGCGGTAGGAGGAATGAACCTGTCGACCATCACCAACGTCTCGGCGGCGCGGGTGGAATCGGCGATGAGCGCGATCGACGGCCAGTTGGCCGGCAACCTGCCGGTCGGCATCGGCAGTGCGTTCATCGATGCTGCCGGTGCCTTGCAGCAAGCCTCCAGCATCGCCAATGCGGATGTGTCCTTGCGCAGCCTGTCCGGCCAGCTGCACGGCGCGTCCGCGGCGCTGACCTTCGATGCCATCGATGCCGGGCGGCGCTCCCTGACGGACCGTCTGGATGCGCTGTCGCATGCGCCGCAAGCCGCAGGCGGTTGGTACCGAGACCTGTCGAGCAGCGGCAACCTGGCGCAGTCGGGTTTCGACAATGTCGGCATCGATGCGGCGGGCGAGATGGTCGGCAACGACTGGCGCGTCGGCAGCAATGCGATCGTCGGCATCGCCATGAACCGGCTGGAACAGTCCAGCTGGTTGGGCGATTTCGGCGATCGCAGCCGCGGCCGCCAGCGCGAGCTGCAGCTGTATGCGTCGGCCTGGCATGGCGACTGGTACGGGCAGGCGCAGCTCTCCTCCGGCGCGTTCCAGCGGCAGATGCAGCGCAACCTCTTGCTGGGCGCGATGCAGGACGCGGTGGCGACGCAACTGTCCGGCGACTATGCCGGCGCATTCGGCGAGGTCGGTCGGCGTTTCGAGGTGGGCGGGATCGCGCTGACGCCGTACCTGGGCAGCGAGTACGTGCAGATCGCGAACGACGGCTTCAACGAGGGTGGCGCGAGTGGCTTCGGCCTGCGTGCGGATGCCTGGGACAGTCGGCGCTGGCAAGGCTTTGCCGGCATGCGCGCGGCGCGCGGCTGGCGCTTGGGCGATGCCGACCTGCGGGTGGATGCGCGGGCCGAATGGCAGCGCACCTTGTCGGCGGCTGGCGTTGCCTTCGATGCCAGCTACACCGGGCTGGAACAGTGGGCACCGCTGCAGGGGATCGGCCTGGCCGATCGCGGCAGCCTGCTCGGCGCGGGCGTGTCGGCGAACCTCGGCAATCGTGCGACGTTCCGCTTCGACCTCAGTCGTCGTTCGAGCCCGGTGGGCGACAACGCGCTGGCGTCGTTGCAGGCCATGTACCGCTTCTGATCGCAACCGAAGAAGCGAAAACGCCGCACGGAAGGCGGCGTTTTTTTTTTGTTCCGCGTGGTTGCGGAATCAGCTGTTGCCGGCGAACAACTCGCGGCCGATCAGCATGCGGCGGATCTCGTTGGTGCCGGCGCCGATCGCGTAGAGCTTGGCATCGCGGAGGATGCGGCCGGTCGCGAACTCGTTGATGTAGCCGTTGCCGCCGAGCGCCTGGATGCCTTCCAGCGCGACCTGGACGGCGGCCTCGGATGCATGCAGCAGGCAACTGGCGGCGTCGATGCGGCTCTTGTGACCGGCGTCGTAGTCGCGTGCTACCTGGTAGGCGAAGGCGCGCGACGACTGCAGCGAGGTGTACATGTCGGCGATCTTGGCCTGCATGATCCCGAAGGTGCCGATCGCCTGGCCGAACTGGCGACGGTCGCGCACGTAGGGCAGGGCGATGTCCATCGCCGCCTGCATCAGGCCCAGCGGGCCACCGCTGAGCACCAGGCGTTCGGTGTTCAGCCCGCTCATCAGCACGCGCACGCCGTTGTTGAGTTCGCCCAGCACGTTTTCCGCCGGGATCTCGCAGTCCTGGAACACCAGCTCGCAGGTGTTGCTGCCGCGCATGCCGAGCTTGTCCAGCTTCTGCGCGGTGGAGAAACCCTTCATGCCCTTCTCGACC
>JAVWUU010000018.1:0-29937 GCA_036666995.1 Thermomonas sp.
CTTGGTCAGCAGCAGGCTGACGATCACCATGATGCCGGCGAAGGCTTGTACCGCGCGGTCGAGAGTCATCGAAGGATTCCTTCTTGGAGATATGCTGAGGATTGGGAATCAGGAAGAGCGCTTGACGTCCTTCAGCCGCTCGATGCCGAGCATGCCGAGGATGTATTTCTCGTAGATCGGCTCGGACGTGCCGTTGCGCATCTTGTAGAGGAAGTACTTCTCGAAGCCGATCTTCGCCACGTGCACCCACTTGCCGACCTTGGTCCAGGTCACGTTGCGCGGCGGGATCTGCGGAAGCGCGACGAAGGCCGCGCCGGTGTCGCCCATGTCGGCCAGGCAGACCGCATTCCAGGTGCCTTCGAAGTCGGGCGTTTCGCCCGCCAGCTCGGCCTGGATGTTGCGCACGATGGTGGTGACCATCGACTCGATCATGAAGCCGGTCTTCGGTGCGCCGGTCGGCACCGGGGTGGCCTCGACCGGCGGGATCGCCACGCAGACGCCGGCTGAGAAGATCTTCGGGTACTTCGGACTGCGCTGGTGCTTGTCGACGATGACGAAACCGCGCGGATTGCACAGCCCCTCCACGGCGGCGACAGCATCCACGCCCTTGAACGCAGGCAGCAGCATCGAGAACTTGAATGGCAGCACGTGCGATTCGCCGGGCTGGCCCTTGGCATCGTGCTCGACCACGGTCATCTCGCCGTCGCGCACCTCGGCGACCTTGCTGTTCACGATCCACTTGATGTGCCGCTGGCGCATCTCGGATTCCATCAGGCCCTTGGAATCGCCGACGCCGCCCAGGCCCATGTGGCCGATGTAGGGCTCGCTGGTGACGAAGGTCATCGGCACCTTGTCGCGCAGCTTGCGCTTGCGCAGGTCGGCGTCGAGGATCATCGCGAATTCATACGCCGGGCCGAAGCAGCTCGCACCCTGCACGGCACCGATCACGATCGGGCCGGGATTCTCGAGGAACGCCTGGTAGGCCGCCCATGCGTGCTGCGCGTGCGGCGTGGTGCAGATGGATTGGGTGTGGCCGTTGTCCGGCCCGGTACCGGCGACTTCCTCGAAGGCAAGCTTCGGCCCGGTGCAGATCAACAGGTAGTCGTAGGGGATGCGCTCGCCGGTGGCGGTGACGATGGCATCGCCGTCCGCATCGATGTGATCGACACCGTCCGCGTTGAACGTGATGCCGTGCTTGCCGACGTGGTCGGCCACCTTCAGGGTGATCTCCTCCGGCGTGCGCCAACCCACCGCCAGCCAGGGATTGGACGGCGTGAAGGCGAACTGCTCGCCCTTGCCAACCAGCGTGACTTCGTGTCCCTTGCCGAGCGTCTCGCGCAGCTCATATGCCGCGCTCATGCCGCCCAGCCCTGCTCCTATCACCACGATCCTTGCCATTGCCTGTTCCCTCCCGGGGACGCCTGTGCCGGCACTGGATTTAATATTAGCTATACCTTATATTAGTGTCAACTGATATTTGGAACGGAGAGTGCGCCATGTCCACCTCGTCGATCACCGCCTCGGACCTCGTTGCGGAAGCACGCGCCAAGATCCGCGAAACCTCGCCGGCCGGGTTCCATGGCGCGCCCGGCGATGCCGTCGTGATCGACGTGCGCGAGCCTGCGGAATTCGAGACCGGCCACATCCCGGGCTCGATCAACATCCCGCGTGGCGTACTCGAGTTCCAGGTCGACGCGCACCCGGCGGTGGCCAACGTCAGCGACCCCGCGCTGTCGCACAAGGAACGGCCGATCGTGGTGGTCTGCCGTACCGGCGGGCGGGCTGCATTGTCCGCTCTGAGCCTGCAGCGTCTCGGCTTCTCCGATGTACGCTCCATGGCCGGAGGCGTCACCGCCTGGAGCGAAGCCGGCTTGCCACTGGTGGTACGTTAACGGCATGGCCCAGGCACGACGAAAACCCGCCCCCCTCGCGATGAATCCGGAAGCGATGCGCGCCCACGCCGTCGATGCCAGCCGCCTGCTGAAGGCGCTGGCCAACGAAAAGCGGCTGATGCTGCTCTGCCTGATGGTCGAAGGCGAACAGTCCGTCGGCGAACTCAACGCACAGGTCGACCTGAGCCAGTCCGCACTGTCCCAGCATCTTGCCGTGCTGCGCGAGGACGGTCTGGTAAGCACGCGCCGTGAAGCGCAGACGATCTACTACGCATTGGCGAGCGGGCCGGCCCGGCAAATCATCGAGACCCTGCACGGCATCTATTGCGGTGCGCCGCCTGGCCGGGGAGCATGAGCATGACCAGCATCCCTCTCGTCGTCCCCTTCTTCCATCGCGACAGCAATACCTGGAGTTACATCGTCCGCGACCCCGCCTCGAACGCGGCGGCGATCATCGACCCGGTACTCGACTTCGATGCCAAGTCCGGGCGCACCTCCACCACCTCCGCGCAAGCGCTCGTCGATCACGTGGCGATGGAAAAGCTCGACGTGCGCTGGTTGCTGGAAACGCATGCGCATGCCGACCACCTGAGCGCCTCGCACTGGCTGAAGGCGACGCATTTCACCGCTGCCACGCTGGCGATCGGCGAAGGCATCCGCACCGTGCAGAAGGCGTTCCGTCCGATCTTCAACCTGGGCGAACACTTCCCGGTCGATGGCTCGCAGTTCGATCACCTGTTCACCGACAACGAGGCCTTCTCGATCGGCGCCCTGCAGGCGCACGTCATCTCCGTGCCCGGCCACACCAGCGACAGCAATGCCTACCTGGTCGGCGATGCACTGTTCACCGGCGATTCGCTGTTCATGCCGGACGGCGGCACCGCCCGCTGCGATTTCCCCGGCGGCAGCGCGGCCACGCTGTACCGTTCGATCCAGCGCATGTGCGCACTGCCCGACGACACCCGCGTCTTCGTCTGCCACGACTACGGCCCGGGTGGCCGCGCGATGGCCTGCGAGACCAGCATCGGCGAGCAGAAGCGCGCGAATATCCATGTCCGCGACGGCATTTCCGAGAGCGAGTTCGTGGCGATGCGCGAAGCCCGCGACGCGACGCTGGCGATGCCGGCGCTGTTGCTGCCGGCGGTGCAGGTCAACATCCGCGCCGGTGCGCTGCCGGAGCCCGAAGACAATGGCATGCGCTATCTGAAACTGCCGATCAACCAGTTCGGCAAGAACTAGGCGCAGATCACGCCGCAGCGAAACGCGCGGCGCCACCGACCCAGCGGTCGATGATGCGGTTCGCCACATCCGGCGTATCGCGCAGCAGATGGTCGGCCAGGGCATGCACCAGCGGCAGCAGGTCGGCATCGCGGGCGAGGTCGGCGATGCGGAACGCGGCCAGGCCGGTCTGGCGCGTGCCCAGCAATTCGCCCGGGCCACGCAACTGCAGGTCTTTTTCGGCGATGGCAAACCCGTCGTTGGTCCGCCGCAACGTATCCAGCCGTTCGCGCGCCATCGCCGACAGCGGCGACTGGTAGAGCAGCACGCAGCTCGACGCCGCACTGCCGCGTCCCACCCGCCCACGCAACTGGTGCAACTGCGCCAGGCCGAGCCGCTCCGCGTTCTCGATCACCATCAGCGATGCATTCGGCACGTCCACGCCGACCTCGATCACCGTGGTCGCCACCAGCAGGTCGATCTCGCCGGCCTTGAACGCGCGCATGGTCGACTGCTTCTCGGCGGGCTTCAGCCGACCGTGCACGAGGCCGATGCGCACATTCGGCAAGGCGGCCTGCAACGCCTCGAAGGTGGATTGCGCGGCCTGCGCCTCGACCTCGTCGGAATCGTCGATCAGCGTGCACACCCAGTACGCCTGGCGGCCTTCTGCGCATGCGTTGCGGATGCGCTCGACCAGGTCGGGGCGCCGCTCTGCCGCCAGCGCGATGGTCGTGACCGGGGTGCGTCCCGGCGGCAACTCATCGATCGCGGAGACATCAAGGTCGGCGTAGGCACTCATCGCCAATGTGCGCGGGATGGGCGTGGCGGTCATCACCAGTTGATGCGGCACGTTGCCCTTGCCCTTGTCGCGCAGGGCCAGCCGCTGATGCACGCCGAAGCGATGCTGCTCGTCGACGATCGCCAGCGCCAGGTCGTGGAACTCGACGCCTTCCTGCATCAGCGCATGGGTGCCGACGATGACCTGCGCCGCGCCCGATGCAACCTCCTCCAACGCCTTCTTCCGCGCCTTGCCGGTCACCTTGCCGGCCAGCCAGCTGACCCGGATGCCGAGCGGCTCCAGCCAAGCGCGCAGGTTGGCCAGGTGCTGCTCGGCCAGCAGTTCGGTCGGTGCCATCAGCGCGGCCTGGCGACCATCGGCCACCGCGAGCAACGCGGCCATGGCGGCGACCACGGTCTTGCCGCTGCCGACGTCGCCCTGCACCAGTCGCAGCATCGGCCGCGGCTTGCGCAGGTCATCGCGCAATTGCGCGTATACCCGCCCCTGCGCATTGGTCAGCGCGAACGGCAGCGCATTGCGCAGGCGTTCGACATGGACTTCGTCGCCCGCCAGCGCGCGCGTGCCCTCGGCCTGCAACGCGAGTCGTTGCCGACGCAGGCTGAGTTGATGGGCAAGCAATTCCTCCATCGCCAAGCGACGCTGCGCCGGATGCAGGCCAAGCTGCAATCGTGTGACGTCGGCATCCTGCGGCGGCGCGTGCAAGGTCAGCAAGGCCTCGCGCAGCGATGGCAGCCCCTGTTGCCGCAGCCAGTCGCGCGGCAACACCTCCAGGACGTCGTCGCCGGGCAAACGCTGCAGGGCGAGGCCGATCAGCCGGCGCAGGTTGGCCGGGCCGATCCCCTCGATCTCCGGGTACACCGGATCCAGCGCCTCGCTCAGGCCGTGCTCGTCGGCATCGAGGATGCGATAGCTGGGGTGGACGATTTCCAGCCCGAGCTGGCCCGCGCGCGGCATGCCGTAGGCGCGGATGCGCGCGCCTGGCACGAACTGCGACACCTGTTGGGCACGGAAATGGAAGAACCGCAGCACCAGCGTGCCGCGAGTGTCGTCGGACATCGCGACGCGCAGCATGGGCCGGTAGCGGAAACCGCGCTCGACGGCTTGCACCTGCCCCTCGACCTGCGCCGCCACACCGGGCCGCAGATCGCGGATCGCAGTCAGCGCGGTGCGATCTTCGTAGCCGCGCGGCAGGTGCAGCCACAGGTCCTGCAGGTTGGCGAGGCCGCGCGCGGCCAGTTTTTCCGCGACGGCAGGCCCAACGCCACTCAACACCGACAGCGGGAGGTCGCTGGTCGCCGCCAGTGCGGGCGCAGGTCGCGGATGGCGTGGCACGCGCGGCTTAACCCGCCTGCGGCAGGACCATCAGCGCATCGACCTCGAACGCCGCGCCTTTCGGCAGCGCCGGCACTTCGATCGTGGAACGCGCCGGATACGGCTGCGCGAAGTACTCACCCATCACCGCGTTGACCGACGCGAACTGCGAGAGATCAGTGAGATACAGGCCGACCCGAGTGATGTCGTCCATCGTGCCGCCCGCGGCTTCGCATACGGCCTTGAGGTTGTCGAATGCGCGACGCGCCTGCGCGGTGATGTCGCCGACGACGAGTTCGCCGGTGGCCGGATCCAGCGGGATCTGGCCGCTGAAGAACACCAGGTTGCCGGCGCGGGTGGCCTGCGAATACGGGCCGATGGCGGCCGGCGCACGGTCGGAATGGATGGCGGTGCGGGGCATTGGCGAAGCTCCGTCGGGAAGGCCGACAGTGTAGCGACGCTACAGCCGCCCGACCCCGTGGACCACACCGAGCCGGCGGATCCGTCGCATCACTTCGGCCAGGTGCTTGCGGTCGCTGACCTCGATCGAGAAGCGGATCGCCGCGGTATGCGTGTCGCGCTCCAGGTATTCGACGCGGTCGATGTTGGATTCGGCGTGCGCGATCGCCGCGGCGACCTGGGCCAGCACGCCCGGCCGGTTCTCGACCTCGATGCGCAGCGCGGCATCGAAATCGCCGGACACCTCGCGGTCCCAGCCGATTGCCACCCAACGCTCGGGCGACTTGCGGAACTCCGCCACGTTCGGGCATTCCAGCCGGTGCACCACGATGCCCTTGCCGGCGCTGTGGTAACCCATGATCTCGTCGCCCGGGATCGGCATGCAGCACTGCGCGAAGCTGATCACGCCGCGTTCGGCACCGGTGATCAGGATGCGTTCGCCCGGCACGGCGTCGCCACGAAGCAGGTCGGGCGTCTGCTCCTGCGCCAGTGCCAGCGCCACCTGCGTCGGCATGCGATTGCCCAGCGCGATGTCGGCCAGCAAGGCCTCCAGCCGCGGGAAACGGTTATCGGCGAGATAGCCGTCAAGTCGCGCCAGCGGCAACCGGTCTAGCGACGTGCCCCGCTCGCCCAGCGCCCGATCCAGCATGTGGTGGCCGAGCCGCACCGCATCTTCGTGTTCGAGGTGCTTGAGTTGCTGGCGGATCGCCGTGCGTGCCTTGCCGGTCACCACGTATTCCAGCCACTGCGCCGCCGGCGAGGCCGACTTGGCGGTGATGATCTCGACGGTCTGCCCGCTTGCCAGTTGCGTGCGCAGCGGCGCCAACTTGCGATCAACGCGCGCGGCGACCGCGTGGTTGCCGACATCGGTATGCACCGCATAGGCGAAATCGAGCGCGGTGGAATTGCGCGGCAACGAGAGGATGTCGCCCTTCGGCGAGAACAGGTAGACCTCGTCCGGGAACAGGTCGACCTTGACGTTCTCCAGGAACTCCAGCGACGAGCCTGTCCCGCGCTGGCTTTCCACCAGCCCGGCGATCCACGCGGACGCACGGCTCTGCGCGCTGTTGCCGGCATCGCCACCACCATGCTTGTACGCCCAGTGCGCGGCGACGCCGCGCTCCGCGACCAGGTCCATCTCGCGGGTGCGGATCTGCACCTCGATCGGCGAACCATACGGCCCGAACAGCACGGTGTGCAGCGACTGGTAACCGTTCGCCTTGGGGATCGCGATGAAGTCGCGAAAGCGCGCGTCCAGTGGCTTGTAGACGGAGTGGACGACGCCGAGCGCGTGGTAGCAGTCCGGCACGGTGTCGACGATGACCCGGTAGCCGAACACGTCCATCACCTGGTCGAAGCTGCGGTTCTCCGCGTGCATCTTGGTGTAGATGCTCCACGGCGTCTTGATCCGCCCGACCAGACGGTGCGGCAATTTTTCCAGCGCCAGTTTCTGCGCCAGCCGCGCCTCGATCTGCGCCAGCGCCTCGCGCCGCACCACTGGCTGACTGCGGATGCGCTTCTCGATCACCGCATGCCGCCACGGATGCAGCGCGCGGAACCCGAGGTCCTGCAGTTCCGACTTGATCAGGTTCATGCCCAGGCGCTGGGCGATCGGCGCGAAGATCTCCAGTGTCTCGATGGCGATGCGCCGGCGTGCCTCCGCCGACTGCGCGCCGAGCGTGCGCATGTTGTGCAGGCGGTCGGCCAGCTTGATCAGGATGACCCGCAAGTCGCGCGACATCGCCAGCAGCATCTTGCGGAAACTCTCCGCCGCGGCTTCCTGGCGGTCGGCGAAGCGCAGCTTGTCGAGCTTGGTGACACCATCGACCAGTTCGGCCACGGTCTCGCCGAACTGCGAGGCCAGGTCCTGCCGCGAGAGCGGGGTGTCCTCGATGGTGTCGTGCAGGATCGCGGCGACCAGGGTCTCGACATCGAGTCCCTGTTCGGCCAGCACTTGCGCCACCGCCACCGGATGGGTGATGTAGGGCTCGCCGGACTTGCGGGTCTGCCCGGCATGCGCCGCCGCACCCACCGCCCACGCCCGCCGGAGTTGCGCACGCTGCCCTTCGAGCAGGTAACTCGCGGCGCGCTCCAGCGATTGCACGTAGTCCGGCACCACGTCCTGTCCGGGCGCGGTCAACGGCAGGGCAAACGCAGGATCACCAGGACTCATGCAGCGAGCCTAACCGGGCCGTATGGGAGCCGTAAACCCCTGTCCCGGAAACGAAAAACGGCCCCGCAGGGCCGTTCTTGCAGATCAGGAAACGACGCTGATCAGTCGTCGCCCTTCATGTCGTCGTCACCGGCGACCACTTCGGCGGCGGCCCACTCCAGCGCCTCGCGCTCCTTGCGCTCGCGCTCGGCCTTCTCGACAGCATCGATGTAGCCGGTGTCGATCTCGCGTGCGGCGATCTCGCGCAGGGCGAGCACGGTCGGCTTGTCGTTGGCTTCGCTGTTGTCCAGCTTCGGCTCCACGCCGCCAGCCAGCTGGCGCGCGCGCTTGGCGGCCATCATCACGAGATCGAAGCGGTTATCGACCACTTCCAGGCAATCTTCGACGGTAATACGGGCCATGTATGTCCTGCGACCGCTGGGCGGCCGAGTGTTCGAGAGGGGCCGGAATTCTAGCCGGCAGCGACCCCGAAGGCAAGGTCACGCCTTGAAAATCAGTCGCTTAGGCCAATGCTGACCCCGCGAGTAGCGTTAATTCGAGGAACCGGGCGGCTCGCGGCTCGACTTACTCGTCGACCAGCAGCGACGTGATCAGGCGCGCGTGCCGCGCCACCTGGGCGTCCTTGCGCAGCCGGCTGGCGGTGAAGATGCTGCACATCTCGGCGACCGCGGTCTCGAAATCCTCGTTGACGATCACGTAGTCGAATTCGCCGTAGTGGCTCATTTCCTCGCGCGCGGCGTCCAGCCTCTGGCGGATGACCTGCTCCGAATCCTGGCCGCGCTTGCGCATGCGCTCCTCCAGCGCGGCCCGCGACGGCGGCAGGATGAACACGCTGACCGCATCAGGCACCTTGGCCCGAACCTGGCGCGCGCCCTGCCAGTCGATCTCCAGCAATACGTCGCGGCCGGTCGCCAGCTGCGGATCCACCGACTGCCGTGCGGTGCCCTTCCAGTCGCCATGCACTTCCGCGTACTCGAAGAAGTCGCCGGCGCGGATCATGCCCTTGAACTCGTCGGCGCTGATGAAGTGGTAATGCTCGGCATGCCGCTCGCCCGGACGCGGCTGCCGCGAAGTGAACGAGATCGACAGGCTGATGTTCGGATCGCGCGCGAGCACCGCGTTGACGATGCTGGACTTCCCGGCACCGGAGGGCGCGGCGACGATGTAGAGGGTTCCGCGCATCGGATCGGGATTCGGAACGACGGGCCGGGCATTGTAGGCGCAACTTCGTCCGGCGTCCGCGGACTCAGATCGAGTCGCCCCAGACCACCCCCGATTCGACCGCGTCAATGAATCCTGCTGCATTGAAGCCGGCGGGATAAAGCGAATCCGGCACCGGGACCTCTCCTTGGAGCAGGCCGGAAAGGCCGTGCAGCAGATGCCCTTCATCGCGCAAGGTCACGAGGACTTCTTCCAGGGACAATTTCAGGAAACCCTCGAAACGCTCGCGATCGCATTCGATCGAGGTATCCACGATCCAGCCAACGACGGAAGGCGTGGTGTCATCGGGCAGACCCAGCGCACGCGACAATTCCGCATCCAATGCAAGCCGTCGATGCACCGCCGCAACCTTCCGCCGCAACTGCCTGCCCGCCTTGCGCAAGGTGGTGGTGCGATGCAACCACGCATCCTTCATCGAACGGCGCACATAGGTGGATTTCAGTTCCAGCACGAGCAGGCATCCGTCCCGGGCGCACAGCAGGTCGATTTCCTCGACCTGCGCACCGGCCTCCGGCGAAACCGGCAAGAGATGCGACACCAGCACCTTGAAACCACGACCGGCGAAAACCTCGCCCAGGCGCTGTTCGATGCGCCCGGTCTCTCCACGAACCTGCTCCCGGCGCTGGCCGAGGCGGCGTAAATTGTTGATCGCGGCCACGCGATTGTTCTGCAATGCCTGCATCCACGGCAACTGAACGGTGTGGCGGCCCAACTTCAGGATCGGCAATTCCTGCAGCCGCGGGCGCAAGCCGGCCTCGCCCGCGCGCAACCTCTGGGCCAATGCCTCCCAATCGCTGCTCCAGAAGTCGAGGATGGCCTCGGCCGCACGTGGATGCCCCTGGGGACGGTCGCGGCTCGCCGTCCATGGCGTGATCCGGGCTATTTTCACGACTCGCTCCGACCAGGTCAGCGGCAGGCGGTTCTCGCCTTGTGCGAACCCCGACATCGCCAGCATCCCAAGCGCGCGCCACGGGTGACCACACTGATCAAGCGCCTCGCGGAACGGAAGCATGAAATCCGTGTTGTAGAAGGCCGTCATCAGTTCGATGGACATCAGGGCATTGAACATGTCTACCTGCGCGCCGCTGCCGGTGTCCACGCGCGCCTCGACGCCATAGACCTCCTGCAGGCACAACCACGACGCCAATGCCTTGGCCGTGGCGATGGCATGGATATCGAAGTTCGCAGGATGGATCCGCGCCTGCAATTCGGGCGACTCCGACAACGCCTGCAGGCCACGCTGCAACCAGTAACCATGCAGCCGCAAGCTCTTCTGTTCCATGCGCTGCCAGCGCACCCTCGCTTCCGGATCGATCTCGTCGATTTCGAGAACATCGCCACGACGCGCGAAGCGAATGCTGTCGTCGAAGCTGAAGGCCTCGGCGCTGCGTGCATCGAATTCCTGCAGTTCGACCTGAGTCTCAATCAATGCCGAGAACGCTGCATACAGATCGCGGCGCGGCGGCTCCTGCGGCGAAAGCAGCAGAAACGGCATCAGGTGCGTGCGCAGAGAACCGCCGATGGAGGCATCATCGAGCTTGAGGTCGCGCGCATCGCAGGTTCTCAGCTTCCAAGCCAGGGTTTCCTCGATGGCATCCCAGCGCACTTGTAGCGAAATATCACACCCAGTGCCCACTGCCGACGGCTCCAGTTGCGCCGGCACGATGTGTTCGAACGCATACAGGCTGGCGTAAGCAAGCAGTTCCAGGGGCGTCAATCCCGCCAGCGGCGCACGGAAACGATCGACTTCGGCCACGCGCTCTTCGCGCGCCTGCCGGAAGATGAAGAAGATCCGCACGAACTCGGCAAACTCATCTGGATGCGACGTCGCTAGCGCCTCGATCTCGCGAAAGCGTGGAGACACCTGCCACGACACCAGCCCGGAGTGGCGCGCTGCCCATTGCAATGCATCAGGCGCATGCGAGGCCAGATGCGCGACAAGACCTGGCACTTCCATCGCGTCCTGCGCCAGATAACGTGCAAGTGCTAACCGCAACGACTCGTGTGTCCATGCCTGCTGGGGGAGTTCGCGAATGAACGTCGACGACCAGAACGCGGCCAGTCGTTCGCTCGCCGTGGCCTTGCCAGCAGGCTTGCCGTCAAGGAAGGCATCCGCCGCCAAGGCTGCAGCCAGCGAATCGGTCAGACCTGCCGCCTTGGCTTGCGTATAACTCGTTTCGTAGTACGCGCTGGCCGCCACGCCTACTCGATGTTCTGGATCTGTTCGCGGATCTGGTCGATCAGCACCTTCAGCTCGACCGCAGCATTGCTGGTGCGCGCATCGACCGACTTGCTGCCCAGGGTATTGGCCTCGCGGTTGAACTCCTGCAGCAGGAAATCCAGGCGCCGACCCACCGGCTCCTTCTGCTTCAGCACACGGCGCAGTTCGGACAAATGGCTGTCGAGGCGATCCAGCTCCTCGTCGACATCGAGCTTCTGCAGCCAGATCACCAGTTCCTGCTCCACCCGCCCCGGATCGGCGGGTTGCGAAAGATCGGCCAGGCGCGCATCCAGCTTGTTGCGCTGGCCGGTGCGGATCAGCGGCACCAGCGTGCGCACCTCGGCGGCGATCGCGGCGATCGCGGTCGCGCGTTCGCCGATGACCTCGGCAAGCTTGCCGCCCTCGCGCTCGCGCGATGCGACGAAGTCGTCGAGGACCGCATCGAGCAATGCCATCGCTTCGCGCTGCAACGCATCCGCATCCACACCGCGCGACTGCAGCACGCCGGGGAACTGCAGCAGGTCGGTGAATTGCACGCGCATCTGCGGAAATCGCGCATCCAACTGGGACGCAAGATTGCCGAGCCGGGCGACCAGCGCTTCGTCCACCTGCAACGCATCGCTGCCGTTCGCCGAGCGCAGCCGCAGCACCAGGTCGAGCTTGCCGCGCGACACCCGCGTCGACACGCGTTCGCGGAGTTGCGGTTCCAGCACGCGCAATTCGTCGGGCAGGCGCACGCCGAGTTCGAGGAAGCGATGGTTCACCGCGCGCATCTCGCAACCGAGCACGCCCCATTCGGTGTTGCGCTCGCCGGCGGCGTAGGCGGTCATGCTGCGGATGGGCATCGTGCGGGCGGCCGGGAGAACGGAAGGTGGATGGTAATCTAGCGCCCCGCCGGCTGCCGGCGTTCGTTGCCGGAATCCCGATGTCGTTCGTCCGTCCCAGTGGTCGCGCCGCCGACCAGATGCGCACCGTGTCCATCACCCGCGGCTTCACCCGCCACGCGGAAGGCTCGGTGCTGGTGGCGTTCGGCGAGACCCGCGTACTGTGCACCGCCAGCGTGGACAACAAGGTCCCCGGCTTCATGCGTGGCAAGGGCGAAGGCTGGGTCACCGCCGAGTACGGCATGCTCCCGCGCGCCACCCACACCCGCAACGACCGCGAAGCCTCGCGCGGCAAGCAAGGCGGGCGCACGCTGGAGATCCAGCGACTGATCGGGCGCAGCCTGCGCGCCTGCGTGGATCGCGCGGCATTGGGCGAACGCACCATCACCCTGGACTGCGACGTGCTGCAGGCCGATGGCGGCACCCGCACCGCCGCGATCACCGGCGCCTATGTCGCCCTGGTCGATGCCGTGCGCTGGATGCAGGCGAAGAAGGACATCGCGAAGAACCCTATCATCGGCGCGGTCGCCGCGGTGTCGGTCGGCGTCTATCGCGGCACCCCGGTGCTCGACCTCGATTACGCCGAGGACAGCGACTGCGACACCGACATGAACGTGGTGATGAACGACGGCGGCGGCTTCATCGAGCTGCAGGGCACCGCAGAAGGCCACGCGTTCCGCCGCGATGAACTCGATGCGCTGCTGGCCCTGGCCGGCCAGGGCTGCACCGAACTGTTCGCCGCGCAACAGGCGGCGCTCAACCCGTGACGTCGCATGTCGCGATGATCGCGGTCATCGTGCGCGACTACGACGAAGCGATCGCCTGGTATCGCGATGCGCTGGCGTTCGAATTGCTGGAGGACAGCGACCGCGGCGCGGGCAAGCGCTGGGTGCGGATGGCGCCGCGCGGCAATGCCCGCTTCAGCCTGTTGCTGGCGCGCGCAGCGAACGACACGCAGGCGCGCGCGATCGGCGATCAGCACGGCGGCCGGGTCGGCTTCTTCCTGCACACCGATGATTTCGCCGGCGACCACGCGCGGCTGGTCGCGGCCGGCGCCGGCTTCGAGGAAGCACCGCGCCACGAAGCGTATGGCAGCGTGGTCGTGTTCCGTGATCTGTACGGCAATCGCTGGGACCTGATCGGGCCTGCCGCATGAAGCTCGTCCTCGCCAGCTCCAACGCCGGCAAGCTGGTCGAACTGCGCGAGCTGCTCGGCGATGCCGGCATCGACCTGCATACGCAATCCGAGTTCGGCGTGGAGGATGCCGAGGAAAGCGGCCTGAGCTTCATCGAGAACGCGATCCTCAAGGCGCGCCACGCGTCGCGCGCCACCGGCCTGCCTGCGCTGGGCGATGATTCCGGCCTGTGCGTCGATGCGCTCGATGGTGCGCCCGGCTTGTATTCGGCGCGTTATAGCGGCGTGCACGGGAATGCCGAGGCGAACATCGACAAGCTGCTGCGCGAACTCGATGGCGTTGCGGACGACCAGCGCAGCGCGCGCTTCGTCTGCGTGCTCGCGATGGTCAGGCATGCCGACGACCCGATGCCGGTGATCGCCGAGGGTGTGTGGGAAGGCCGCATCCTGCATGCGCGGACCGGCGGCAACGGATTCGGCTACGACCCGGTGTTCTTCTCGCCCGCGCATGGTTGCGGTGCGGCGGAATTGCCGCCGGAGACGAAGAACCGCGACAGTCATCGCGGGATTGCGTTGGCGAAGTTGCGCGCGCTGCTGGCGTAATGCTCACAACCCCACCTCTTTCGCTCTACGTGCACCTGCCCTGGTGCGTGCGCAAATGCCCGTACTGCGACTTCAACTCGCACGAGTTCCGGGGCGAGGGCGGGCGTGGCGCGTTGCCGTTCGATGCCTACGTCGATGCGCTGATCGCCGACCTCGACTTCGACCTGCCTCTGGTGTGGGGACGCACCATCCAGACCGTGTTCTTCGGCGGCGGCACGCCCAGCCTGTTCCCGCCGGAGGCGATCGACCGCTTCCTGCAGCAGGCCAGCGCGCGCCTGCGCTTCGCGCCGAATGCGGAAATCACCCTGGAAACCAACCCGGGCACGGTCGAGCACGGCCCGTTTGCCGGCTACCGCGCGGCAGGCGTGAACCGGCTCAGCTTCGGCGTGCAGAGCTTCGACGACGGTTGCCTGCAGCGGCTCGGCCGCATCCATTCCAGCGGCGATGCGGAGCGCGCAGTGAAAGCGGCGCAGGATGCCGGCCTCGACAATCTCAACATCGACCTGATGTATGCGTTGCCGGGGCAGTCGCTGGCGATGGCGCTGCACGACGTCGAACGCGCGCTTGCGCTGCAGCCCACCCACATGAGTCATTACCAGCTGACGCTGGAACCCAACACCGTGTTCGCCGCGCGTCCGCCCGCGGGCATCCCGGACGAGGACGGCGCCTGGGACATGCAGGACGATTGCCAGGCAGCGATGGCCACCGCCGGATTCGTCCAGTACGAGGTCAGCGCGTATGCGCGCGAAGGCCGGCAGTGCGCGCACAACCTCAATTACTGGCGCTTCGGCGACTACCTGGGCATCGGCGCGGGTGCGCATGGCAAGCTCACCCTGGGCGCATCGCAGCAGGTGATGCGCCGCTGGAAGCACAAGCATCCGGCCGACTATCTGGCCAAGGCCGGCAGCGCCGCGGCGATCGGCGGCGATGAAGTCCTCACCCCGGAACGCCTGCCCTTCGATTTCATGCTGAACGCATTGCGCCTCAACGAGGGCGTGCCGCTGGCGATGTTCGAGGCGCGCACCGGTTTGCCGCGCTCGGCGATCGCGCCGCAGCTGGCCGATGCCCGTGCACGCGGCTGGCTGGAGGACGATCCGGACTGGCTGCGCCCGACCGAGCTCGGCCGGCGATTCACCAACGACGTGATTGGCCTGTTCCTGGCGTGAATTCCGTGACCTGCGTCCCGGTTGAGGGCAGGCGGCGCAACGCATACCATCGGTTGTTCGCCGACGCGTGAAGGGGACGCCGATGGCCGCAGTACCTGTTGCACATGGATCGAATACCGCCCACACGCTCGCCGAAGCCGCGCTGCCGCGGCGCGTGCGCCAGGTGCTGGAGCATGTCCTGCTGGAAATCCGCAGCGACATGGGCCGGCAACTGCAATCGGTCCTGCTCGAAACCGAAATGGGACTGTCCCGCCTGAGCAGCCCGGTCGACGACCCCAAGGTCGAGGCCGCGAAGTTCCTGTCGTTGAACAACCTGCGCATCGGCCAGCAACGCTTCATCAACCGCTTCATGGCCGACATCGAAGCAGGCCTGGCGGGCCTGCAGGCGCAGCGCCGCAACCGTCGCCTGGAGGAAGAGCAGGCATCCGGCATGGGCCTGACCCTGCTGGACGACGACGCGATGAGCGAGCAGGCGATCCTCAACAACATCGCCAGCCGCATCGAGTCGCGCAACAGCCTGGCCCTGCAACTGATGGGCCAGCGCTTCGGCGTGCTCGCCGGTGCACCCGCCTTCGATGCGGAACACTTGCCGATCGGTCCCTTCGCGCTGTGCCAGGCGCTGCACGACGCCATCAGCGAACTCGAATTCCCGCCGCATGCCCGGTTCGAGTTGTTCCGGCAGTTCGAAAAAATCGTGATGGCGCTGTACTCGACCCTGCTGGAAGCGTTGAACAACAAGCTGGCGAGCGACGGCATCCTGCCGCACCTGAGCTTCGTGCCGGTGCGCGCGCGTCCGGCCTCGGCAGCTTCGGGATCGCCGCGCACGACGTCCACGGCAATGCCCGCGCTGGGCACCGACGATGGCGGCTCGTCGCGCCCTGCGGCGGGAGCGGCGAATGTCGACCTGCCTTCTTCGCTGAGCATGGAAGGCAGGGGCCGGGCCAATTTCATGCCCGCGGGAATGCAGGCGGCAGCACCCGCATCGCAACAGGAACCTTCCAGCCCTCCCGTGAAAACCGGCCTGGGCACCGGCTTCGCGGCGCTGCAGAACCTGCTCAAGCGCCGCCGCGTGCTGCTGGCAAAACTGCGTCCCGGTGGACAGGACGAACGCGTGCGCGAACCGCTGCGGCGCGATGAGGTGCTGGGCGCGCTGCAGCGCATGCGCGGCAACGCGACCAAGGCCGACAACATCGGCGATTTCCGGCAGATCCTGCTGGCCCAGGCGCGGCAGATGCATGGCCATGGCGTGGCCCTGTCCGACCCGGACAGCGACACCTTCGAGCTGCTGGCGCTGTTCCTGGCCCAATTGCAACGCGAGCTGCGCAAGGGCAGCGATGGCGAGGCCCTGGTCGAGCGCCTGCGCCTGCCGATGCTGCAACTCGCGCTGCGCGACCACCGCTTCTTCGTCGATGGCACCCACCCGGGGCGCATGCTGCTCGATGCGGTATCGCTGGGCGGTGCCCGTTGGCTGGCCGAGGACGACGTCGACCTGCAATGGCTGGGCCTGCTGCAGCGTGCGGTGGCCACCGTGCAGCAGGACGCGGAAGGCGCGTTCGACACCTTCGTGGAGGCCAACCAGACGCTGCAATCCGGGCTGCAGGCGCTGTCCCGCAAGACCGAGATGGCCGAACGCCGGCAGGTGGAAGCCGCGCGTGGCCGCGAGAAACTGGAAGTCGCGCGCCAGCGTGCCGGCAGCGAGATCACCCGCCTGCTGGCCGGGCGCAGCCTGCCGCGTTTCCACGCCATCCTGATGGACCAGGCCTGGTCCGACGTGTTGTCGCTGACTCATCTTCGCCACGGCGAACAGTCCGCGAACTGGCGGGAACTGCTCGACGCGACCGCCACGATCATCGACGCCAGCACCAGCACCGGCAAGCCGCATGCGGATCCGGCCTTCGTGGCACGCGTGCAGGCCGCGCTGGAACAGGTCGGCTATCACGCCGAGGACGCCACCGCGATCGCCCGCCAGCTCGCGAACGGGCGTGCCGAGGACGCCGACCTGGCCTCGCGCACCGAGTTGCTGGTGCAACTGCGCGCGCGCGCCCGCCTTGGCGAAAGCAATACGGCGGCACCGGACACCGAGTTGCCGGCACGCACGCCGGCCGAGCAGGCCGCGCACGAACGCCTGCGCGTGCTGGTGGAACCGGTCTGGGTTGAGTTCGACGAGGCCGCGGACGGCAGCACCGTGCGACGACGACTGGCCTGGGTCAGCCCGCGCACCGGCCAGACCCTGGTGGTCAACCGGCGCGGCCTGCGCAGCATCAGCGAAGACCTCGACGTGCTGTCGCGCAAGCTGGCGAACGGCAGCATGCGCCTGCTGGAGGACGATGTCGGCCCGGCGGAAGCCGCGTGGGAAGCGACCATGGCCAGCCTGCAACGGATCGCCGAAAGCGAACGGGAGGACGGCAATGGGCATTGAATCGCGCCGCCAGGCACGCCGCACCGTGCCGGGGATGATGGAGGTATACGACACCATCACCGAGGAAACCGTGGGCTGCCTGGGCAATGTATCGGTCGGCGGGATGTCGCTGATCGCCAACCGCCCGCTCATCGACGACGCGCTCTACCAGTTCCGCTTCGCGCTGCCGGACGACGTCGGCGAGACCCAGCCGCTGGAAGTCGGCGCGCACGTGCTCTGGGTCGACGACGCCAGCGCACCGGGGCAGTCGTGGGTCGGGCTGCGCTTCCTCGGCCTGTCGCCGGAGGCCACGCGTCGCCTGCGCTGGTGGACCGAGCAGGAATCGCACGCGCTCTGAACGGGCGGGACCTCCTGCACTGTGCGCGGCGGCGGGATCGGTCAAAATCGACGCCCCGTTCCGCGAGATCCGCGCCATGCCTGCGACCACGCCCGCCGCCCTGTATCCGCAGCACCTGGCCACCTTGCAGGCACGTACCGCGGAGGCACTGGAACGCGGCGGCTTCGACCACCTCGTCGTCCCCAGCGGCACCCTGCACTACCAGTTCTTCGACGACCGCGACTATCCGTACGCGGTCAACCCGCAATTCAAGGCCTGGCTGCCGCTGACGCGAGCGCCGGGCAGCTGGCTGGTCATCACTCCCGGCGAGCGCCCGAAACTGCTGTTCCTGCAACCGCACGACTACTGGCATGTGGTTCCCGACGCACCCAGCGGCTACTGGGTCGAACATTTCGACATCGTCACCATCCGCACGCCGGAGGAAGCCGCGCGTCATCTTCCGAAGGACGCCGCGCGTTGCGCGATCCTCGGCGAGCCGCAAAGCGCGGTCGGCGATTACATCCCGAACAACCCGGTGCCGGTGGTCGATTACCTGGAATACCACCGCGCGTACAAGACGCCGTACGAGATCGCGATGATGCGCGAGGCCAGTCGCATCGGCGCACGCGCACACCGCGCCGCCGAACGCGCATTCCGCGCCGGCGCCAGCGAGTTCGGCATCCACCTGGCCTACTGCCAGGCCGCGGGACAGGATGCCAACGACCTGCCCTACGGCAACATCGTCTGCCTCAACGAGCACGCCGCAGTGCTGCACTACACCGACCGCGACCGCCTGCCGCCGAATACGGCGCGCAGTTTCCTGATCGATGCCGGCGCCAGTTTCCACGGCTATGCCTGCGACATCACCCGCACCTATTCCGCCGATGCCGGCGACGAATTCCAGGCGATGGTCGATGCGGTCGACGTGGCGCAACTGGCGATGTGCGATGCGGTGCGCGCGGGCTTCGACTACAAGCAACTGCACCTCGACGCGCACTTGGCGCTGGCCGGCATTCTCAAGGACTTCGGCGTGATCAAGGTAGGCGCCGAGGAGGCGCTGGCCAGCGGCGTGTCCAGCGCGTTCTTCCCGCATGGCATCGGCCACGGCATCGGCCTGCAGGTACACGACGTGGCCGGCTTCGCCGCCAGCGACGCGGGCGGCAGCATCGCCAAGCCGGAGGGCCATCCCTACCTGCGCCTGACCCGCGTGCTGGAGCCGGGCATGGCGGTGACCATCGAACCGGGCATCTACTTCATCGACATGCTGCTGGAAGAACTCAAGCAGAAGGGCCTGGGCGATGCGGTGGACTGGACGCGCGTCGAGGCATTCAAGCCCTGCGGCGGCATCCGCATCGAGGACGATGTTGTCTGCACCGATGGCGCGCCACTCAACCTGACGCGCGAGGCGTTTGCGGGGGCTTGATCGCCTCTGCTTTGGCTCTTGCCCGTCATTCCCGCGAAGGCGGGAAAGACGGGCAAAAAATCTCACCCCGCCATCAACCCTTCCACCTCGTCCGCACTGCGCTCCAGCGCGGCGGTCAGCACGCGGTGACCATCGGCGGTAACGAGTACGTCGTCCTCGATGCGGATGCCGATGCCGCGCCATTTCGCCGGTACGGAAACGTCATCCGATGCGATGTACAGGCCGGGCTCGATGGTGAAGACCATGCCGGGTTCGAGCAGGCGCGACTCCCCATCAATCCGGTACTCGCCGACGTCGTGCACGTCCAGGCCGAGCCAGTGGCCGGTCTTGTGCCGGTAGAAGCGCTTGTAGTCGGCGCGTTCGATCGCGGTCTCCAACCGGCCTTTCAGCAGACCCAACGACAGCAGGCCTTCGCTGAGCGTGGCGACCGCCGCTTCATGACCGGCCTCGTAGGGCACGCCCGGCCGTGCCTGCGCGAGTGCAGCGGCCTGCGCCTTGCAGACCAGGTCGTGCAGGGCGCGCTGCTCCTTGCCGAAGCGGCCATTCACCGGGAACGTGCGGGTGATGTCCGCCGCATAGCCGCGGTATTCGGCGCCGGCATCGATCAACACCAGTTCGCCGTCGCGCGACTTCGCAGTGTTGTCGCGATAGTGCAGCACGCAACCGTTGGCACCTGCGCCGACGATGCTGCCGTAGGCCGGTTGCGCATCGTGCATGCGGAACACGCGTTCCAGTTCCGCCTGCAATTCGTATTCGTGGATGCCGGCGCGTGCCGCGCGCATCGCTGCGCGATGTGCCTCGACGCTGATGTCGGCGGCGCGCTGCATCAGCTTGATTTCGTCGGCCGACTTGAACAGTCGCATCTCGTCCAGCAGGTGGCCGAGCTCGAGGAATTCCTGCGGCGGCTGCGCACCCTGCCGTGCCTGCGCACGCACGCGGTTGAGCCAGCCGATCAGGGTCAGGTCGAAGTCGGCATCGCGGCCCAGGTGGTAATGCACGCGGCGGCGGCCTTCGAGCAGGCCCGGCAGGATGTCGTCGATGTCCGAGATCGGATACGCATCGTCCATGCCCAGCAGTTCGACCGCACCGTCCGGCCCGAGCCGCGGTCCGTCCCAGCCCTCGCGTTCGGGATCCCGTTCGCGGCAGAACAGGATCGCTTCGCCATGCTTGCGACCGGGCACCAGCACCAGCACCGCGTCGGGTTCTGCGCAACCGGTCAGGTACCAGAAGTCGGAATCCTGCCGGTAGGGATAGTGGGTGTCGCGGCTGCGGATGCGTTCAGGTGCTGCCGGCAGGATCAGGATCGAACCATCGCCGGCCGCCTGCATCAGCTGCCTGCGGCGGCGCGCCAACACCTTGCGACTGCTCGTGGTCGGCGCTGTCATCCGCGTTCCCGCCGCCTCAGTGCAGGCGTTGCCGGCTGCGCGGCCCGAGCGCGCAATCCGCGTGCAGCAGCAGGACCGCCATGCGCAGGTATTCCTCGATCTCGGTGAGCGATTCCTCGTCCTGCTCGGGATCCACTTCCTCGATCCGCGCAGCGGCCAGGTTGGCGAGGTCGCCCAGGGCTTCCTGGCCATCCTCCGACAAGGCCTTGTCGCCCACCGCCAGGCCGAACCCGCCAAGGAATCCGCGGCACCACGCGAACACGGCGCCGGCGCGCAACTGCACGTCGTCGGTCTCCGGCAGCAGCAAGTCGAAGCCGAAATCGGCATCGCCCAGTTGCGCCGCGCTGGTATCGCGCAACTGATCCAGCGCATCGCCGGGTGTCGGTGCCGGAAGGCTCGGGTCGGCCATCACCGTGGCGATCCAGCCTGGCTCGGCCGCACCGCCACCGGCCAGCCAGCCGCACAAGCCGCCATGCAGTTCGGCGGGCGTCGTCGCCAGTTCCAGTCGGTCGGCGGCAGTGGCCACGTCGTCCCAGGCCGGCAGCTCGGTTTCGCTCACGTGGATGTGCCTTGATGCGGGGTCGGGCAGTTTAGCAACCCATGCCGGTGCCGGCTTGTTGCAGGCACCGGCCCGTGCCTACACTGGCCGGATGGGGGTTCCTGCCATCTCGCCGTCCTCGTCTGCCCACGGCGACCCCGCCATGGGCTCGCCGGCGGCTGCCTTGTTCCTGGGCATGCCGGCCAGCCACTCGCTTGCGCTGCTGGTGGCCTTGCTGGTGCTGGCCATGGCCGGCATGGCGATCGCCGGGCATCGCCGCCGCGAACGCGAGCACCGCGAACACCTGCGTGCGATGCGCGAGCGCGAATTGCGCCTGCGCCTGTCGCTGTGGGCCTCCAACGAGATCTATTGGCAGTACGACCTGGAGAAGCGCGAGCTCGAACGCACCCGGGTCGAGCCCGACCGCAGCGACGACCTCGCCGTGCAGGTGGACCTGGACAAAGATCATCAGATCCACGAGGAAGACCTGCCGCTGGTGCTGGAACGGCTGCGCGAATACGTCACCGGCACCACCCCGATGTTCATGTCCGAGCACCGCATCCTCGGCGAGGGCGGGCAATGGCAGTGGATGCGCGCGCGCGGTCGCGCGGTCGCGCGTGATTCCGCTGGCCGGGTCACCCGCATCGCCGGCACCGCGCGCAACGTCAGTGCGATCCGCGAGAAGGAACGCGAACGCCGCATCGCCAACGAGGTGATGCACAACATGGCCGAGTCGGTGGCGGTGGTCGATGCCGACTTCCGCTTTGTCGCGGTCAATCCCGCCTTCACCCGCATGAGCGGCTACGAGGCCGCCGACGTGATCGGCAAGGACGGCTCGATCATCAACAGCGAGCAGCAGGACGAGGCGTTCTACGAAAAGTCGCGGCAGGCGATGCAGGAGCAGGGCTGCTGGACCGGCGAGATGTGGCAGAAGCGCAAGGACGGGCGCGACTTCCTGTGCGCGGTGCAGTTCAACGCGATCGTCGAACCGGGCACCCGCAAGCGCCTGTACGTGGTCGTGGCCAGCGACATCACCGACCGTCGCCGGATCGAGCAGGAGCTGCGCTACCTCGCCAACTACGACACCCTGACCAACCTGCCCAACCGCACCCTGCTGGCCGAACGCCTGTCCCGCGCGATCGTCCGCGCGCGCCGCCAGGGAACCCGCCTGGCGCTGCTGTTCCTCGACCTGGACCGCTTCAAGGACATCAACGATTCGTTGGGGCATGCCACCGGCGATCGCATCCTGCGCGCCGCTGCGCAACGCCTGCAGGACGTGGTCGGCGACAACCACACCGTCGCCCGCATCGGCGGCGACGAATTCACCGTGCTGCTCGAGGATCTCTCCGGTGCCGCAGAGGCCGAACGCTGCGCGCAACACATCATCGCGGCCTTCGACGCCCCGCTGCGGCTCGACGACCGCCACGAGATCGCGATTTCGCCGTCGATCGGCATCAGCATGTTCCCGGATCATGCGCAGGTGCCCACCGACCTGCTCAAGCACGCCGACACCGCGATGTACCAGGCCAAGGCGGCCGGCCGCCGCACCTACCTGCTGTATGCCGATGCGATGGACAGCGACATCCGTCGTCGCGCCAGCCTGATCGCCGCGTTGCGCAAGGTGGTCGAGCGCGGCGAGTTGCGCCTGGTCTACCAGCCGCAACTGGTGCTGGCCGATGGCCGGATCGGCGCGGTCGAGGCGCTGCTGCGCTGGAACAGCCCGGAGCACGGCGACATCCCGCCCAACCAGTTCATCCCGCTGGCCGAGGAAAGCGGGTTGATCGTGTCGATCGGCGAATGGGTGCTGCGCGAAGCCTGCAATACCCTCGCCGACTGGCGCCGCGAGGGCATCGACAACGTGCTGATGTCGGTCAACGTGTCGGCGGTGCAACTGCTGCGCAGCGACTTGGCGCAGACCGTGCAGCAGGTGCTGCGCGAAACCGGCGTGCCGGCCAACCAGCTGGAACTGGAGCTCACCGAAAGCGTGCTGATGGCGAATGCGGAACACGCGACCGAACGCCTGCAGACCTTCCGTCGGCTGGGCGTGTCAATCGCGGTGGACGATTTCGGCACCGGTTATTCCTCGCTCGCCTACCTGCGCCGGCTGCCCATCACCACGCTGAAGATCGACAAGGCGTTCATCGACGACCTCGGCCGTCCCGGCGACAACGAGGACGCGGCGATCACCACCACCGTCATCGCGATGGCGCATTCGCTCGGCCTGCGCGTTGTGGCCGAGGGCGTCGAGACCCGCGACCAGCAGCGTTTCCTGCTCCAGCACGGTTGCGACATGGTGCAGGGCTACCTGCTCTCACGCCCGCTGCACGCGGCGGACTGCCTGCATTTCCTGCAGACATGGCAGGGCCAGTTCCCCGAAACCCGCCTTGACCACGCCGCATCGCCTCCCTAAGGTGCCCGGATGGACAATCGCGACCTGCATGGCGAACTGCAACGGCTGCTGGTGCGCATCGACCTGCTCGCCACGCGCATGCAGCGCCTGCAGGACGAGAACCGCAGCCTGCGCCAACAGCATGAGCAGATGGCCACGGAACGCGCGCAATTGCTGGCCAAGCAGGAACAGGCACGCAGCCGCGTGGAGGCGATGATCAGCCGCCTGAAGTCGCTGGAGCAGCACACGTGAACACGCCCTCGAGCGGCAAGAGCGAACCGGTCAGCGTCCGCGTCCTCGATCGCGAATACACGGTGGGCGTCACCGAAGCGGAACGCGCCAGCCTCACTTCGGCCGCGCGCTTGCTCGACGCACGCATGCGCGAATTGCGTGGCAGCAACAAGATGGTCGCGCCGGATCGGCTGGCCGTCCTGACCGCGTTGAACCTGGCGCATGAACTGCAGCAGCGCGACGCTGCCGGCACCGGCAAGGGCGATGAAGACCTGTTCAAGTTGATCGATATCGCCAGCGCGAAGCTGGATGCATTGCTCGCGTCGAACACCTGAATACCTGAACGCCTGAACGCGTTCGTCGATGCCGACCGATGGCGCTTGCCAGCGACATCCGCGTGCCTATACTGATCGCGTCCTCTGCCGTGAGCGACGGCGTGCGCAACATTCGCCTTGTCCCTTAATGACGACAACGGGGGCGTACTGGTTGCCGGGAGTGCAAGTCCGCCCCGAGCGGGAAGCCCGATGGCCGCCACGCGTTCCCACTTGAACCCCGGGTTCAAGGTCGTTTCGCATGCATCGCCACGGCGGAGACATTTTTCCGCGATGTTCGTCCCTTCTCCGCAGCACGGTTCGCACGCTTGAGCGCCATTCCCGACCGCGCCCTTCTGCGCCGCGAACTCCGCCAACGCCGACGCGACCTGCCTGCCTCCGTTCGCATCGCCGGCGCCGAAGCCTTGGCGAATCGCCTGCTCGCGTTGCCCTTCCTGCCGTCATCGGGCCATGTCGCCGGTTACTGGGCGATGGATGGCGAAATCGGGCTGCATGCGTTCCAGTTGCGACTGCCGCCTGCACTCACGTATTGCCTGCCGCTGCTGCATGTAGACGACACCCTGCGCTTCGCGTCATGGCGTGCGGGCGAGCCGCTGGTCACCAACCGCTTCGGCATCCCCGAGCCCGACATCGATTCCGCTGACGCGCTGCCCGCCAGCGCGATGACAATGCTGGTGCTGCCGCTGGTCGGCTTCGACGCACGCTGCAACCGATTGGGCATGGGTGGCGGCTGGTACGATCGCAGCCTTGCCTTTCGCCGCGAAACGCCTGCGCCGCCGTGGCTGGTCGGTGCCGGCTTCGACGTGCAATCCGTCGACGCGTTGCATCGCGAAGCCTGGGACGTGCCGCTGGATGCCGTCTGCAGCGAGGCTGCCACCCACGTCGCCAAGGACATCGCATGAGCAAGCCACGGCGTTACTGGATGATGAAGTCCGAGCCGGATGCGTTCGGCATCGACGACCTCGAACGCGTCGGCATCGAACCGTGGAACGGGGTGCGCAACTACCAGGCACGCAACTTCATGCGCGACGGCATGCGCGTCGGCGACGGCGTGATGATCTACCACTCCAACTGCAAGGTCCCGGGCATCGCCGGCCTGGCGACCGTTTCGAGCGCGGCGTATCCGGACGAGACCCAGTTCGATGCGAAGTCGCACTACTTCGACGCAAAGGCGACTCGCGAGCAGCCGCGCTGGTTCCTGGTCGACGTCAAGTTCGACCGCAAGTTGAAGCGGGTGATTCCGCTGGAGGAAATCCGCCAGCACACCGACGCGCTTGGCGAGGGTTTCGCGCTGACCGCGAAGGGCAGCCGCCTGTCGGTGTTCCCGGTCACGTCCGCGCAATGGAAACTGCTGCTTTCACTGGAATGACCCGCGCAAGCGCGAACGCCGCAAGAATGCCGACCACCGACCATCGCGGCGGAAGCCGCCCCACGAAAACGCAGGAACACGCAATGAGCGAAGCGAAGCGACTGGCCGCAGTGAAGGCGATCGACTACGTCGAGGACGGAATGATCGTCGGCGTCGGCACCGGCTCCACCGTGGCCTATTTCATCGATGCGCTGGCGCCGTGGCGCGACCGCATCGCCGGCGCGGTGTCCAGCTCCGAGCAGAGCACCGAGCGGCTGAAATCGCACGGGATCGAGGTGATCGACCTCAACGCCGCCGGCACCCTGTCGCTGTACGTCGACGGTGCCGACGAATGCGACCCGCACAAGCGCCTGATCAAGGGCGGCGGCGCGGCACTGACGCGCGAGAAGATCATCGCCGAGGCCAGCAAGACCTTCGTCTGCATCGTCGATCCCAGCAAGCAGGTGCCGGTGCTCGGCAAGTTCCCGTTGCCGGTGGAAGTCATCCCGATGGCACGCAGCCTGGTCGCCCGCGAAATCCTGCGCATCACCGGCGGCCAACCGGTCTGGCGCGACGGCGTGATCACCGACAACGGCAACGTGATCCTCGATATCCACAACCTGGCCATCGTCGACCCGGTGACGGTCGAACGCGAACTCAACCAGATTCCCGGCGTGGTCAGTGTGGGATTGTTCGCACGACGTCCCGCCGATGTGGTGATCGTCGGCGGCGAACCTCCACGCGTGTTCTGAAACCCCGCATGCGCTGAGCCGGCGATGCACCGCATTCTTTTCGCCATTCTCGCGTGCTGTCTGGCTTTGAATGCGATAGCCAGTACGCCTTCCGATCCGGTCATGCGGCCGACGGCCGAACATCTGCCGCCCGCGCTGCTTCGCGCCAAGGCGGAGTTGCGCAGCATCATCGCGCGGCGCGACATGCAGGCGCTGCTCGCACGGGTACGCCCGGAAACCAAGCTGGATTTCGGCGGCAGCGAAGGACCGCAAGGCTTCCAGATGGTGTGGAACAGCGATCCGGAATCGCGGCAGCGTTTATGGACGACCCTGGAAGGCATCCTCGCCTTGCCAGGCGAGGCGCGAAGGTTCGACCACGGGTTCGAATACTGCGCGCCCTACGTGTTCTGCAACAACCTGCCCGGCGATGTCGATCCGTTCGAAGCCTTGGTCGTTCTCGGTTCCGGCGTGGCGATCCGTGATCGACCCTCGCTTTCCGCCGAGGTCATCAGGCGTGTCGATCACGTCGTGCTGACCCGCGCGAATGACGACCCAGGCATCGAATCGAATCCGGACTGGACGCGCGTACGTCTGGCCGATGGCACGATGGGTTACATCAACACTCGCTGGGTTCGCAGCCCCATCGATTTCCGTCTGGCATTGCGCGTGGACGACAGCAGCGAGACATGGTGGCTCGGCTTTTTCCTGGCAGGCGACTGAGCCCGCTTCCCAAGGCCGGGCCTACGATCAGCGCAGGTTGCGGATCGCATTCAGCGCGACATCGTGCCTGGCCTTCAGCACGCCCGCCTGCACATTGAATCCGACCACGATCTGCACGTCGCGCGGTGCCGCGACCCGCACATTGGTCTTCAGGGTGTCCTTCAATCCCGAACCGCCACTGCGCACCACCAGGGTCAACTGGTAATCGCCATCGGCGAGCGGCTCCAGCACATCGACCACGCCCGGTTTGTCGCTGCGGCTGGGCAAGGCTGCCTGGATATTCGCCGTCTGGCCGGTCCTCGCATAGCTCGCGGCGGCGGCACCACTGCCGCCGCCTGCCAGATTGCCCACCGACGACACCGCCGCCGACACGATCCCCGCGCCCGGCATTGCCGCACCCAGTAGTGAAGCACCCTGCGCCACCGCTCCCTTGCGCAGCCCGGCAGCCTGACCCGCGTCGAGTGGTGCCAGGGTCATTGCCTGCAAGTCGGCCAGGTAGCCATCACCGCCCGGGAAGGCCACCGCGCAGGCTTTCCCCCCACACTCGACGATCACCGACGACGCATCTTGGGCGACCGCGTTGCCTGCGGCATGCAGCCCGGCATTCACTTTTTCGCCGAAGGTGGTTCCCTGGGTCTGCTTGGGCACGGTGACGTTCATCGAGATCCGGTTCGGCATCCCGCCATTGATGCCATTGATCCCGCTGGCATGCGCCATGCACAGCGTAAGCAGGGCAGTCGACCCAGCCGCCAGCAGCGTTGTCTTCATCGCGCGCATCGATCCGCTCCCGTGCCGAAGATGGGCCGATGCTACCCCCGTTTGCGGGTGTTCTCGCGCCACGAGACAGCCCACTGGCACCGTTAGTCGAACCGTGACGTTCGCGCCGCCCGTCGAGACTCGGCACGTCGATACTGTTTTCCCAAGCGGATCCGACCATGACCCTGCGTTGCCTGTTCGTCGATTTCGACTCGTTCTTCGCCTCGGTCGAGCAGCACGACGACCCGAGCCTGCGTGGGCGACCGGTCGCGGTGATTCCGGTCGCCAGCACCACCACCTGCTGCATTGCCGCCAGCAAGGAGGCCAAGCGCGACTTCGGCATCAAGACCGGTACCGGCGTGGCCGACGCGCTGGAACGCTGCCCGGACATCGCCTTGCAGATTGCCCGCCCTGCGCGCTACCTGCGGGTGCACCACCAGTTCCTGGAGGCCATCCAGACCTGCATCCCGCACGGCAAGGCCGCATCGGTGGACGAAGTACCGTGCTGGCTGATCGGCCGCGAACGCCAGCGCGACAACGCGGCAGCCATTGCCCGCAACATCAAGCGGGCCCTGCGCGATGTCGGCTTCGGCGACAGCCTGACCTGCTCGATCGGGATCGCACCCAACAAGTTCCTCGCCAAGACCGCGTCCGACATGAACAAGCCGGACGGGCTGACCGTGATCGAGGAGGCCGACCTGCCGCATGCCCTCCACGAGCTGGAATTACGCGACCTGTGCGGGATCGGGCCGTCGATGGAAGCCCGGCTGCTGCATGCCGGCATTGGAACTGTCCGGCAATTGTGTGCCGCATCGCGCGACCAGTTGCGGCGTGCCTGGGGCAGCATCGAAGGGGAACGTTTCTGGCTGCAGTTGCGTGGCTTCGAACTGCCGGAGCGCGAGACCACGCGGGCTTCGCTCGGGCACTCGCATGTACTGGGGCCGGAATTGCGCGATGTCGCCGGCATGCGCTCGGTGCTGTTCAAACTGCTGGCCAAGGCCGCGATGCGACTTCGCGACGAGGGATTGCTGGCAGGCGGAATGGCGATCCGCATCCGCTTCGTCGGGATGGAAGCACGCTTCGAGCGCGACCTGCGTTTCGCCCCGCTCGACGACTCGCCGGCGCTCCTGCACTTGCTCGGTCGTCACTTGCAGGGTCTGGAGCGTGCTGCAGCCGATGGGCGCTGGAAACCGAAACGGCATCCGCCGCTATCCGTGGCCGTCACCTTGGTCGACCTGTCTCCGCGTACCGCCATGTGCGGCGAGTTGATGGCGGAACGACAGCGTGCACAGGCGGCCAGCGCCCTGCTCGACAAGGTGAACCGCAAATACGGGAACAGCGCGCTTTATTTCGGCTCGATGGCCAAGGCAGTCGATGGCAACGCCGCGCCCATGCGGATTCCGTTCCAGCAGATCCCCAAGCCGGCGCTGGAGGAAGAAACCCGATTGCATGGCATCGAACAGATCCCCACCAGTGCGATCGATCTGCTGCAGGTACGAATGAACCAGTTCAAGGTGCTGGCCGAGAAAACCCACCGAGAGCGCGCCGCGAAACGTCATCGCCCGTCTGGTGCCGGCGGATGGGGAGTTTCCGCCCACGTTACTGCATCGCCGCAGGCCACCTTGTTCTGAGGATTAACTCTCAGCGAGATGGCCATTCTCTTGCTTATTGTTTTGATATTGTTTGGTGCAAAGAAAAACCCCGCAGCCTGAGCTGCGGGGTTTTGGATAAAGACCCTGGCGATGACCTGTTGCGGGTCGTGCCTTTGGCACAAAAGGCGACGGGCTGACCCCGAAGGATCAGCCCGTCTGATAAAGACCCTGGCGATGACCTGTTGCGGGTCGCGGCTGCGCCGCGCACCGCAACGCGATAGGCGGAGTATTGGCCATTCATCCAGCAAGCCTTGCGCAAGCCAAGTCATTGCCATGAACGCCATAAAAGACAAAACCCCAGCTCGATGAGCTGGGGTTTTGCTTTTATAAAGACCCTGGCGATGACCTACTCTTGCATGGCTTGAGCCACACTACCATCGGCGCGACTGTGTTTCACTTCCGAGTTCGGGATGGGATCGGGTGGTACCACAGTGCTGTTGTCACCAGGGAGAGGGTGGAGGGTCGCCGGCTTCGACTGAAGCAGCGCCACACTCTCAGAGGGTGGATAGAAGAGTCACGAGCGTTTGTTGCAAGCCGTCAACGTGTTGAGGCCAAGGGTTTCATTCGAGGTTAGTCGAAGAAACTTGAGGTGATATGGTCAAGCCACACGGATCAT
>JAVWUU010000019.1:0-28619 GCA_036666995.1 Thermomonas sp.
TGGTCGGACACCGTTGCCGCGGCGCGAAGGTGGATGGCCGCATCGTTCCCTTGAGCTCGCAATTGCAGACCGGGCAACGCGTGGAGATCCTCACCGGAAAGACTGCGGAGCCGCGCCGTGACTGGCTGCAGGCGGGGTCGGGCTTTCTCGCCAGCAGCCGTTCGCGCGACAAGGTGCGCGCCTGGTTCAACAAGCTCGACCGCGCGCGCAACCTGCAGGCCGGCCGCGAAATGCTCGATCGCGACCTGCGCCGGATGGGCGTGCTGCATGCTGACCTGCAGCCGGTGCTGGGCAAGTTCAACGCTGCGACAGTGGACGAATTGCTGGTGCTGGTGGCGCTGGGCGATGTCGGGCCGAACCAGGTCGGCCGTGCCCTGCTGGAACTCGAGCGCGCCGCGCAGGAGCCTGCAGCCACGTCGACATCGACCTCGATCGTGCCGCCGAAGTCGTCCACGCCGGCCACGAGTGCCAGCACGGTTACCGTGCAGGGCGTCGACAACCTGCTGGCGCAGGTCGCTCGTTGCTGCCAGCCGCTGCCGGGCGAAGCGATCGTCGGCTACCTCACCCGCACGCGTGGCGTCAGTGTCCATCGTCCCGATTGCGCGGCGTTCCTGCGGCTGGCCGGGATCCAGCCGGCGCGCGTGCTGCCGGTCGAGTGGGGCGCGCAGCGCGGTGGCCAGCAGGTCGCGATCCGGATCGAGGGCATCGACCGCAAGTGGTTGCTCAAGGACATCACCACGCTCGTCGCGCAACTCGGCCTGCACGTGGCCAGCCTGCATGCCGAGCAGATGCGCGACGGCCACGGACGCGTGCGCGTGCAGTTGCAGGCGCGCGTGCCCGATTTCGGACAACTCGGATTGTTGCTGGCGCGGCTGGAATCGCTGCCGGGCATCGAATCCGCGCGACGCGGATGACGCGCTTCGCCACCTTGCGAGGCAGGCGCGAAGCGTGGCTCTCGCGCTGGTGGGCACTGCCGAAGGGATTGCGCAACGGCATCCTGGTGGTCTTCGCGATCCTCCTGCTGACGCTGGTCGTGGCAGTGTTGTTCCGCCAGCGGATCGGTGGCTGGATCTGGCCGGATCCGCGCGCCGAAGCATTGCGCACGCAGGCAGGCGTGGCGCTCGCAGCGGGCCGCCTGTCGGTGGCCGATGGCAGCGGTGCGCGCGAACTCTATGAGGCCGCGCTGGCGCTGCAGCCGGATCAGGTGGAAGCGCGCGAAGGCTTGTCTCGTGTGGCGCTGGCTGCGCTCGCGCAGGCAGAGATGCATGCACGGTCCGGCCGCGAGGCGCAGGCACGGATCGCGTTGCGCCTGGCCCGCGAGCTGGACGCGCCGAAGGCCGGCATCGATGCAACGGAGATGTTGCTGCGCACGGGCGATGTCGCGCAGGCCGGCATCGGCGCACTGCTCGCCGAGGCGGAAGCCGCGCATGCGGCGGGTCGCCTGCAGGACAGCGTCGATGCGGCCTTGCCGCTGTACCAGCGCGTGCTCGCGCTGCAGCCGCGCAACCAGCGCGCGGTCGAAGGCCGCGAGGATGCGCTGTCCGACCTGTTGCAGCCGGTCGCCGGCTTGCTCGCACGCGGCGAATTGAAAGACGCGGCGGCGCGGGTGCAGGCCGCCGAGCGCTTCGATCCGGGCCATGTCGACCTGCCGGCATCGCGTGCGAGCCTCGCGCGGGCACTCGACCAGCGCGCCAGCCGCATCCGCCAGTGGATCCTGGCTCGGCAACATGCGCGCGCCGCCGAGGCCTGCATCGGCTTGCGCGACATCGCGGCATCGGCGATGCCGGGCGAATGCGGTGCCGCTGTTGCGGAGGGTCTGCTGCGCGATGCGGGTGCGGCGGTCGCCGATTTCCGCTTCAAGGATGCCACTCGCCTGATCGAGCAGCTGGAACAACTGGATGGCGATGGCCTGCGCGTGGACGCTGCCCGCCGTCACATGCAGGCCGCGCGCGAGGACGCCGCGCACTTGCCGAAGCTGGCCACTTCGCCGCGGGCGAAGGCACGCGTGCGTGCGCTGCTGGACCAGGCGGAACAGGCGCGATTGCGCGGTGACTGGCTCACTCCACCCGGCGAGAGTGCGTGGGACCGGCTGCGCGAGGCGCGCGCACTGGCACCGGCTGACCCGAAGGTGCAGCGTGACTTGCAGGCGATGCTGCCGGCGGCGCGCGATTGCAACGCGACCGCCTTGCGCGACAACGACCTCGGGCGCGCGCAGGTCTGCCTGGAAGCGTGGCGGCAACTGGCGCCGACCGATGCAGGCTTGTCGTCGGCGCAGCGACGGATGGCCGAACGCTGGCTGGCGATCGGCGACGAGCGGCTTGGACGCGGGCAGGTGGAGGGTGCCGGTCGTGCGCTGGCGCGCGCCCGCATGCTGGACGCGGCCACGCCGGGACTGCAGGATTTTGCCGAGCGGCTGGCGCGGGCGCAGGCCGGCGCGAACTAGCCGAGGAACACGTCGCGAACAGTGGCGCGCGCGGCATCCAGGGAGAAATGCGCGGCGACATTCGCCCGGCCGTTCGCCGCCAGCTTCGACCACAACGCCTCGTCGTCGTGCAGGCGCAGCGTCGCGTCTGCGAATGTGGTGGCATCGTCGGCCACGAGCACGTCCTCGCCATCGCGCAGGTGCATGCCTTCCACCGCGCAGGTCGTGGCCACCACCGGCAGGCCATGCGCCATCGCCTGGTTGACCTTGCCCTTCACCCCGGCGCCGTAACGCAATGGCGCGATCGAGACCCGCGCGCCATCGAGCAGCGGCTGCAGGTCGGGGACGTGGCCGTGGATGTGCACGCCATCGACATCGGCCAGCCGCGCGATCTCGTTCGGTACATCGCCGCCGACGCAATGGAACTGCATGTCGGGTCGCGTGGCGCGAATGCGCGGGAACACCTCGCGCACGAACCACAGCACCGCATCGACGTTCGGCGGATGGCGGAAGCCGCCGACGAACAGCAAGCCTGCGCGCTGCGACCACGCGGGACCCGCAGGCGCATCGCGATGCAGGTTGGAGAGCACCCGCACATCCGCAGTCGGCGCATCGATGGCGAGCAGCGCGCGTTCGACCTCGCTGACGACCAGCGTCGCGTCGGCATCGCGGATCAACGCCAGTTCCAGTTCACGCGTGCGCTTCGCAGCGCGCAGCGCGGCGGCATCGCCGGACAGTTCGGCGGCGCGTCGCTCGCGCAGGTAGTGCAGGTCGACCGTGTCGAACAGCAATCGTGCTTTCGGCGCGTGCCGGCGCAGCAACGGGAACATTTCGGCGGCAATGTAGTGGCGGCTGACCATCGCCACGTCGAAACGCGGGCCGTGTTCGCGCAACCACGCCGGGAAGCGCGCCGCATGGGGCGCATGCCAGCACTCCACGCCCATCGCCTGCAGTGCCCTGGTGTAGTCGCCATCGGCGCTGCGGTTGGCCGGCACGAACACCACGTGCGCGCCTTCCTCGACCAGCAAGCGCATCAGGTTCACCAGGCGCAGCGAGCCGGAATCGCGATCCGGCTGCGGGGTGAGCGCGTCGATGACCAGCACCTGTCGTTGCCTGCGATGCAGCAGGGCAGGCGTCGGCACGCTGCCTGCAGGCAGTTGCGATGCGAGGGCATCGTGCCATTTGCCGGCGAAGGTTGCCTGGTTGCGCACCTGCGCGGCCTTCGGGCCTGCGTTGATGTCGGTGCCGGAGGTGGTGCCCTCGTCGTGCACCACCAACGAAGCCGGCTGGTAGAGCACGCGCAGGCCGGCATCGCGCACGCCGAAGGCGAGGTCGGTGTCTTCGTAGTAGGCCGGCGCGTAACGCGTGTCGAAGCCGCCCAGCCGCTCGAACAACATGCGCGGGATCGCGATCGCCGCACCGCTGATGTAGTCGGCATCGCGCAGGTAGTTGTAGCGGCAATCGGCGGGATCATCAAAGCGGCCGTAGTTCCAGCCGCTGCCGTCGGCGAACACCACGCCACCGGCTTCCTGCAGGCGGCCGTCGGGGTACACCAGCTTCGCGCCGACCAGGCCGGCGTCCGGATGCGCGTCGAACGTATCGAGCAGCACGTCGAGCCAGCCGGGCTGCGGCACGGTGTCGTTGTTGAGGAAGACCAGGAACTCGCCATTCGCGAGCGCTGCGCCATCGTTGCAGGCGGCGATGAAGCCGCCGTTGGCGGCACGCGCATGCACGCGAATGCCGTCGATGGCGCACAGCTTCGCCAATGAATCGTCGGGCGAGGCGTCGTCGACCACGATGAGCTCGAACGGGGCCGTGGGTGGGTGGGCGGCGATCGCGCGCAGGCAGGCCAGGGTGTGCGCAAACGCACCGAACACCGGGATCACGATGCTGGCGCGCGGCGTGGCCGAGGTCGGCACCGCGAAGGGCGCGAACGGGGACGCGGCTGGCGCATACAGCGCCTGCGCGGCAATCGGAACGCGGCGAAATTGCCGCAGCAAGCGTTCCCAGGTCGCGGCCAGTCCGCGCGTGCGCAGGCTGGCCCAGCCGCGCCGCCACAGGCCGAGTGCGCGCGAAGCCCAGAAGCGCGCTTCGGCGGGAAGGGGCATGCGGCGGAACTCCGGCTGAAGAACGGGGCGTTGGCCTACCGCGCGCCGCGCAAACCCTGCGCTAGACTCGCCGCGACCGTACCCGGCATTGTCGCATCCCGCGAAACCGCCGCCAGCCAGGCCGCCCATGCCCCGCATCGAAGACGAAGACGACCTGCACGACGACGATGGCGACGGCACCGAATCCGAAGGCCCGGGCTGGCGCAATCGCCTGCTGACCTGGGGGCTGGCCGCCGCGGCGCTGCTGCTCGGCTTCCTCGTCCCGTACATGCTCTACCTGAACCATCAGGTCGGCGAGCGCTTCGGCAAGCTTCGCTGGCAGGTGCCCACCCGCGTGTACGCCCGCCCGCTGGTCCTGCGGACCGGGCTGGCGATGGATGCGTCGACCCTCAAGACCGAACTCGATGCCGCGTCCTATCGCGATGGCGACGGCAAGCGCGAAGGCACCTACGACCGCAACGGCGCGCGCTGGCGGATCTCCAGTCGCGGTTACGACGATGTCGATGGCCGGGTCGCGCCGGCAACGCTCGAAGTGACCCTCTCGGGCGGCGAAGTCGTCGCCATCCGCGACGTGGCCGGCAAGCGCGCCTTGCGCAGTGCGCGGCTGGATCCTGCGCGCATGGCCACCCTGTACGGCCAGCAGCAGGAAGAGCGGCGGCTGGTGCGCATCGGCGACGTCCCGTCGCTGCTGGTCGAAGGCCTGCAGGCGGTGGAAGACCGCGACTTCAATCGGCACATGGGCATCGATCTCGGCGGCATGCTGCGTGCGGCCTTCGTCACCGTGAAGTCCGGCGGCGACACCAAGCAGGGCGCCAGCACGCTGACCCAGCAGCTCGCGCGCAGCGGCCTGCTCGGCATCGGCAAGGAACAGACCGTTCGCCGCAAGGTCAAGGAAATCCTGTTCGCCCTGCTGCTGGAGGCGCGCTACGACAAGGGCACGATCCTCGAGGCCTATTTCAACCAGGTCGACCTGGGCCAGCGTGGCGCGCAGTCGATCCGTGGCGTGGCGGCGGCCTCCGAGTTCTGGTTCGGCAAGGAACTGCAGGATCTCTCGACCGAGCAGATCGCGCTGATGATCGGCCTGGTCAAGGGCCCGTCCTGGTACAACCCGCGGCGTAACCCGGAGCGCGCCACCGAACGTCGCAACTTCGTGCTCGGCGAGATGCACGAGACCGGCCTGATCGACGACAAGGAATATGCGCGCGCGACAAAGGCGCCACTGGGCGTGACCGCCAATGCAGGCAGCTTGGCCGCCAACCGGTTCCCGGCCTATGTCGACCTGGTCCGCAAGCAGCTGGCGCGCGACTACCCGGCCGACAAACTGTCCGGTGCAGGCCTGTCGGTGATGACCGGCATGTCGCCGGCGGCGCAGGGCTACGCGGAAGGTGCGGTGGCGCGCACGCTGAAGTCGCTGACCACCAAGGGACGTCCGCCGTTGCAGGCCGGCGTGGTGATGACCGATGTCCACAACGGCGATGTCGTGGCGGTGGTCGGTGCCCGCGAGTTCACCGAACAGGGCTTCAATCGCGCGGTCGATGCGAGGCGGCCGGTGGGTTCGCTGCTCAAGCCCTTCGTGTACCTGCTCGCGTTGGCCCAGCCGGACAAATGGTCGCTGGCGAGCACGATCAGTGATGCGCCGGTGACCGTCAGCCTGGGGCGTTCGCGCACCTGGAAGCCGGGCAATTCCGATGGCCGTAGCCACGGCACCGTGCGCCTGCTGGATGCGCTGGCGCAGAGCTACAACCAGGCCACGGTGCGCCTGGGCATGGACGTGCAGCCGCAACGGCTGGCCGACCTGACCCGCACGCTTGCGGGGATCGAGTCCCAGGGCCAGCCGTCGCTGATCCTGGGCGCGGTCGACCAGAGCCCCTACGCGATGGCGCAGCTCTACCAGTTCCTCGCCTCCGGCGGCGAGATCCAGCCGCTGCACGCGGTGCGTGGCGTGCTCGACCAGGACGGCCGTGCGATCAAGCGCTACGACAGCGTCGCGCCACCCGCGCAGAAGGGCGATGCGGTTGCCGCACGCCTGGTCGGCGTGGCGTTGCAGTACGCGGTGAGTTCCGGCACCGGTCGCCCGCTGGTGCGCGATGGTCTGGGCCGGCTGTCGGCCGCCGGCAAGACCGGCACCAGCAATGACGGCCGCGACAGCTGGTTCGCTGGCTACACCGGCGATCACCTCGGCGTGGTCTGGGTCGGCAACGACCAGAACAAGGAAACCGGCCTGTACGGTGCGACCGGCGGCATGCGGGTGTGGTCGGACGTGTTCGCGCGCCTGCCCAGCGCGCCGCTGCAACTGCTCGACGAAGGCCTGGACTGGCGCTGGGTCGAGGGTGGCCACACCACCGATCCGGGTTGCCCGGGCGCGCGCCGCTTCGCCTTCGTCGCCGGCTATGCGCCCGGCTACCAGCCCTGCGTGTACGCCCCGCCACAGGCGGTGGACGAATACGGCAATCCGATCCCCGACGACATGGTCGAAGGTGAGCCCGGCGCACTCGAGCGCGCGGGGCAGGCGATCCGCGGCTGGTTCGGTGGCGATGATCCGACCAAGCAGGTGCCGGTCCCCGCGGACGCGCCACCGGCCGTGCCGGCGCCGCAACCCTGATCGCGGGATCGTTGCGATGTCGCGCCTGAGCCAGGCGGTCGGCGAGGCGCTGGGCGCCGGTGCGCCGCTCGCCGAACGCATTCCCGGGTTCGTTGCCCGCCCCGCGCAACAGCGCCTGGCGGTGGCGGTGGCGGACGCGTTCGAGCAGCGCGGCGTGCTGCTGGCTGAGGCCGGCACCGGCACCGGCAAGACCTTCGCCTATCTGGTCCCGGCGCTGCTGTCGGGGATGAAGACGATCATCTCCACCGGCACCCGCGCGCTGCAGGACCAGTTGTACCTGCGCGACCTGCCGCGCGTGCGCGATGCGCTCGGCACCGGCCTCAAGACCGCCTTGCTGAAGGGTCGCTCGAACTACCTGTGCCTGCACCGCATGGAGCAGGCCAAGGGAGACCCGCAGCTGTTCAAGGGTGGCTTCGCCTCGCGTGAGCAGGTCTCGCAGTTCCAGCGCGTGGTGGCGTGGAGCGGGCGCACCCGGATGGGCGACCTGTCCGAGCTGGAATCGCTGCCGGAAGATTCGCCACTGCTGCCGCAGATCACCTCGACGGCGGACAACTGCATCGGCACCGAGTGTCCGTTCTGGAGCGACTGTTTCGTGGTGCAGGCACGCCAGCGCGCGCAGACCGCCGACCTGGTCGTCGTCAACCACCATTTGTTGCTGGCCGACCTTGCGCTGAAGCAGGAAGGCTTCGGCGAGATCCTGCCGGGCGCGCAGGCCTTCGTGGTCGACGAGGCGCACCAGCTGCCCGAGCTCGCCGCGCAGTTCTTCGGCGAAGGGCTCGGCGCGCGACCGCTGGTCGAGCTGGCCCGCGATGCGATCGGCGAATGCAAGGAGGTCGCCGGTTCGCTGGCCAGCGTGCAGGAACCGGCGCGTGCGCTGGAACACGCGGCGCGCGCGCTGCGGGCGAGCATGGACAACCTGCCGGTGCGCGGCACTGCGTGGCGTGCGCTGGACGAGGTCGACATCGAGCCTGCATTCCACGCGCTGTCCGATGCACTGCAGGCGATGCAGGACACCCTGGCGCCACTGCGCGAGGCCGCGCCGGGCTTCGATGCCTGCCACCTGCGCGCGCGCGACCAGCTTGGCCGCCTGCGTCGCTGGCTGGGTGAGGCGCCGATGCACGACCCGGGCGACGACACCGACGATCACGACACGCCGCCCGATACCAGCGTGCACTGGTACGAACTCACCCCGCGCGGCTTTCGCCTGCAACGCACGCCGCTGGATGTATCCGCGCCGCTGCGCCGGCATCGCGAGGAGTCGCGTGCGGCGTGGGTGTTCACCTCGGCCACGCTGGCGGTATCGGGCGGGTTTTCGCATATCGCCCAGCGGCTCGGTATCGATGCCGCCGTCGAGTTGCTCGAGCCGAGCCCGTTCGACTGGGATCGGCAGGCCTTGTGCTACATGCCGACACGCCTGCCCGAACCGGCCTCGCGCGATTACGGCACCGCGCTCATCGAGGCACTTCTTCCGGTCCTGCACGCGTCGGGCGGTCGTGCGTTCCTGCTGTTCGCCTCGCACCGCGCATTGCGCGAGGCGGCGGAGCTGCTGCGCGACGGGCCATGGCCGCTATTCGTGCAGGGCAGCGAGCCTCGCCATGTGTTGCTGCAACGCTTCCGCGAGTCCGGCAATGGCGTGCTGCTGGGCACCGCCAGCTTCCGCGAAGGCGTCGACGTGGCCGGCGATGCGCTGTCCGTCGTCGTCATCGACAAGCTGCCGTTCGCGGCGCCGGACGACCCGGTGTTCGAGGCGCGACTGGATGCGATCCGTCGCGCTGGCGGTAACCCGTTCCGCGACGAGCAGCTGCCGCAGGCGGTTATTGCGCTCAAGCAGGGCGCGGGCCGCCTGATCCGCACCGAGACCGACCGCGGCGTGCTGGTCCTGTGCGATCCGCGGCTGACCCAGAAAAGCTACGGCAAGGTGTTCATGGATTCGTTGCCGCCGCTGCCGATCACCCGCGAGATCGGCGACGTGCAGGCCTTCTTCGAGTCACAATCCGATCCATGAGATTGCTCGCGTTCGAAACCGCCACCGAAGCCTGTTCCGTCGCCGTGTACGTCGATGGCGAGGTGCATGAACGTTTCGACCTGGCCCCGCGGCGGCATGCGGAACTGGCGTTGCCGTGGGCAGAAGAAGTGCTGGCTGAAGCCGGCATCGCCAGATCGCAGCTCGACGCGATCGCGGTCGGTCGCGGCCCCGGCGCGTTCACCGGCGTGCGCCTGGCCATCGCGATCGCGCAGGGCATCGCGCTGGCGCTGGACCGGCCGCTGCTGCCGGTGTCCACCCTGGCCGCGCTGGCGATGCGTGCGGCTGTTCCCCCTCTCCCACCGGCGGGAGAGGGCCGGGGTGAGGGTGGACACCGCATCCTCTCCGCCATCGATGCGCGCATGGGCGAGATCTATCTCGGCGCGTTCCGGCGCCGTGGCGATGATCTGGTCGCCCTCGACGCCGAAGTCGTGACTCGCCCGGATGCCGCACGCATTCCCGACGGTGATGGCTGGCTTGGCGTGGGCACCGGCTTCTCCGCTGCGGACGCTGCGCTTGCGCTGCACCTGCAGGGTCGGCTGGCAACATTCGACGCCGCCGCATTGCCGCATGCGGCTGACGTGGCCCGCCTGGGCGCGTTGGCCTTCGCGCGTGGCGAAGCGATCGCACCGGAGCGGATCGAGCCCGCCTACCTGCGCAACAACGTTGCGCTGACCCTCGCCGAGCAGCAGGCCGCCCGCGCAAAAGCTTGACGGGCGTCGCTTGTGGCTCGCCGCGTTGTGGTTATGCTGCAAAGCAGCAGTCCACGGGGGGAGGTGAGGCATGGCGTGCAGGAACTGGTTGCTGGCCGGAATGCTGGTGGCAATGCCGGCGATGGCCGAGGACGTGGCTTTCCAGGGCCACACCGTCGAAGTGGATGCGGCCAGTCAGGCGCGCCCGATCCTGCGAATGCGCGGCGTCAAGTATTCGATCCCCGGATCGCCGATGCAGATCGTCGGCAAGGCCGAGCAGTGCGTCGCCCGCCAGCCCGGTGCGATCACCCTGGAGTCGGCGGATGCAGCGGGCGGGCAGTTGCGGGCCGAGAGCCGCGCCGAGTATCGGCAGAAAGGCCGGCGCGGGATCCGCGCGCGGATGACGGTCGAGGCAGGCGAGGGCAACTTCCGCGTGGTCTTCAGCGAGCTGGCGACGTCGCCTGCCGATGCGGTGACCTACGCGCCGCTGATCCAGCAGGACGGCGCCGGCTGGGAACCCGCGCTGACAGCAATGATCGTTGTGGAGCAGGCGTTGCTGGACTGCATGTTCCGCTGAGCGTGGTTCGGGCGGGCTGCTAGCGGTCGATCAGCTCGCCGCCGGGCAGGAATTGCCAGGTGCGGGTGACGTGCAATACATCCGGGTCTTCCTGGGTCTTCGGCAGCGGCGCGAAAGGCTGCGACAGCTTGACGATCCGGCTGGCGGCCTCGTCCAGCATCGGCACGTGGCTGGACTGGACGATGCGGATGCTTTCCACACTGCCGTCGCGACGCACGCCCACGCTGATCACCACCAGCCCGCCGATGCGGCGCCGGCGTGCCTCGTCGGGATAGTTGAGGTTGCCGACACGCTCCACCCGGTCGACCCAGCTGCGCAGGTACTCGGCCCAGGCGTATTCCTTGGTGCTGGCGGAGACGAACTTGCGCTTCGGACGCTTGGCGTATTCCTGCGAGCGCAACTGGATCTCGGCGGCCAGCCGGGCCATTTCGATGTCGCGGTCGATCTTCTCGCGCCCGTGTGGTGCCTGGTTGGCATCGACCTGCTGCAACGGCTGCGGCGTCGGGATCGTCTGGCTGGCATTGGCGGAGGCGACCACTCGCGCATCCGGTGGCGGGCTGGGCGAGGGCGACTGCGCGTGCAGCGGACGCGGCGCAAGGCCGTCTTCTTCCTGTGGCAACGGGCCGGCCTGTGGTGCGGTCGGGCGGCTGCTCGTGTCGTTCTCGCCGCCACCCTGGTTGTTGGCCTGGGCCAGGAAATCCGCCTGCGCCGGCGTCAATGGCGTCTGCGTGCGGGTCAGGATGACGTCGAGGGTGGGCAGCATCGGCGCGGCGTCTTCCACCGCGAAACCGACGCCGAGGATCACCATCGCGTGCAGCAACGCCGACAGCACCAGGGTGGCACCGAGGCGGTCGGACTCGCCGATGCGCGGCGGTGCCGGCAGCGGCACGGGGGCGGCGGTTGCGCCCATCAGGCCGTCGCGAGCGCTTCGATGCGGTCGAACAGGCTGCCGGCGATGTTGAGGCCGAACTGGGCGTCGAGCTCGCGGATGCAGGTCGGGCTGGTGACGTTGACCTCGGTCAGGTAGTCGCCGATCACGTCCAGGCCCACGAACAGCATCCCGCGGCGCTTCATCTCCGGACCCACCTGGGCGGCGATCCAACGGTCGCGATCGGTCAGCGGGCGCCCTTCGCCACGTCCGCCGGCCGCCAGATTGCCGCGGAATTCGTCGCCCTGCGGGATCCGTGCCAGGCAATAGTCCACCGGCTCGCCATCGACCAGCAGGATGCGCTTGTCGCCGTCCACGATCTCCGGCAGGTAGCGCTGCGCCATCGCCAGGTGCACGCCACCCAGGGTCAGGGTCTCGAGGATCACGTTGAGGTTCGCCTCGCCGGCGCGGACGCGGAAGATCGAGCGCCCGCCCATGCCGTCCAGCGGCTTCAGCACCGCCTCGCCGTGTTCGCCGACGAAGGCCTTGAGTGCCTTCGGGTCGCGGCTGACCAGGGTCGGCGGGCAGCATTGCGGGAACAGCAGCGCGGCGAGTTTCTCGTTGAAGTCGCGCAGGCCCTGCGGGTCGTTGACCACCCGCGCGCCCTGGCGCTGGGCCATGCCCAGCAACTGGGTGTCGTGCAGGTAATCGGCGTCGACCGGCGGGTCCTTGCGCATCAGCACCACCTGGCCCGGGCCGAACTCGAGTTCCTGCCAGTCGCCGAGGGTGAAGTGGCTGCCCTGCTCATCGCGTACCGACAGCGGGGCGGTCGTCGCGACCGCGCGCGCGCCGCGCAGCGCCAGCCCGCCCGGGCGGACGTAATGCAGCCGATGGCCGCGGCGCTGTGCCTCCAGCAGCATCGCGAAGCTGGAATCCTTGGCGGTCTTGATGGACTGGATCGGGTCCATCACCACCACGACGTCGAGTGGCGTGGCGTCTGTCATCTGCAGGTCCGGAACGGGCTGCGACGATGGTAGCAGGCGACGCGCAGCGTCCATCGATGTGACGCATTGCGGCGCTTGACAGGCCGCGTGCAGGCTGGGATATAGACAGTCCGGCTGCAGGCGAAAACTGCGGCGGGCAATGGCGGCAAGGGGAACGCATGGCGCAGCAAGACGATCCAGGCATCAACCTCCAGGGCTTGAGGGTGATGGTCATCGACGACTCGAAGACGATCCGGCGCACGGCGGAAACGCTGCTCGCCCGGGAAGGCTGCGACGTGGTCACCGCGACCGACGGGTTCGAGGCCTTGGCGAAGATCGCCGACCACAACCCGCAGATCATTTTCGTGGACATCATGATGCCGAGGCTCGACGGCTATCAGGCCTGCGCGTTGATCAAGAACAACCAGACATTCAAAACTGTGCCGGTCATCATGCTTTCGTCGAAGGACGGTTTGTTCGACAAGGCGCGTGGCCGTATCGTGGGCTCCGAGCAATACCTGACCAAGCCGTTCACGCGGGAAGAGCTGCTTGGCGCGATACGGAAGTACGTCAACGCCTGACCGGGGGGTAGGGCACCAATGGCACGCATACTGCTGATCGAGGATTCACCCACCGAGGCTGCGGTGATGACCCAGTTGCTGGAACGCAACGGGCACCACGTCACCACCTCGGGCAGCGCGGAGGATGGCATCGCCACCTGCCGCCGCGACAAGCCGGACCTCGTGCTGATGGATGTGGTGCTGCCCGGCATGAATGGCTTCCAGGCCACCCGCGCGCTGTCGCGCGATGTCGACACCAGCCATATCCCGGTCCTCATCGTCAGCACCAAGGGCCTGGAGACCGACCGCGTCTGGGGTCTGCGCCAGGGTGCCAAGGATTACATCGTCAAGCCGCCGCGCGAGAGTGATCTCATCGCGCGGATCAACGCACTGATCGGGCACTGAGCATGGCCAAGCGCGGCAAGCAGAAGCAGAAAGGCAAGCCGCTGGCGACCGCGCCTGTGGTCGAGGCCGCCGCCGTTGCGCCCGACGAGATCGTCGTCGACGAACCGGTCGAGGCGATCGATGTTGCCGTAGCGGACGTTGCTGCCGTCGAAGTGGAAGCGCCGATCGAGGCATCGGTCGACGTGGCTGAAACGGTGGAAGCCGCGCCGGAGCCGGTCGAAGTTCCCGTCAAGGAGTCCTCGCGAGCTGCGCGCTCGAAGCCTTCGCGCCGGGTGTCGTCGCGTCCGCGCGACAAGCGTTCGCCGTTCCTGGTGCTGGCCGATTACGAGCAGCGCTCGCTGGCTCACGTCGCCGGCCTTCCGGAGCAGCTCGATGCGCCGGGCCTGTGGCGCGGCGTTGCCTACCGGGTCGGTTCGCACCGGCTCGCATCCGGTTTCGACGAAGTGGTCGAGATCATGCCGTTGCCGCTGGTGAGCCATGTCCCCGGCTCGCTGCCGTGGATGCTGGGCGTGGCCAACGTGCGCGGCACCCTGCTGCCGGTGGTCGACCTCAAGCAGTTCCTCGAGGGCGAGCGCACCGTGTTGCACGAAAGCCAGCGCGTGCTGGTGGTTCGCCAACCGGGCGGCGATGTCGCCGTCACCATCGACGAGTTGTACGGACAGCGCAGCTTCGTCGACGGCCAGGGCATCGACACCGAATCGGTGTCCGAAGGTCGCTACGCCTATTTCATCGATCGTGCATACCGCATCAATGACCAGGACTGGGGCGTGTTCAGCCTCGATCGCCTGGCCCGCACTCCCGAATTCCGCCAAGCCGCCGCCTAACCCGCGGATCCCAACGCAAGCCGAGGTCGCAACATGAGCACTCTGATGGATTCCGTCGCCGGCAAGGGCCGCAACATCAGCACCAACTTCTGGATCTGGTTGCTGATCGGTTCGCTGCTGGTCTTCGCCGGCAACACCCTGTACGCGACGACCAAGGCCTCGCGCCTCGGTGGTGCCAGTACCGCGGCTTCCCGCCTGCAGCTCAACTCGCAGCGACTGGCCAACCAGGGCCGCGACGCGATCGAAGGCGACGCGCAGGCATTCGACGCGTTCAAGGCGACCAAGACCGAAGTCGACGAGGACATCAAGACCCTCAACGACCGCTTCGGCGACCAGGCCGGTGTGTCGGGTCCGATCCGCACGGTGAGCAATACCTGGGATCCGCTGGCCAAGCGCGCCGATGAAGTCATGGCCTCGCAGCAGGCGGTGCTGGCGCTGGCCACGCGCGCCGACAGCTTCAGCGCCAAGGTGCCGCAGCTGCAGGCGCAGCTGAACGAAGTGGTCCGCGGCCTGGCCTCCGGCGGCGCCGGTTCCGGCCAGGTGTTCACCGCGCTGCAGCAGGTGGTGACCTCCGCGGCCATGGCCCGCCGTATCGCCGAATTGCGCGCGGGCGGCAGTGGCGCGCAGGTGGCGGCGGACGCCCTGGGTCGCGACTCCGCGGTGTTCGATCGTTCGATGAACGCGCTGCGCAACGGCAGCGGCGACATCGCCAAGGTGACCGCCGCAGGTGCAGTCGCCCCGCTCAATCAGGCCGCCACCCTCTGGGCCGGCATGAAGAAGGATCTCGACGGCATCGTCGGCGACTCGAAGAAGCTGATCGGCGCGCAGGCGTCGGCCACCGCCCTCGCCACCGGCTCCGACAAGTTGCTGTCGGACAGCGAGAGCCTGTTCGCGGCGTTCACCTCGTTCGGCTCGCTGAAGGACACCAGCATCGTCGGCGGCGTCTGGGTCAGCATCCTGTCCGGCCTGCTGATGCTGTTCTCGATCGGCGGCCTGGTCTGGGCGCAGGGTCGCGCGCAGCGCCTGCGCTACCACACCACCAAGGAACTGAACGACCGCAACCAGGAGGCGATCATGCGCCTGCTGGACGAAATGGGTTCGCTCGCGGAAGGCGACCTGACCGTGAAGGCGACCGTGACCGAGGACATGACCGGCGCGATCGCGGACTCCATCAACTTCGCGGTGGAACAGCTGCGTACCCTGGTGGCAACGATCAACGACACCTCGGTGCAGGTGGCCTCCAGTGCGCAGGAAACGCAGGCGACCGCCATGCACCTCGCCGACGCCGCCGAGCACCAGGCGCAGGAAATCAATACCGCCACCGACCGCATCAACGAAATCGCGTCGAGCATTAACCAGGTGTCGCGCAACTCCGCCGACTCGGCCGAGGTGGCGCGTCGCTCGGTGCAGATCGCGACCAACGGCGCGGGCGTGGTGCGGCAGACGATCGCCGGCATGGACAGCATCCGCGACCAGATCCAGGAAACCTCGAAGCGCATCAAGCGCCTGGGCGAAAGCTCGCAGGAAATCGGCTCGATCGTCGAACTGATCAACGACATCTCCGAGCAGACCAACATCCTGGCGCTGAACGCCGCGATCCAGGCGGCCTCGGCCGGTGAAGCAGGCCGCGGGTTCGCGGTGGTGGCCGACGAAGTGCAACGCCTCGCGGAACGCTCCTCCGGCGCGACCAAGCGCATCGAATCGCTGGTGCAGACCATTCAGGCCGATACCAACGAAGCGGTGAGCTCGATGGAACAGACGACCTCGGAAGTGGTCGCCGGTGCCCGACTGGCCGAGGACGCGGGTACCGCGCTGGGCGAGATCGAAAAGGTGTCGTCCGACTTGTCCGGCCTGATTGAAGGCATCTCGGTGGCGGCGCAGGAGCAGTCGCACGCCGCGACCGACATCACCCAGACGATGAACACGATCCAGTCGATCACCGCGCAGACGTCGCAAGGCGCCAGCCAGACCGTGCAATCGATTGGTAACCTCGCGCAGCTCGCGTCCGACCTGCGCCGTTCGGTCGCCGACTTCAAGCTGCCGGCCTGAGTGCAGGCAGGGAACCCAGAGGTCGGGATGAACAGCACCCACCAGGCCAGCCCCGCGCTGCGGGGCCGTAGCGGAGCTTCGCGATGACCACGGCGCTGCGCGATGCCATTGACCACACCGCGCTCGGTTGGGTGAAGCCCGAGATCGACGAGACCCTGCGCCAGGCGCGGCTCGAGATCGAGGCCTTCGTCGAAAACCCGGCGGACAACGCCAGCATGCGGGCGTGCGCCAGTTACCTGCACCAGGTGCAGGGCACCTTGCGCATGCTGGAACTGCAGGCTCCGGCGATGGTGGCCGGCGAGATGGAACAACTGGCGGGCGCCTTGCTGGAAGGCGTGCCCGGCAGTCGGGACGATGCGCTGGCTGCGCTGATGCGCGGCGTGGTGCAGTTGCCGGATTACCTGGAACGCCTGCAGGGCGGCCACCGCGACATCCCGATCGTGCTGCTGCCGCTGATCAACGACCTGCGCACGGCGCGCGGCGTGGACGCATTGCAGCAGGACGCATTGCCCAGCCTGCTGGTCGAGGCGACCGAAGCCGAACTCGAACACGCGCGCGGCAGCCTGGCCGGACGCAATCGCGCCTTGCTCGACACCGTCTCGGCGGCGTTGAAGGAAGACCTGCTGCGGGTCAAGGACGCACTCGACCTGCACCTGCGCGCCGGTGGCGGCAACCTCGCCGACCTGCAGCCGCAGGCGGAAGCGTTGGATCGCATCGGCGAGACGCTCGGCATGCTGGGCCTGGAAAGCGCCCGTGGCGTGGTCCAGGAGCAGCGCAAGGTAGTGCAAGGGCTCGCCGACGGCAGTCGGTCGCCCAGCGAAAACGACTTGATGGAAGTCGCTGGCGCGTTGATCTACATCGAACACTCGCTGGACGACCAGGTCGCCCGGCTTGGCAGCGGCGACGCCGGCAGCGATGCCGACGACCAGCTCGCGCAGGAATCGCGCAAGGTGATGGGCGCCCTGGCGCGCGAGGCCGCGGCGAACTTCGCCGAAGTCCGCAATGCCTTCGTCGCCTTCGTCGAAACCGACTGGGACCACGCCGTCCTCGACCCGGTCCCGCGCCTGCTGGCCGAAGTGGCCGGGGCGATGCGGATCCTCAACCTGCCGGAACCGGCGGGTTACCTGGAGGCGCTGCGGCGCTTCAGTCATGCCGAGCTGCTTGGCCGCAAGCAGGTTCCCGGCGGACGCCAGCTGGACACGCTTGCCGATGCGCTGGCAGGCATGGAGTACTACCTGGAGTCGCTGCGCGATCCGCACGGCCAGCGCCAGGACCTGCTCGACAAGACCCGCACCAGCCTCGAACAGCTGCGCTACTGGCCGTTGCCGGACGATGGCGTGGCCACCCTGTCCGAACCCGCGCCGGTCGAAGCCACGCCCGTGGTCGAGGCGACGGAGGTGGAGGAAGCCGCAGCGGACGTCGAACCAGTCGCGGCGGCACCGGTGGTGGTGGCGCAGCAGTCCGGGGCACCCGCGTTGGTCGCCGGATTCGACAACACCAGCGACGAGATCGACGACGATATCCGCGAAATCTTCCTGGAGGAGTTCCAGGAGGTGATCGGCGAGCTCGACGAGCTGCTGCCCGCCTGGCGCCTGCAGCCCGACGACATGGATCGGATGCTGCCGATCCGCCGCGTGTTCCACACCCTGAAGGGCAGCGGTCGCCTGGTTGGCGCACGCGTCCTGGGCGATTTCAGCTGGCATGTCGAGAACATGCTGAACCAAGTGCGCGACGGCAAGCGCCAGGCCAGCTACGCGGTGGTCGCCTTCATCGGCCAGGTGCGCGACGTGTTGCCGCAACTGCACGCTGCATTGAGTGGCGAAGGTGCGGTCAGCGTCGATCTGGCGGCCATGCAGGCGGTGGCCGATCGTCTCGCCGCTGGCGAGGAAGTGCTGCTTGGTGGCGTCGCGGACACAGCGGCACCTCAGGCCGACCGTGGCGACTCCGAGGTCGAAGCCCCCGCGGCCCAGACCGTCGCCGCGCACGTCGACCCTGTCCTGCTCGAGATCCTCGGTTCCGAGGTCGGCGGGCATCTGGAAACCGTCGATGCGTGGCTGGCGCAGGCGCGCGGCGGCGACGCCAGCGTCAACGAAGGCCTGCTGCGTGCGATCCACACGCTCAATGGCGCGTTCGCGATGACCGAAGTGCCGTCGGTGACCGCGTTCACCTCGCCGGCCGAAGGCTATGTCAAGCGCCTGCTGGCGACCCATGCCCTCGCCGATGCCGAAGGCATCGCCACGCTGGGTGATGTCGCCGACGCCGTGCGCGCATCGACTGCCGCGTTGCAGTCCACCCCGGCGCAGGTGCCGGTCTACACGGCACTGGCCGCGCGCGTTGCTGCGCTGCGCGAAACCCTGCCGGAAGTGAGCATCCCGTTCATCGATGCGACCGCCGAGGCCGCGCGCAAGGCAGCCGAAGAGGCAGAGGCAGCGGAAGCTGCGCGTGTTGCCGAGGAGCTGGCCGAAGCCGAGCGCGTTGCCGCTGCGGAAGCCGCTGCCCTGGCCGATGCCGAACGTCTCGAAAGCGAACGCCTTGAAGCCGAGCGACTGGCCGCGGAAGAAGCCGAAGCCGCGCGTCTCGCCGCCGAGCAGGCCGAGGCCGAACGCATCGCCGCCGAGGAAGCTGCGGGCCGCGCCGAAGCGGAGCGCCTGGAAGCGGAACGCGTCGAAGCCGAGCGTCTCGCTGCGGTGGAAGCAGAAGCGGCACGCATCGCCGCGATCGAATCCGAAGCCGAGCGCCTGGCCGCACAGGAAGCCGCACGTCTCGAGGCCGAGCGCGTGGAAGCGGAGCGCCTTGCCGCGCTCGAAGCCGCGCGGATCGAAGCCGAACGCGTCGAAGCCGAGCGCATCGCCGCCGCCGAAGCCGAGGAAGCCCGCCTGGCTGCCGAACAGGCAGAAGCGGAGCGTCTTGCCGCGGAAGAGGCCGCACGCCTCGAAGCCGAACGCCTGGAAGCGGAGCGCATCGCCGCCGAGGAAGCCGAAGCGGCACGGGTTGCCGCCGAGCAGGCGGAAGCCGAACGCATCGCTGCCGAAGAAGCGGCGCGTGCCGAAGCCGAGCGCCTGGCCGCGGAAGAAGCGGCGCGCCTGGAAGCCGAGCGAATCGAAGCAGACCGCATCGCCGCCGAACAAGCCGAAGCGGCGCGCGTCGAAGCGGCGCGTGCCGAAGCCGATCGCCTGGAAGCCGAACGCATCGTCGCGGCCCGCCAGGAAGCGGATCGCCTGGAAGCGGCGCGTCTTGCCGAGGCCAGGGCCGAGGCAGCGCGCGTCGAAGCCGAGCGCCGTGCCGCCGAAGTCGCGGCCGCGGCCAAGGCGCGCGAACAGGCTGCATTGGCGGCGCTGCTCTCGTCCGCGACCTCTGCCGAGGATCCGGATGAAGCGCTGGACATGGACGGGCTGGACGCCGAGCTGGTCGACATCTTCGTCGAGGAAGGCGGCGACCTGCTCGACCACTCCGACGGCCTGCTCGCGCTGCTGCGCGACGCCCCCGAGGATCGCGAAGCGATGGTCGGCCTGCAGCGCGACCTGCATACCCTGAAGGGCGGTGCACGCATGGCCGGCATCATGCCGGTGGGCGAACTCGGCCACTCGATGGAAACCCTGCTCGAAGCGGTGGTGGCGCAGCGTGCCGAGCTCGGCCGCGATGGCGTGCCGCTGCTGGAACGTGGCTTCGACCGCCTGCACGGGATGATCACCCGCGTTGCCGCGCGTCGCGCGGTCGGCTTGCCGGTCGGCTTGATCGACGAGCTCAACGCGCGCGCCGAAACCCCGATCGCGGCACCGCAGGCAGTCGACGACGGCCTGATGTTCGTGCCCGCGCCGGCGCAGAAGATCGAGCTCAAGCCGCTGTCCGCGCCGATGGTGCAGGAAGGCTTCGGCGAAGACGACGACATCGGCATCCGCGCACCGCAGGAGCAGGTGCGCATCCGCGCCGACCTGCTGGATCGCCTGGTGAACTACGCCGGCGAAGTGGCGATCTACCGCTCGCGCCTGGAACAGCAGCTCTCGGCGTTCCGCGGCACCGCGCAGGAAATGGAGCAGACCAACATCCGTCTGCGCGACCAGCTGCGCCGCCTCGATTCGGAAACCGAAGCGCAGATCATCGCCCGCTACCAGCGCGAGGGCGCGGCCGGCAACGAGACCTTCGATCCGCTCGAACTCGACCGGTTCAGCACCCTGCAGCAGCTGTCGCGCGCCCTCGGCGAGTCCGCGGCCGACTTGCAGGCCCTGCACGGGTCGATGGAAGACCTGACCCGCCAGTACGAAACCCTGCTGTTGCAACAGTCGCGGGTGAGCTCGGACCTGCAGGAAGGCCTCATGCGCACGCGCATGGTGCCGTTCGAGGGCCTGGTTCCGCGCCTGCGCCGCGTCATCCGCCAGGCTACCGGCGAAACCGGCAAGCAGGCGCAGCTCAAGCTCGACGGTGCGCAGGGCGAACTCGACCGCAGCGTGCTGGAGCGCATGACCGCGCCGCTGGAGCACATGCTCCGCAACGCGATCGCGCATGGCCTGGAAACGCCGGACGCACGCCGCAAGGCGGGCAAGGGCGACGAAGGCACCATCCGCGTCGCGGTACGCCGCGAAGGTTCGGAAGTCGTGCTGCAGGTCGGCGACGACGGTGCCGGCCTGGATCGCCAGGCGATCCGCGCCCGCGCGGTCGAACGCGGTCTGATCAAGCCGGACGCGATCCTGTCCGACGGCGACCTCGACGTCCTGATCCTGGAACCCGGCTTCTCCACCGCCGAAACCGTCAGCCGCCTGGCCGGCCGCGGCGTCGGCATGGACGTGGTCGCCAGCGAAGTGCGCCAGCTCGGCGGCTCGCTGGACATCGCCTCGCAACCCGGACAGGGCACGACCTTCACCCTGCGCCTGCCGCAGACGCTGGCGGTCACCCAGGCGGTGTTCGTCAAGATCGGCGACACCGAATACGCAGTGCCGATCGCCTCGGTGCGCGGCGTCGGCCGGATCAGCCGCGAAGACATCAGCAAGCCGGATGCGGTCTACCGCTACGGTGGCGAGGACTACGCGCTGCATGACCTTGGTGGCCTGGTCGGCACCACGACGGTCAAGGCGGAAGGGCAGTTGCAGATTCCGCTGCTGCTGGTCCGCTCGGGCGACCTGCGTGCCGCGGTCGCGATCGATCAGGTGGTCGGCAACCGCGAAATCGTGGTGAAGGCCGGCGGTCCGCAGCTGGCCTCGGTGCCGGGCATCTTCGGCGCGACGATCATGGGCGACGGCCGCGTGGTGGTCATCCTCGACATCGCCCCGCTGGTCCGTCGCTATGCCGCGATGCCGCGCGACGCCGCACCGGTCGAGCAGGTGGTGGAGGCGCGCCGGGTGCCGCTGGTCATGGTGGTCGACGACTCGATCACCATGCGCAAGGTCACCGGCCGCGTGCTGGAGCGCCACAACTTCGAGGTCGCGACCGCGAAGGACGGCATCGACGCGCTGGAACGGATGGCCGATGTCATCCCGGACCTGATGCTGCTCGACATCGAAATGCCGCGCATGGACGGCTACGAGCTGGCGACCGCGATGAAGGCGGATCCGCGCATGCGCGACGTCCCGATCATCATGATCACCTCGCGTACCGGCGACAAACATCGCCAGCGCGCGATGGACCTCGGCGTGGAGCGTTACCTCGGCAAGCCTTACCAGGAAGTCGAGCTGATGCGGAACGTGTTCGAGCTGCTCAAGCTGGAGCGCGCCGGTGACGGTCAGCTGCAATGAGCCGCAAGCGCGTGGTCGTGCTGGCGCGCGCGGGAGCTGCGCGCGAACGCACTGAGGCCGCGATCGTGCAGGCCGGCGCGGAAGTCGCCGCCCTGCTCGATCCGGCGACCGCGAGCGAAGCCGACGTGCGCGGTGCCGCACCGGACGTGTTGCTGGTGATCCTGGATCCGCTGGTCGAGCACGCACTCGACAAGTTCGACGACGTGCTGGGCGATCCGGGGCTGGAAATCCTCTTCGACGATGCCGACGTGGCCGCCAAGCGGGATGGCTGGGAGGCGGCGCGCTGGTCGCGCCACCTGCAGGCCAAGTTGCAGGGGCATGACGACGTGCTGCCCCCGGTCAGGGACGTGGCCGATGCCGCGCCTGCCGCCGGTGATCAACCCACCAGCTTCCAGGCGGAGATGGAGGCCCTCAGCCTGCAGATCGCGGCGATGCCCGATGTGCCGCAATCGCGCCCGCCGGTGTCGCCGACCGCGAACGGTGCGGTGGTGATCGCCGCCGGCATCGGTGGCCCGGATGCGGTTCGCCAGCTGCTGGGTGGCCTGCCATCCGGATTCCCGCGCGCGATCGTGTTGCGCCAGCGCATCGAGGGCGGGCAGTACGACAAGCTGGTCCGGCAGATGCAACGGGCCGCGCAACTGCCGGTATCGCTCGCGCAGGCGGGCGATACGTTGCAGCCGGGCACCGTGTACGTGCTGCCGGATGGCGTGGATATCCAGGCGGCTCCGGCGGGCCTGGTGTTCGCCGCAGCGGATGGCGAACCGACGTATGCGGCCCTGCGTGCCGAGGACAGCGCCCTGCTCCTGCTGAGTGGCGCGGACGTGACCCTGGTCGACTTGGCCATGGCCATGCACTGGGCCGGTGGCTGGGTTGCCGGGCAGTCCACCGACCATTGTTTCGATCCCGCCGCCAGCAATGCGCTGGTGGCTCGTGGTGGCGAGGCGCTCGGCCTTGCCCAGCTCGCCCACAAACTGCTGCAACGCTGGCCCGCCTGAGGTTTCCCATGTCCGTCCCCTTGCAGACTGCCCCCGACCAGATCATCCGCGGCGTGCTCATCCAGGTCGCCAATGCGCGCCTGCTGTTGCCGAACGCCGCCATCGCCGAGGTGCTCTCCTATTCCGATCCCGAGCCGATCGCGGGCGCACCGGACTGGTTGCTCGGGCGTACGCGCTGGCGTGGTTGGCAGGTGCCCCTGGTTTCGTTTTCGCGATTCGCGGGTGTCGCCGACGAAAAGGGCGGCCTGGGCAGCAAGGTGATCGTGCTGAAGGCCCTCGGCGGCGATGCCAAGCGGCCGTTCTTCGCGCTGCTGACCCAGGGCTTCCCGCGCCTGGTGACGGTGACAGAAGCCGCGATTTCCGCCGAAGGCGACGATTCGGAGTTGCTGGAAGGCGTGCTGGCCCGCGTCCGCCTCAACGAGGACGACGCATTGGTGCCCGACCTCGCGGCGATCGAAGAACAGATCGCCAGCGCGCTTGCCGCTGCGGCCTGATCCGGATCCGCGATCCCGACTAACCGAGGTCGCCGCAGGCCGCCTGCAGCGCCGCGATCGCGGCGATGCCGGCGGTTTCGGTGCGCAGCACGCGCGGGCCCAGCCGGAGTCCTTCGTAGCCGGCCGCGACCAGCTGTTCGCGATCGCGTGGCGACCAACCACCTTCCGGTCCGATCGCGATGGTGCATGCGTCCATCGCAACACCCTGCAGCGATGACAGCGATGCCTCGGCGAACGGGTCGAGGATGAACCCGCGACCGGCGCGCAGTCCTGCGCCCTGCGCCAGCGACTGCGGTGCCGCGACATCCGGGATCACTGCGCGACCGCTCTGTTCGCAGGCGGAAATGACGATCCCGCGCCAGTGTGCCAGGCGCTTGTCCGCGCGCTGCGCATCCAGCTTCACTTCGCTGCGCTCGCTGGTCACCGGCAGGATCCGGGCGACGCCGAGTTCGGTCGCCTTCTGCAGGATCCAGTCCATCTTCTCGCCGCGGGCGATGCCTTGCAGCAGGATGATGCGCAGCGGCGATTCGTTGTCGATGCGCCTTGCCGCCACGATCTCCGCGCGCGCCTCGCGCTTGCCGAGTGCACTGATGCGCGCGTCGTAATCGTGGCCGTCGCCGTTGAACAGCACGCAGGCGTCGCCGACCTGCAGGCGCAACACGCGCAGCAGGTGCGCGGCCACGTCCTCCGGCAACGCGATCTCGCTGCCGATTCGCAAGGGCATGTCGATGTGGCTGCGGGTCAGGCGCATGCGGTGGCCTCCAGGATCGCGTCGCGCGTGGTCCGTGCGAGCAGATCCAGTTGTTCGTCGTCGATGCAGTAAGGCGGCATCCAGTAGAGCGTGTCGCCGAGCGGGCGCAGCACCACGTTGCGCTCCAGCGCCGCGCGATACGCGCGCAGGCCGACACGCAATGCTGGATCGAACGGCGTGCGTTTGTCGCCGCGTTCGGTCAATTCGAAGGCGACGATCATCCCCGCCTGGCGCACATCGGCCACATGCGGAAGTGCCGCCAGCGGAGCAGCAAGTTCGCCCATGCGTGAGGCGGTTGCGCGATTGCGCGCGAGCACGTCGTCGCTCTCGAAAATGGCGAGTGACGCCAGTGCCGCCGCGCAGGCCAGCGGATTGCCGGTGTAGCTGTGCGAATGCAGGAAGGCGCGTTCGCGCGAATCGTCGAGGAAGCCGTCGTAGATCGCCTGCGTGCAAAGCACCGCGGCCAAGGGCAGGAAGCCGCCGGTCAGCCCTTTCGACAGGCACAGCAGGTCGGGCTGCACGCCGGCTTGCTCGCACGCGAACATCGTGCCGGTGCGGCCGAAGCCGACCGCGATCTCGTCGGCGATCAGGAATACGCCATGCGAATCGCAGAGTTCGCGCGCGCGGCGCAGGTACAGCGGATCGTGCATGCGCATGCCGCCGGCGCACTGCACGCGCGGTTCCAGGATCAGCGCGCAGATTTCGCCGACGTGAAGCTCCAGCAATATGCGCAAGCCGTCCGCAGCGCGTTCCGCACATGCGGCTGCGCTTTCACCGGGCGCCGCGGTATAGCTGTCCGGCGACGGGGCGAACAGGCATTCGGCAAGCAACGGCGCATACACGCGGCGGTACAGCGGGATATCGCCGACCGACAGCGCGCCGATGGTCTCACCGTGGTAGCCGTTCTCCAGCGCCACGAACTTGGTGCGCTTGTCCTCGCCGCGATTGCGGAACCAGTGGAAGGCCATCTTCAGCGCGACTTCCACGCCGGCCGATCCGTTGTCGGCATAGAACACTTTCGAGAGCGGCGCACGGCCGCTCTCTCGCGGGGCGATGGCCAGCAATTTCTCCGCCAGTTCGACCGCCGGCTGGTGCGAAAACCCGGCCAGGATCACCTGCTCCAGCGTCATCGCCTGGTTGGCGATGGCTTGGGCGATGCGCGGTTCGGCGTGGCCGAACAGGTTGGTCCACCAGCTCGACACCGCATCCAGGTAATGCCTGCCATCGCGACCGACCAGCCACGCGCCTTCGCCGCGTTCGATCGGCACCAGCGGCAGCACGCCCGGGTGCTCGCGCATCTGCGTGCAGGGATGCCAGAGCACGGCGAGGTCGCGCGCCCGCCATGCATCCGCGGCGGCTATCATGTCGGCATCGTGAATCTCATTCATACGCCCATTATCGCCGCGGGAGGCGTGCCATGAGCCGACCCCTGCCCATCATCCACGGCATCACCGAGCACGACGACAGCCCGTACCGGATGGAGCGGCTGGACCTGGAGTTCAGCAATGGCGAGCGACGCCGCTACGAGCGCCTGCATGGTCGCGGCCACGGTGCGGTGGCAGTGGTGCCGATGCTGGACGCCGACACCGTGTTGCTGGTGCGCGAATACGCGGCCGGCGTGCATCGATACGAACTCGGCCTGGTGAAGGGCCGCATCGATGCCGGCGAGAGCCCGATCGAGGCCGCCAATCGCGAACTGATGGAAGAGGCCGGCTACGGCGCGCGCGATCTCCAGGTGCTGCGCAGCATCACCCTGGCGCCCGTCTACATGAGCCACCAGACCCACCTGGTGCTGGCGCGCGACCTGTATCCGCAGCGCCTGCCCGGCGACGAGCCCGAGGAACTCGAAGTGATCCCGTGGAAGCTCGACGACCTGGGCGAACTGATCCTGCGCGAGGATTTCTCTGAAGGCCGCACCATCGCGTCCCTGTTCATCGCCCGCGAATGGCTGAGGCAGCAGGAATGATCCTGTCGAACGAACAACGCGATGCGGTGATCGCGCTTGCGCGCGCCGCCGCCGCCGAGATCCTGACGGTCTACGAGAGTCCGTTCGCCATCGAGCACAAGGACGACCGCTCACCGCTCACGGCCGCCGATCTCGCGTCGCATCGCTGCATCGTGGCTGGCCTGCGCGCGCTGACGCCGCACATCCCCGTGCTGTCGGAAGAATCGAAAGACCTCGACATCGCCGCGCGCCGCGAGTGGACGACCTTCTGGCTGGTCGATCCGCTCGACGGCACCCGCGAGTTCATCAAGCGCAACGGCGAGTTCACCGTCAACATCGCGCTGATCGTGGATGGCGTGGCGGACTGGGGCGTGATCCAGCAGCCGACCACCGGCGCGCTGTGGCATGGCGGCTCTGGTGTTGGAGCGTTCATCCGCGAGGGCGATGCGGGCGACGTGGCGATCCATGCACGCATTCCGGCATCGGAACCGCTGCGCATCGCCGCCAGCCGCTCGCATCGGGACGAACGCACGCAGGCCGTGCTCGATGCATTGCCGGGCAGCGACGTGGTGGGCTGCGGGTCCTCGCTGAAGTTCTGCCGGATCGCCGATGGCGGCATCGACCTGTATCCGCGCTTCGGCCCGACCAGCGAATGGGACACCGCCGCAGGCCAGGCGATCCTGGAAGGCGCGGGTGGTTCGGTGCTGGACCCGCAAGGCCGGCCATTCCGCTACAACCAGCGCGACACGCTGCTCAATGGCGACTTCATAGCCTTGGGCGACATCGCGCTGCGTGATCGCTTGCCGAAATGAGCAGCGCGCCAGGCAACGACGCGCGCGACATCGCCAGCCTGTTGTCGATCATGGCGACGCTGCGCAACCCCGATGGCGGATGTCCGTGGGACCTCGAACAGGACTTCGCCACGATCGCGCCGTACACCATCGAGGAAGCCTACGAAGTCGCGGATGCGATCGACCGCGGCGACCTGGCCGACCTGAAGGACGAACTCGGCGACCTGCTGCTGCAGGTGGTCTTCCACGCGCAGATGGCGAAAGAGCAGGGCGCGTTCGACTTCGGCGACGTGGTCGCGGCGATCTGCGACAAGATGGTGCGCCGGCATCCGCATGTCTTCGGCGATGAAGCACGCAAGCAGGACGGCGCGGCCCAGCTGCAGCGTTGGGAAGCGCTGAAGCGCGCCGAGCGCGAAGCGACGGGCGATACGGATACATCTGCGCTTGCCGGTATCTCGCGCGGCCTGCCGGAATGGCAGCGTGCAGTGAAGCTGCAGCACAAGGCGGCCAAGGTCGGGTTCGACTGGCCCGGCCCCGCGCCGGTCATCGCCAAGCTGCACGAAGAAATCGACGAGGTGCGGGTGGAGTTCGATGCGGTCGCGGCCGCACCGGACGATGTCGAAGCGCATGATCGACTGGAGGACGAACTCGGCGACATCCTGTTCGTCTGCGCCAACCTGGCGCGGCATGCGAAGGTCGACGTGGGCAGCGCGCTGCGCCGCGCGAACCTGAAATTCGAGCGTCGCTTCCGCGCGATGGAAGCGCTGGCGGCGGCGGATGGCGGCCTTGCCGGGCAGTCGCTGGAAGCGCAGGATCGCTACTGGGATCGCGCCAAGGCGGCGGAAAAGGATCAGGCGAAATGAGCAGCGATGCGCAGCAACGGTTCGCCAGCTTCCGCGAGTTCTATCCGTTCTATCTTGGCGAGCATCGCAACACGACCTGCCGCCGCCTGCACTTCACCGGCACCAGCTTCGCGCTGGGCTTCATCCTGCTGGCGGTGACCAGCGGCAATGCGTGGTGGTTCCTCGGCGCATTGCTGTCGGGCTATGCGTTCGCGTGGATCGGCCATTTCTTCTTCGAGAAGAATCGCCCGGCCACGTTCAAGCACCCGTTCTATTCCTTCGCAGGCGACTGGGTGATGTACAAGGACATCCTGGTCGGCAAGATCCCGTTCTGATCCTTGCGTTACGCGTATCCGCGCGGCCGGGACTCACTCCGGGACACGCCGTGTGACGTCCATGTAGGCTCATCGGCGACATCCTGTCGCCGAAGGTCCCAGAGCGAGTCCCGGTCGCGCAGACACGCTTCCGGCATTTCGGCTGCGATGTCGAAGATCACTCAAGGAAAATCAGCCACGCCGCAGCCGCGATCAGGGCGAAGCCGGCCCAGTGGTTCCACTTCAGGGGCTGCCCGAGGTACCAGATCGAGAAGCCCGCGAACACCAGCAGGGTCAGCACTTCCTGCATGCCTTTGAGCTGCGGCGCGCTGTAGACCGCGCTGCCCATGCGGTTCGCCGGCACCATCAGCAGGTACTCGAAGAAGGCGATGCCCCAGCTGGCCAGGATCACCTTCCACAACGCGATGTCCTTGTGCTTGAGGTGCGCATACCAGGCGAAGGTCATGAACACGTTCGAGAACAGCAGCAGCACCGGCGGCAGGAAACGTTCGTAGGGCATGGCAGCGGCGATGTCGGGAGAGGCGGATAGGGTAGCCCTTCACATCGCATCCACCGCGCAACCGGCATGTTTCACAAAGCTGAAGACATCCAGGGAGCATCCATGCGGGCACAAGAACAGGCGGGTCT
>JAVWUU010000020.1:0-27345 GCA_036666995.1 Thermomonas sp.
AAGAGGTGATCGATGCCTTGCTGGATCGCCGGGGCCGGTTGTGGGTGGCGACGGAGAGTGCCGGCATCACCCGCATGGATGGCGACGTGCCGATCCAGTTCAACGAACGCAATGGATTGCCCAGCGACGTGGTCTACGGACTGCTGCTGGATCGGGACGGCAGTGTCTGGGCGGCGACCGCGGACGGCGTGGTGCACTTCAGCGGCGGGCGGATCCGCGTGTATCGCGACGCATCGGGCCTTCCCGCGGCACCCATCTTCCGGGTCATGCAGGACGCCACCGGCACTGTATTCGTTGGCACCGAGCGCGGTGTCTATCGCCTGCAGGGCGAGCGTTTCGTCCTGCAGTCCCCATTGTTGCCGGAGGACGGCGTGCCGAGTCTCGCCAGGGACAGTGCCGGGAACCTCTGGGTGGGGACGGTCAACAACGGACTGGTGCGGTTGGGCAAGAGCGGTGCCGAACGTTTCACCAGCATGCGAGGGCTGCCGAACAATCGCGTCGCCGCAGTGCTCGTGGATCGCGAAGGCAGCATCTGGGCCGGCACCAATGCCGGGCTGCTGCGCCTCAGCGACGCCTCGTTCAGTACATGGAACGGCGACCAGGGGCTGAGCGACGACTACGTCCGTGCCTTGTACGAGGCGCCGCGAGGCGGCATGTGGATCGGCACCAGCCGTGGCCTGAACCTGTGGCGGGATGGCCGCATCGAAGCCACGTACAGCGCGGCCGATGGCCTGCCCAGCGACTCCGTGCTCAGCCTGCTGGAATCGCGCGATGGTTCGTTGCTGGTCGGCAGCTACACCGATGGCGTCCTGCGCATGCGCAACGGCAAGGTGGTCGGCCACTACGACAACGCGCGCGGCATGCCCGGCAGCAACCAGGTGCGGGCGCTGGCCGAGGAGGCTGACGGCACCTTGTGGATCGGCACGTCGCGTGGACTGGCGCGCCTGCGCAACGGCGAATTCAAGGCGTACGGGCTTGCCGAGGGACTGCCTCGCGAATTCATCATCTCGCTGCACATCGCCCGCGATGGCAGCCTGTGGGTCGGTACCGCGAACGGCGCAGCCAACATCGTGGGCGGCAGGGTGCGTTCGCTCGACATGCGCCCGGTCAATGGCGCGCAGGACGTATTCGATTTCCACGAGGACGCGGACGGTACTCTCTGGCTGGCTACCGATCGCGGACTGCTGCGCTATCGCAATGGCGTGCTGCGTGGTCTTGCCCTGAAGGAAGGCCTGCCGGTCGACACCATGTTCAGCGTGGTCGACGACGAGCTGGGTCATTTCTGGATGACCTCGAACCGCGGGGTGCTGCGGATCAAGCGCAGCGATGCGGACGCCGTGCTGGATGGTCGCCTCTCACAGTTGCCGTACGACCACTTCGGCGAGGCCGACGGACTGGTCAGCGCGCAGTGCAATGGCGGTTCCGGCCCGGCCGCCTTGCGCGACAGCCGCGGCAACATCTGGGTAGCGACGTCGCGCGGCGCGGCGGTCACCAATCCGGCGCGCCTGCAGGCCTATCGCCACCAGCTGCCGCAGGTGGTCATCGAACAGGCGTACGCCAACGACAAGCCGGCCTCACCGGAGAACGGCCTGCTGCGCTTGCCGGCGGGCACCCAGAAGCTGGAGTTCCGCTACGCCGCGTTGAGCTTCCTGATGCCGCGCTTCCTGCGCTACCGCTATCGGCTGGAAGGCGAGGACAACGAGTGGATCGAGCGCGGCAACCAGCGCGTGGCCCAATACACCAACCTGAAACCCGGACGCTACCGTTTCCTGGTGGATGTTTCGGCGCCGACCGTGGGCCGGGGCTGGAGCGGCAAGCCCACTGCCATCGACATCGAGATCAAGCCGCAGCCCTGGCAGCAGGCCTGGTTCCAGGCCCTGGCCACGGTATTGCTGGGATTGGCCTTGCTGGCGATCTACCGTTGGCGCCTCGGCAGCCTGCGCAAGCGGGCCAGCGAGCTGGAGGACGTGATCGAGCAACGCACCAGCGCGTTGCGCGAACAGACCGACCGCTTGCTGGATTCGGATCGCGAGAAGTCGATCCTGGTCGCCCGGCTCAAGGAGCAGTCGGAGGCTTTCGAGCGGATGGCACTGGAGGACGCGCTCACCGGGATCGGCAACCGCCGCAACCTGGACGCGCACCTGGCGCAGGCATTCGAGCGTGCGGTGGAGCTGCGCCGGCCATTGAGCTTCGCCCTGTTCGACATCGACGAGTTCAAGCAGATCAACGACAGGTTCTCGCACGCGGCGGGCGATTACGCCCTGATCGCGGTCGCGCAGGCATTGCGCGAACGTGGCATCCGGGTGGCGTGGCTCGGTGCCGATGGCGGCATGGAAACGCGATTGGTGCCGCAGCACGGCGTCGACATCGACACCATCGCGGTGAAGGGCGTGCGCGGCAAGGGCATCGCGACCCTGCTGACCGCGCCGATGAAACTCCTGCGCGCCGTGCGCGATGCCGCGCGCGTGCTGCGTGCGCGCCAGCCGTCGGCCGTAGTCAGCTTCGGCGGATTCGCCGCAGGCCCGGGTGGTATCGCCGCACGGATCGCCGGCATTCCGCTGCTGGTGCACGAACAGAACCGCGCCGCCGGCATGACCAACAAAGCGCTGGCCAAGGTCGCGAAGCAGGTCCTGGTCGGCTTCCCGCAGACCTTCGCCAGGGAAACCCTGGTCGGCAATCCGGTGCGTGCGCAGATCGCGCAGATCGCGCCGCCGGAACAGCGCGGCTTCGGTCACGATGGCGCGCTGCGCCTTCTCGTGTTGGGCGGTAGCCAGGGCGCACGCGCCTTGAACAACGCAGTGCCGGCAGCCGTCGCTGCACTCGGCCTGCCGGTGGAAATCCTTCACCAGGCCGGCGAGAAGATGCTCGACGATGCGCGCAAGGCGTATGCCGATGCGGGCGTCGTCGCCACCGTCGAACCCTTCATCGCCGACATGGCCGCGGCGTATGCGCATGCCGACCTCGTGGTCTGTCGCGCCGGCGCATTGACGCTTGCCGAGTTGTGCGCAGTCGGCGTCGGCAGCGTGCTGGTGCCGTTCCCGCAGGCCGTCGACGACCACCAGACCCGCAATGCCGAATACCTCGTCGAGCGCGGCGCCGCCGTGCTGTTGCCGCAGGCCGACGATCTGGCTGCACGCCTGCAGCCGCTGCTTGCCGAGCTCGCCGCCGACCCGGCCAAGCGCCTGGCGATGGCCACGGCCGCGCGTTCCCTGGCCAGGCCGGATGCCGCCGAACGCGTCGCCGACGCGGTGCTGGCAACGATCCGTGCTCCCCGAAAGAATGGAGAAGCCGCCTGATGTCCCTCAACAGCCTGCGCCTGCAACAGATCGGCGACCTGACCAAGGCGTTCCCGCGCGTGCATTTCGTCGGCATCGGCGGCGTCGGCATGAGCGGCATCGCGGAGGTGCTGTGCACGCTCGGTTACCAGGTCAGCGGTTCCGACAATGCCGACAATGCGGTGACCCGCCGACTCGCCTCGCTCGGCGCGACCATCAGCAAGGGCCATGCCGCCGCCAACGTGCTCGACGCCGATTGCATCGTCGTCTCCAGCGCGATCAGCGCGAGCAACCCGGAATTGATGGAAGCGCGTTCGCAACGCATCCCGATCGTGCCGCGCGCGGAGATGCTGGCCGAGCTGATGCGCTTCAAGCGCGGGATCGCGGTCGCCGGCACCCACGGCAAGACCACCACCACATCGCTGCTCGCCAGCGTGCTGGCGGAAGGCGGGATGGATCCGACCTTCGTGATCGGCGGGCAGTTGCTTGCGGCCGGTGCGAACGCGCGCCTTGGTGGCGGGCAGTGGCTGGTCGCCGAAGCCGACGAAAGCGACGGCAGTTTCCTGCGCCTGAATCCGGCGGTGGCGATCGTCACCAACATCGACGCCGACCATCTGGAGAACTACGGCGGCGACTTCGCCCGGGTCAAGGCGGCGTTCAACGAATTCCTGCATCGGCTGCCGTTCTACGGGCTGGCGGTGCTGTGCATCGACGATGCGGAAGTGGCGGCGCTGGCGGAGAACACGCCGCGCCACGTGCTCACCTACGGCTTCAGCGCGGGCGCGGACGTGCGTGCCGAAGACGTGCGCCAGCAGGGCGGACGCATGCACTACATGCTGTGCCTGCCGGACGGTTCGCGCACGCCGTGCACGCTTGCATTGCCTGGTCGGCACAACGTGCAGAACGCGCTGGCGGCATCGGCGGTGGCGTGGCAGCTGGGCGTGCGGAACGATGCGATCGCCCGTGCGCTGGAGCAGTTCGCTGGCATTGGCCGCCGTTTCAACCAGCTGGCGAAGTTGCCGCTGGCCAGTGGTGGCGACGTGATCCTGGTCGACGACTACGGCCACCATCCCAAGGAACTCGCCGCGGTGTTCGATGCCGCGCGTGGCGGCTGGCCGGACAAGCGGCTGGTGGTCGCGTTCCAGCCGCATCGCTACTCGCGCACGCGCGACCTGTTCGACGATTTCGCCGCCGTGCTGTCCGGCGTGGATGCGCTGGTGCTGACCGAGGTCTACCCGGCTGGCGAAGCGCCGATCGCCGGTGCCGACGCGAAGTCGCTGGCGCGTTCGATCCGCACCCGTGGCCGTGTCGATCCGGTGGTGGTCGGTGGTGCCGCCGATGTGGCCGGCGTGCTGCCCGGCCTGCTCCGTGATGGCGACCTGTTGTTGTTGATGGGCGCGGGCGACATCGGTGCGGCCGCGCAGCAGTTGGCACGCAACGGATTGCAGGGCACATCCCCTCTTGGAGCAGGCGCATGAGTGCCGACAACCAGTTCCCGCCGCTGCGCGTCAGCGATGCGCGTGACTTCGGTCGTGTCGCCGTGCTGATGGGCGGCAGCAGCGCCGAGCGCGAGGTCTCGCTGGATTCCGGTCGCAACGTGCTGGAAGCGTTGCAGTCGCGCGGGGTCGACGCGCATCCGGTGGACGGCATCCCGGCGCTGGTGGATGCGATCGTCGGCGGCAAGTTCGATCGCGTGTTCAACATCCTGCACGGCAACAAGGGCGGCGGCGAAGACGGCGTCCTGCAGGGCCTGCTGGAAAGTTTCGAAGTGCCGTACACCGGCTGCGGCGTGCTGGCGAGCGCGCTGACCATGGACAAGATCCGCACCAAGCAGGTGTGGATGAGCGCCGGCCTGCCGACGCCGAAATTCCTGCGCCTGTCGCCGGGCGCGGATGTCGATGCCGCAGCCCGCCAGCTCGGCTTGCCGGTGTTCGTGAAGCCGTCGAGCGAAGGTTCCAGTGTCGGCGTGGCGCGCGTGGTCGACGAGGCCGCCATCGACGACGCGATCCGCGTCGCTCGCGAATACGGCGGCGAGATGCTGATGGAGCAGATGGTGGTCGGCGACGAACTGACCGTCGGCATCCTCGGCGATGTCGCCCTGCCGTCGATCCGCATCGTCCCGAAGGGCGAGTGGTACGACTACAACGCCAAGTACATCGCCGACGACACCCAATACCTGTGTCCCGGCCTGCAAGGCGATGACGAGGTCGCGATCCGCAAGCTCGCGCTGGATGCGTTCCGCGCCGCGGGTTGCAGCGGCTGGGGCAGGGTCGACGTGATGCGCGATCGCGCTAGCGGCGAGTTGCTGCTGCTTGAAGTGAACACCGCACCGGGCATGACCAGCCATTCGCTGGTGCCGAAGGCGGCGCGCGAGCTTGGCGTGTCGTTCGAGGAGCTGTGCTGGCGGATCCTCGAGCAGACCGTGCCGTCCATCGACGGAGGGCAGGCGTCCGCATGAGCGCGATGCTGCGACTGCTGGCCTGGATCATCGCGGTGGCGCTGGTTGCGCTGCCAGTGGTGGCCGTGGTCAACGGTTGGGTCGGCGGCGAGCAGTGGCCGCTGCGCACCTTGCGCGTGCAGGGCGAGCTGCAGCAGGTCGACCAGGCACGGCTACGCGCCACCGTGCTGCCGTATGCGAAGAAGGGCTTCTTCGCGGTGGAACTCGATCGCATCCAGGCCGCGGTCGGCGCGCTGCCCTGGGTCGAACGCGCGGAGGTGCGCAAGCACTGGCCGGACGTGCTGGAAGTGCGGATCAGCGAGCACCGTCCATTCGCGCGCTGGGGCAAGGATCGGTTGCTTTCCGACCACGGCAAGTTGTTTTCGGCTGCGGGCGCGGATGTGCGCGCGAACCTGCCGCAACTGGATGGCCCGGATACCCAGGTCGCCGACGTGGTCGCGCTGTACAACCAGGCGCGCGAGCGCCTCGCGAACGCTGGCGGTGTGCGCGGTGCCGGCATGGACAAGCGCGGCAGCTGGTCGATCACGCTGTCGGACGGCACCGAAGTCGTGCTGGGTCGCAACGATCCGGAAGAGCGGTTGGAGCGGTTCGCGCCGCTGCTGCCGCGGCTGGCCGCGCAGCACCCCGGGCAACGCCTGGTGCGCGCCGACCTGCGTTACACCAATGGTTTTTCGCTGAGCTGGGCCGCGTTGCCCAAGGCCACCAGCCTGCCGAGTCCGATGCAAGAAGCAACCCCACCCCAACCCTCCCCTGCGAGCAGGGGAGGGAGCGAAACAAGGCAAGGAACCACATGAACCGCAAGGGCGACAAGTCGCTGATCGTCGGCCTCGACATCGGGACCTCCAAGGTCACCGCGCTGGTCGGCGAATACGCGCCGGGCGAACCGATCGAGGTGATCGGCATCGGCTCGCATGAGTCGCGCGGACTGCGCAAGGGCGTGGTGGTCGACATCGATTCCACCGTGCAGTCGATCCAGCGCGCGGTCGAGGAAGCCGAGCTGATGGCCGGCTGCGAAGTGCGCAGCGTGTACGCGTCGATCTCGGGCAACCACATCCACTGCCGCAATTCGCCGGGCATCGTCCCGATCCGCGACGGCGAGGTCACCTACGCCGACCTGGAACGCGTGCTCGACGCGGCGAAGGCGGTTGCGGTCCCCGCCGACCAGAAAATCCTGCATGCGGTGCCGCGCGATTACGTGCTGGACGATTCGCAGGAAGGCATCCGCAATCCGGTCGGCATGACCGGCGTGCGCCTGGAGGTGCACGCGCACCTCGTCATGTGCGCGCAGTCGGCCGCGGCCAACATCAGCAAGTGCGTGCAGCGCTGCGGCCTGCAGGTCGACGACCTGATCCTGTCGTCGCTTGCCTCCAGCACTGCGGTGTTGACCCCGGACGAGCGCGAGCTCGGCGTGGTGCTGGTCGACATGGGCGCGGGCACTACCGACATCGCGGTGTTCATGCAGGGCGCGATCTGCCACACCGCCAGCCTGCCGGTGGCCGGCGACAAGGTCACCGAGGACATCGCGCACATGTTGCGCACGCCGACGCCGCATGCCGAGGACATCAAGGTCAAGTACGCCTGCGCGCTGGCGCAATTGGCGCGCGCCGAGGAAAGCATCCAGGTCGAGAGTGTCGGCGACCGGCCGCCGCGCCGCATGCCACGGCATGCGCTGGCGCAGGCGGTGCAGGCGCGCTACGAGGAAATCTTCGAGATGGTGCAGGCGGAACTGCGCCGCTCCGGCTTCGAGCAACTGGTGCGCGCGGGCATGGTGCTGACTGGCGGCGCCTCGAAGATGGAAGGCGTGGTCGAACTCGCGGAAGAGATGCTGCAGATGCCGGTGCGGATCGGCATCCCGCAACACGTCAGCGGGCTCGGCGAAGTGGTCGGCAATCCGGTGCATGCCACCGGCGTCGGCCTGCTGCTGATGGGCAGCCAGATCGAGAACCCGCGCCGGCCGCAGCTGCGCGATGGGCGGGCATTCAGCTGGATGGACAAGGTGAAGAACTGGTATCGCGGCCAGTTCTAGGCAAGGGGTGTCGTCGCGAGGGCGCGGCGGCGCGAGGAGGGCAGGCAGGGCGGTCCGGGCACCACAACAACCCAAGCGATCTCACACAAGCACCACATAACAAGAGGACACGGACATGGCGCATTTCGAACTGGTTGAAAAGATGGCACCGAACGCGGTGATCAAGGTCATCGGCGTGGGCGGCGGCGGCGGCAACGCGGTCGCGCACATGGTCAACAGCAGCGTGGACGGCGTGGAGTTCATCACCGCCAACACCGACTCGCAGGCGATCAAGAATTGCGGCGCCAAGCTGCAGTTGCAGCTCGGCGGCAACGTCACCAAGGGCCTGGGCGCAGGCGCCAATCCGGAAGTGGGCCGCCAGGCGGCGCTCGAGGATCGCGACACCATCATCGACGCGCTGACCGGCGCGGACATGGTCTTCATCACCGCCGGCATGGGTGGCGGCACCGGTACCGGCGCCGCGCCGGTGGTGGCCCAGGTTGCCAAGGAGATGGGCATCCTCACCGTGGGCGTTGTCACCAAGCCCTTTAGCTTTGAGGGTCGCCGCCGCATGGAGCAGGCGGAAAAGGGCATTGAGGAACTGCGCCAGCACTGCGACTCGCTGATCACCATCCCGAACGAAAAGCTGATCACCGTGCTGGGCCGCAACGCCACCATGATCCAGGCCTTCCGTGCCGCCAACGACGTGCTGCAGGGCGCCGTGCAGGGCATCGCCGACCTGATCGTGCGTCCGGGCCTGATCAACGTCGACTTCGCCGACGTTCGCACCGTGATGTCCGAAATGGGCCTGGCGATGATGGGCAGCGGCAGCGCGCGCGGCGACGATCGTGCCCAGGCCGCGGCCGAGGGCGCGATCCAGAATCCGTTGCTGGACGACGTCAACCTGTCCGGCGCCAACGGCATCCTGGTCAACATCACTGCCGGCCCCGACTTCACCATGGCCGAGTTCGACGAAGTCGGCCGCACCGTGGAGCAGTTCGCCTCCGAAGACGCCACCGTGGTCATCGGCACCGTGCTGGATCCGGAGATGCAGGACGAAGTGCGCGTCACCGTGGTCGCGACCGGCCTCAACCGCAACACCGCCGGCGGCCGCCAGCCGGCCCCGCGCAGCGAGGCCCGCTACGACAGCGGCTTCGACGCGCCGCGTCGCCCGCAGGTGCAGCTGATCAACACCCAGGGCAAGCGCGACGGCACCACCGGCCTGATGATCGACGAGGTCTCCGACCCGTTCGTGCCGGGCGCCAACACCGGCTTCGTCGGCGGCCTGCGTCGCAACGTCGATGCAAGCCCGGCCGTCGCCGAACTGCCGAAGGACGACTACCTGGATATTCCGGCGTTCCTGCGTCGCCAGGCGGATTGATTGCGTAAAAACAGCCGATTCCGCCTATGGCGGAACGGCTGGTGATTCTCTCCATGTCCCCACGCCGGGTTGCCCGCCCGGCGTGATTTCCGGTCGGTCGGCATCATGCCGGCCGACCCTTTTGCCGCGATCATCCTGCATGTGGAACAGATCGGGTTTTACGTTCAGGTTCAGCGATCAGGGTGGTAATCTGCGCCGATGCTTCGCCAACGCACTCTCAAGAACCTGATCCGCGCCACCGGCGTGGGCCTGCATGGCGGTGAGAAGGTCTTCCTCACGATGCGGCCGGCCCCGGTGGATACCGGAATCGTATTCCGCCGTATCGACCTCGATCCCGTGGTCGAGATCCCCGCAAGCGCGGCCCTTGTCACCGAAACCACGCTCTGCACCGGCCTGACCTGCGATGGCGCCAAGGTGCAGACCGTCGAACACCTGATGTCGGCCCTCGCGGGCTTGGGCATCGACAACGCCTACATCGAACTCACTGCGCCGGAAGTGCCGATCATGGACGGCTCGGCCGGACCGTTCGTGTTCCTGCTGCAGTCGGCGGGCATCGCCGAGCAGAACGCGCCGAAACGCTTCATCCGCATCCGCAAGCACGTCGAAGTGCGCGACGGCGACAAGCTCGCCAGCTTCAGTCCGCATGACGGCTTCCGGGTCGGCTTCACGGTCAAGTTCAACCATCCGGCGATCCCGGAATCGCTGTCGCGCGCCGAAGTCGATTTCTCGACCAGCGCGTACGTCAGCGAAGTCAGCCGTGCGCGCACCTTCGGCTTCATGCAGGACCTGGAGTACATGCGCGAGCGCAACCTGGGGCTCGGCGGGTCGATGGACAACGCGATCGTGCTGGACGAATTCCGCGTGATCAACGAAGACGGCCTGCGCTACGCCGACGAATTCGTGCGCCACAAGATCCTCGATGCGGTCGGAGACCTTTACCTGGCCGGTCGTCCGATCATCGGTGCCTACGAGGGCTACAAGTCCGGCCACGCCCTCAACAACAAGCTGGTCCGGGCCCTGCTGGCGGATGTCGAAGCCTGGGAAGAAGTGAGTTTCACCGACCCGGTGGCACCGCATCCGGTGGTCTACGGCGACGCCGTTACCGCGACCTGAATCGATTCCCTCGCGCGCCCGGCCTGTGATCAGGTGCACGCATTCAGCTGAATCGTTAGTCTTTATTTAACAAAATCACGGACTTGTGACGTTAGGATGCCCAGCCGGCCGGGTTGGGTACGCTCCTACGTGCCCCGCCTGCCGGGTTTGCGGTCTTCCCCCGGCGCCCTCCCTGGCGCGTCCGACCGCAACAGTGCCAAGGCAGCCGCCAGTCCCGATTGGCCGGCCGCCGACATTGGTGGAGCGGTTGAAGCGGCTGGTGGCAATGGTCGCAACGGTTGTGTCGTCGTCCTGACGGTCAACCCCGCCACATCGAGCCCGACGGACCGGGCGACGTCGACCAGTTCCTGCGTGGCCAGCCGCAATCGGGCATGCCACACCGGGCCATCGACGACGAAAACGAGCTTGTCGCCACGAACGTTCGCCAGCCGTGCATGCGCGGCCAGAACGGGCGACAGGTGGGGACGCAACATCTGGTCCACTGCGTCGAGCCATAGCGCCCGGCGCAGGGTGCCGCCAGAGGATCCGTCGAGCAGCGCTTCGAGCGCAGCGCGCGGACCCGCCGGTGGAGTGGCCCCCGCAGGGGGCGTGGACCGCGAACCAGGCATACCGAATGACCGAAGCAACGAAGTCACACGATACCCGCCGCCGCGTGATCGCGCAGGCGCAGGCGTTCCGTTTCTGGGCGATGCGTCGCCCGTTGGCTGCCTTGGGCGTGCTGCTCGGTGCCGGCCTGCTGATCGGCGCCGGTGGCCGCAGCGCGGTCGGGATGGCCGAGGTCGAGGCCCTGCAGACCGCCGAGGCGAGCCGCCAGGCCGAACTGGCCAAGGTCCGTCGCGATGCCCAGCGCGAGGTCAACGCGCTCGCCGCCCGCCTGGCGGAATTGCAGGCCCAGGCCAACCGCCTGAACGCCCTTGGCGCGCGCCTGACCCAGGCCGGCCAGCTGCAGGACGGCGAATTCGAATTCGAGAAGCCGGTCGGCCAGGGTGGCGCGGGCCGTGCCAGCGACATGCCGCCGGGCGAGCTGCGCCGCGGTATTTCGGTGCTGGAGGGCGAGTTCGGCCGCGCCGACGTCCAGCTTTCGGTGCTGGAGAGCCTGCTGTTCAATCGCGCGCTGGACCGCAACGCGATGCCCTCGCGCGACCCGATCGCGAACAGCTACATCACTTCCGGCTTCGGCGGCCGTGCCGATCCGTTCGGCGGTGGCCACCAGTTCCACAAGGGCATCGATTTCGAGGCCGACGTCGGCGACCCCGTGCTTGCGGTGGCCGATGGCGTGGTCAGCTATTCCGGCGTGCGCTCCGGCTACGGCAACGTGGTCGAGGTCGACCACGGCAATGGTTACGTGACCCGCTACGCGCATAACTCCAAGCTGGAACGCCAGGTCGGTGACCTTGTCCGTTCCGGGCAGGAAATCGCCAAGGCCGGTTCCAGCGGCCGCTCCACCGGTGCCCATGTGCACTTCGAGGTCTGGCAGGACGGTGCGGTGGTGAACCCGCGCAAGTTCCTCGCGGTGACGTCCAGCGGCGCGCACCGCTGAGGCCACTTCCCGTCCGTCCACCCGCAGTGCGGGCCGGACGTGCGGGGAGGGGGCATCGCCTGTTTGCCCCTTCCCGGCTCCCCGCATCACGCGGGATGGAGGCCGGCTTGATAACGCCTGCCCGTGCCTCCAGCTACACTATCGGACTGCGAAACGGGCGCAATGCGCCCGTTTTTGCTGTTCCTTCCGCTGATACGCCATCGTCGATGGCCCATTGATGCCGCCGCGCGAATGCGCGCGCATCACCCAACCCGGATTCGTCGCCCCATGCTCAATACCTTGCTCACCAGCGTCTTCGGCAGCCGCAACGAGCGCCTGCTCAAGCAACTGTCCGGGATCGTCAAGAAGATCAATGCGCTCGAGCCGCAGATGCAGGCGCTGTCCGACGACGCGCTGCAGGCGAAGACCGCGGACTACAAGGCCCGCATCGCCAAGGGCGAGTCGCTGGACAAGTTGCTGCCGGAGGCGTTCGCGACCTGCCGTGAGGCCTCCGTCCGCGTGTTCGGCATGCGCCACTTCGATGTCCAGCTGATCGGCGGCATGGTCCTGCACAGCGGCAAGATCGCCGAAATGCGCACCGGCGAGGGCAAGACCCTCACCGCCACGCTGGCGGTCTACCTCAACGCGCTCGAGGGCAAGGGCGTGCACGTGGTCACCGTCAACGACTACCTGGCGCGTCGCGACGCGGCCCAGATGGGCAAGCTCTACAACTGGCTTGGCCTGAGCGTGGGCGTGGTCTATCCGGGCATGCCGCACTCCGACAAGGGCGCGGCCTACGGTTGCGACATCACTTACGGCACCAACAACGAATTCGGCTTCGACTACCTGCGCGACAACATGGCGCTGGCGAAGGAAGACCGGTTCCAGCGCGGCCTCAACTACGCCATCGTCGACGAAGTCGACTCGATCCTGATCGACGAGGCGCGCACGCCGCTGATCATCTCCGGCCCGGCCGACGAGTCGCCCGAGCTGTACGTGCGGGTGAACCAGATCGTGCCTAGCCTGATCCGCCAGGAAAAGGAAGACACCGTCGGCGATTTCTGGGTGGACGAGAAGGGCAAGCAGGTGCACCTGTCCGAAGCTGGCCAGGAGCATGCGGAAAGCCTGCTGCGCGGCGCCGGCATCCTCGGCGACGACGAGAGCCTGTACGCGCCGCAGAACATCCACGTGGTGCATCACTTGAATGCGGCGATGCGCGCGCACGCGATCTACCAGCGCGACGTGGACTACATCGTCCGCGATGGCGAGGTGGTGATCGTCGACGAATTCACCGGCCGCACCCTGCCGGGCCGGCGCTGGTCCGACGGCCTGCACCAGGCGGTCGAGGCGAAGGAAGGCGTTGCGGTGCAGCGCGAGAACCAGACGCTGGCCAGCGTCACCTTCCAGAACCTGTTCCGCATGTACGGCAAGTTGTCCGGCATGACCGGCACCGCGGACACCGAAGCCTACGAATTCCAGAACATCTACGGCCTGGAAGTGGTGGTGATCCCGACCCATCGCCCGATGATCCGCAAGGACCATTCCGACCTGGTGTTCCTCAACCGCGCCGGCAAGTACCGCGCGGTCGCCAATGAAATCAAGGAATGCGCCGCGAAGGGCCAGCCGGTGCTGGTCGGCACCACCTCGATCGAGGTCTCCGAGTTACTGAGCGACGCGCTGCGCGAAGCCGGCATCGCCCATGAAGTGCTGAACGCCAAGCAGCACGAGCGCGAGGCGCACATCGTCGCCAACGCCGGTGCGCCGGGCGCGGTCACCATCGCCACCAACATGGCCGGCCGCGGCACCGACATCGTGCTGGGCGGTTCGCTGGACGCGGAACTCGCCGCGCTAGGCGACGACGCGCCGCAGTCCGAGAAGGACCGCCTCAAGGCCGCGTGGCAAATCCGCCACGACGCGGTCAAGGCGGCCGGCGGCCTGCACATCGTCGGCACCGAACGGCACGAATCGCGCCGCATCGACAACCAGTTGCGCGGTCGTTCCGGTCGCCAGGGCGATCCGGGCTCGTCCCGCTTCTACCTGTCGCTCGAAGACAACCTGATGCGCATCTTTGCCGCCGACTGGGTGCAGAAGGTGATGGCGCGGATGGGCCTGAAGGAAGACGACATCATCGAGTCGCCGTTGGTCACCAAGCAGATCGCCAATGCGCAGCGCAAGGTCGAGGCGCACAACTTCGACATCCGCAAGAACCTGCTGGACTTCGACGACGTCAACAACGACCAGCGCAAGGTGATCTACGGCCAGCGCGACGAGTTGCTGGAAGCGGAGAGCGTCAAGGACAACATCGACGGCATCCGCGGCGACGTGGTGGCCGACTTGGTCGAGCGCTTCGTGCCGGCCGATTCGGTCGACGACCAGTGGGACCTGCCGGGCCTGGAAGCCGAGTTGGCGAGCGAATATGCCGTGCAGGTGCCGCTGGTGCAGATGCACAAGGAACAGGACGAGCTCGACTCGGCGCAGGTACTGGCGCGCGTGCAGGCCTCCATTTCCGAACTGTTCCAAGGCAAGGAAGCGCAGGTCGGTGGCGACACCATGCGCATGCTGGAGAAGCACGTGATGCTCAACGTGCTCGACCAGAACTGGAAGGAGCACTTGGCGCGCATGGATTACCTGCGCCAGGGTATCCACCTGCGCGGTTACGCGCAGAAGCAGCCGAAGCAGGAATACAAGAAGGAAGCATTCGAGCTGTTCTCCGAGTTGCTGGAGAAGGTCAAGCGCGAAGTGGTGAGCCTGCTTGCGCGGATCCGCGTTCGCGACGAGGCCGAAGTGGCGTCCGCCGAGGCCGAGGAGCGCGCGCGCGCCGAGGCGATGGCGCGGCAGATGCAGTTCCAGCACCCGGACATGGGTGGTCTGGGCGCCGACGAGGAAGCGGCTGCCGTGCAGCAGTTCGGGCAGCAGCCGCAAGGCTACGGCGAGGAATTCGAACGTGTCGGCCGCAACGACCCCTGCCCCTGCGGCAGCGGCAAGAAGTTCAAGCACTGCCACGGGCAGCTTGCATAGCAAGCTGCCCGTGCACCGCCTGCCTCGGCAGGCGGTGCCCCCAAGCCGCTGCGCGGCATTGGGGCCCCACGGGGCGTACCTCCGATCCCCCGCGCCTTCGGCGCGCCCCCCTTACCAAGGGGGGCTTGGGCGATCCAACATTGTCGGCTCCTGTCTGCGCAGCAGGGAGTGGCTGTTGCGATGAAGCAAATACACGTCGTTGCCGGGGTCATCCGTGACGCGCGCGGGCGCATTCTGCTGGCGCAACGCACGCAGCAGCGCGACCTGGCCGGCCTGTGGGAATTCCCGGGCGGCAAGGTCGAGCCCGGTGAATCGCCTGAAGACGCGCTGGTCCGCGAGCTGCGCGAGGAACTCGGCATCGAGGCCAGCGTCGGCGATGCGCTGATTCGCGTTCCGCAGCAGTATCCGGACAAGCGCCTGGTGCTCGATGTGCGTCGGGTCGAGTTCGATGGCATGCCGGCAGGGTTGGACGGACAGGCGTTGGCCTGGGTGGCGCTGGATGCGTTGGCCACGTATCCGATGCCGCCCGCAGACCGTCCGGTCGTCGCTGCGCTGACCCAGGCGGATCGTTACCTGGTGACGCCGACACCAACGACGGACGACGACGCGTCATGGCTCGCCTCGCTTGCGAGCGCCCTCGCTAACGGCACGCGGCGCGTGCAGTTGCGCGCGCCCGGTGTTGATGCGCTGCGTTGGGCCAGCCTGGCGGAACGCGCAGTGGCGCTATGCCGTGAAGCCGATGCGCAAGTGCTGGTGAACGGCGAGATCGCGCTGGCGTTGCGGCTGGGCATCGGCGTGCACCTGCGTTCCGCCCAATTGCGCGATGGCGGGATCGCGCAAGCCCTGGCGGAGATCCGGGCCGCGGGCCACGGCGTTGGTGCGTCCTGCCACGACGCGGACGATCTACGTCATGCGGAGGCGGCCGGCTGCGACTTCGTCGTGCTCGGCCCGCTGTTCGAAACAGCGACGCATCCGGGCCAGCCGGGGATCGGGTGGGCTGCGTTCGCCGACATGCGCGAACAGGCCTCGCTGCCGATCTACGCGATCGGTGGGCTGTCGCCGGCGGACATCGCCGAAGCGCGCAGGCATGGCGCGCAGGGCGTGGCTGCGATCCGTGCGATGTGGGTCGCCTGACGTTTAGGCGGCCAACCGGCGATACAGCCGATCCAGCGCTTCGACCTGCGCCGGCAGGGCCTCCAACGGGCCGTCGTTGACCAGCACGTCGTCGGCGATCGCCAGTCGTTCCCGCCGGCTCGCCTGCGCCGCCATCATCGTTCGCGCCAAGTCCTCGTCGATGCCGTCGCGTTGCAGCAGGCGCGCCAGCTGCACGGCTTCGGGCACGTCCACGACCAGGATCCGCTGCAGCCACGGGTAGGCATCGCGCGCGCCGCCTTCGGCCAGCAGCGGGATCGAGGCGATGGCATAGGGGCCTGCCGCGGCCTGGCAGGTGCTGCGCAGGGCCTCGCGAACGCGCGGATGGATGATCGCCTCCAGTCGCCTGCGAGCGTCGGCATCGGCGAACACGCGGCGGCGCATCGCCGGTCGGTCGAGTTGCCGGTCGGTGTCGAGCACGCCAGCGCCGAAGGCTGCAACGACTTCGGCGAGTCCTTCGCTGCCGACGGATACCGCCTCGCGTGCGGCGATGTCGGCGTCGGCGACCACCAGGCCCAATCCACGGAACACCGCATCGACGGTGCTCTTGCCCGAGGCCACGCCACCGGTGATGGCGATGATGAAGTCACTCATGGCACGTCACGGATCCATGCTGGCCACGCGGCCGGAACGATCAAGCCAGCCCGGCGAGCCGCATGTACCAGGCGACGAGATCCTTGCCCCAGAAGAAGCTGATCCAGCCGGCGATGGCCAGGTACGGCCCGAACGGGATCGGGGTGGCCTTGTCGCGGCCCTTCGCCGCAAGCCAGATCGAACCGACCACGGCGCCGACCAGCGACGACAGCAGGATCGTGGGCAGTACGCCGGCCAGTCCCATCCAGGCCCCCAACGCGGCGAGCAGCTTGAAGTCGCCGTGGCCCATGCCTTCCTTGCCGGTAAGTTGCTTGAACACCCAGTACACCGACCACAGGCTGACGTAGCCGGCCATCGCCCCGAGCAGGGCGGCCTTCTGGCCGACATAGAGGTTCTCCACCGACGCCACCAGGCCTAGCCAGAGCAGCGGCAGGGTCAGCTGGTCGGGGAGCAGGCGGGTGCGGAAGTCGATGCCGGACAGCGAAATCAGGAAGCCGGTCAGCAGCATCGCGCCGAAGCCCTTCCAGCCGAACCCGAAGCGCCACACACACGCCACAAAGAGCAACGCAGTGAGCAGTTCGACCAGCGGGTACTGGAAGGAGATCGGTGCCTTGCAGCCGCGGCACTTGCCGCCCAGCGCGAGCCAGCTGAGCAACGGGATGTTCTCGTACCAGGACAGCTGGTGGTTGCAGTGCGGGCAGTGCGAGCGCTCGACCACGATCCCGGGCGGCGGCGGCTCATAGATGTCGGGCAGCTCGAGGACTTCGCGCGCATCGCGCTTCCACTGCCACTCCATGCGCTTGGGCAGGCGCAGGATCACCACGTTGAGGAAGCTGCCGACCAGCAGGCCGAGCCCGGCCACGGCGGGATAGCCGAGGCCGGGGTGTGAGTCTAGGAATGCCATTTTTTACACTGGTCGCCCGGCGTGTCCCGCGATCAACCCATCACGGTCGTTGCGATCTTGAAGATCGGCAAATACATCGCGATCACGATCGAGCCGACAAGTCCGCCAATGACCACCATCACCATTGGTTCGATCAGGCTGGACAACGCGTCGACCGCATTCTTGACTTCTTCCTCGTAGAACTCCGCGACCTTGAACAGCATCGCGTCGAGTGCGCCGGCTTCCTCGCCGATGGCGGTCATCTGCACCACCATGTGCGGGAACAGGTTCACCTGCTTCATCGCCACGTTGACCGGGTAGCCCACTGCCACGTCTTCCTTCATGCGCAGGACTGCTTTCTGGTAGACGGTGTTGCCGGTAGCGCCGGCGACATTGTCGAGCGCTTCCACAAGCGGCACGCCTGCCTTGAAGGTGACCGCCAAGGTGCGGGCGAAGCGGGCAATCGAAGAATCGTGAAGCACTTTCCCGATCACCGGGATCTTCAGGAGCAGGCGATCGATGAAATGTTGCAGTGGCAGCGAGCGCTTGTAGAAGAACATGAAGGCCGCAAAGGCTGCTGCAGCGACGATCGCCATCAGCCACCACCACTTCACCAATTGATCGGAGATACTGAACACGAACGTCGTGAAGGCAGGCAAGTCGGCGCCGAAGCTGACGAAGGTTTCCTTGAACGTGGGAACCACGAACACCATCAGGATTCCGCAAACGAGAATGGCGACAGCAATGATCGCGGCTGGATAGAACAACGCCTTCTTGATCTTGCCCTTGATCGACTCGATGTTTTCCTTGTAATTGGCGATTGTCTCCAACACCGTTTCCAGCACGCCGGAGGATTCCCCGGCGCGGACCAAGTTGCGATAGAGCTCGTCGAACTGGATCGGATACTGGCTTATCGCTTCATAGATCGACGCGCCACCCTCGATGTCGTTCTTGATGCCGGTGACCATCTTCTTCATGGCGGGATTTTTGTTGCCGCCGCCGATGATCTCCAGCGCCATCACGATGGGTACGCCCGACTTCATCATCGTTGCCAGCTGACGGCTGAAGATCGCGATGTCGCGCGGCTGGATCTTGGTCGCGCTGCCGCCCAACAAGGGCTTCGACTTGGGCTTCACGACGGTGGGGGTGATGCCCTGCTTGCGCAGCTCGGCGCGCAGCATGTTGGCGTTTTTCGCCGTTTGCTCGCCCTTCATGACCACGCCGCGTTTGTCCCGGCCCTGCCAGACGAACTCGACCATCGGGTTCAATCGGCGGGCCTCGGCCTGGGTCCTGGCCTTGCTGATGGCGGCTCTGCGTGCGGACATGGCGGCTTCCCTCAATCCTTGGTGACTCGGTTGATCTCGATAAGACTGGTGATCCCCTGTTTCACCTTGTCCAACGCCGAACGCCGAAGGTCGCGGACTCCACTGCGGAGCGACGCCTCGGTGATTTGCTGGACATTACCACCCGCCAGCACCATCTGCTGGATTTCCTCGTTCATGGGCATCACCTGGTAAACGCCGGCGCGCCCTTTGTAACCCTCGGTGCAGTCTTCGCAACCCACGGCCTCGTAGACCGTGATGCCGGCGTGCACCTCATCTGCGGTGAAGCCTTCCGCCAGCAATGCATGCTCAGGCAGATGCACTGCGCGCTTGCAATCGTGCAGGCGCCGCAGCAGGCGTTGGGCGATGACAAGACTGACCGAACTGGTGATGTTGTAGGGTGCGATGCCCATGTTCATCAGTCGCGCGATTGTCTGCGGGGCGTCGTTGGTGTGCAGGGTCGACAGCACCATGTGACCGGTCTGCGCGGCCTTGACCGCGATTTCGGCGGTCTCAAGATCGCGGATTTCGCCAACCATGATCACGTCAGGGTCCTGGCGCAGGAAGCTGCGCAACGCGGCAGCGAAAGTCATGCCGCGCTTGACGTTCTGTTGCACCTGGTTGACGCCAGCCAAGCGGATTTCCACCGGATCCTCGACCGTGCTGATGTTGCGGGTCTCGTCGTTGAGGATGCCCAGCCCGGTGTAGAGGCTGACCGTCTTGCCCGAGCCGGTCGGACCGGTCACCAGCACCATCCCGTACGGTTTGTGGATGGCGTCCATGAACAGCTTCTGCTGGATCGGCTCGTAACCCAGCTTGTCGATGCCGAGCTTGGCTGCGCTGCCGTCCAGGATGCGCAGCACGATCTTTTCGCCGAACAGGGTAGGCAGTGTGCTGACCCGGAAGTCGATCTGCTTGGACTTGGACAGGTTCAGCTTGATGCGACCGTCCTGCGGAATGCGTTTTTCGGCGATGTCGAGCTGGGCCATGACCTTCACGCGCGCGGCGATGCGCTGGTGCAGCTTGACCGGTGCGCGCTTGGCGATCTTCAGGATGCCGTCGATTCGGAAACGTACCCGATAGTCCGTTTCGTAAGGTTCGAAGTGGATGTCGCTGGCGCCCTTGCGGATCGCGTCGACCAGGGCCTTGTTGATGAACTTGACGACCGGCGTGTCCTCCCCCTTCGCATCGACGCCGGTGTCGTTGCTGAGGTCGTCGTCGCCGCCGCTGACTTCCAGGCCTTCCAGTCCCTCGGAATCTGCCATTTCGTCGGCGAGCGCCTCGGCGACCTCCAGCCATTGGTCCAGGCAGCGCTTGATGCGCTCGGCATCGACCAGGATCGGTTCCACCGCCAGGTTGGTGTGGAACTTGAGTTCATCCAGTGCCTGGTGGTCGGTGGGGTCGCTGGTCCCCACGAACAGCCGCCCGCCGCGCTTGAACAGCGGCAGTACCTGATGCTTGCGCAGCAAGTCTTCCTTGACGAGCGCGATCGCGGACTGGGCGGGGTCGATCGCCAGCGCATCCACCAGCGGCATGCCGAATTCGATCGAATTGGCGGCGGCGAGCGCGGCGGGCGTCACCAGCCGGCGTTCCACGAGATAGGCCGCCAGTGGTTGCTTCTCCGCCGTGGCGGCATCCATCGCCTTGCGCGCAGCGCCCTCGTCCAAGGCGTTGTCCAGCACCAGGCGTCGGGCAATGCCCGTGATTCCCATCAAATTGGTCGATGCGACCGCGCTCATATGCCTCGCCTCCCCAGCGACACGATGGACTTTACTGCAAAAAAGTTTGCCAGACATTGCCGTCAGATTCCCGGCCCCTCCCGATGACCACGCGAAGGGTTTCACGCTACGCTCTGGGAATGGAAAGCTCGCGACCCACCACCAGCATCATTTTGCCGGCCAGAAACGAGGCGGAAGGCTTGCGGCGCACTTTGCCGGCGCTGCATGCGGCATTCCCGGATGCAGAGGTGATCGTAGTGGACGACGGCTCCGTCGATGAAACCGCTGCTGTCTGTGTCGCGCAGGGGGTAAAGGTGCTTTCGTCGCCCTATGCGATGGGCAATGGGGCGGCGGTCAAGCGGGGTGCTCGGGCCGCATCGGGTGAGGTACTCGTGTTCATGGACGCCGATGGCCAGCACGACCCTTCGCAGATCCCCTTGCTGCTGGCCAAGCTGCAAGAGGGGTTCGACATGGTGGTGGGCGCACGAAGTCGGAATGGACAAGCCAACGCGGGGCGCGGCCTGGCCAATGCTTTCTACAACCGATTGGCCAGTTGGATGACGGGTCACTCCATCCTCGACCTGACCTCGGGCTTCCGGGCCGTCCGCGCCAGCAAGTTCCGCCAATTCCTGCACATGCTGCCGAATGGCTTCAGTTACCCCACCACGAGCACCATGGCATTCTTCCGCAGCGCCTATCCCGTGGCGTATGTCCCGGTCGAGGTTGGACGCCGCATCGGCCTCTCGAGCCACATCCGCCCCATCAAGGATGGGATCCGGTTCCTCCTGATCATTTTCAAGATCGCCACGCTGTATTCACCGTTGAAGCTCTTCGCGCCGGTGTCGGGCGCGTTCGCCACCGCCGGCCTCGCTTGGTATGCATGGACTTTCCACGTTGCAGGGCGCTTCACCAACATGAGCATGCTGCTGTTGAGCGCAGCGGTGATCGTATTCCTGATCGGCCTGGTGTCGGAACAGATCACCAATTTGACCTATCTGGCGACGAGGGACGCACGCCAGTCGGATGCGAACGGCTAGGCAAACGAGTGCCCCGACTCCGCGCCCTCGCCCGGTTCCTGGCCAGAACGCCCTTCCATCCGCAGTGGTTGATGCCCGCCAGGTCCGTCGCTGACGAGATCCGGGTTTGCCACGGCATCGTGCTGGACATCGGCGCTGCCGACGGCTGGGTGGGTCGCCACCTTGGCGGGCGCGCGCGTTACGTGACGCTTGATTTCCCGCAGACCGCGATCGCGCTCTATGGGGCCCGGCCGGATGTCTTCGGCGACGCCTGCAGGATGCCCTTCGCCGATGCCAGTGTCGCAGCCGTCACCTGCTACGAGGTCCTTGAGCATGTGCGTGATCCTGAAGCCCTGGTCGCTGAGGTCGCGCGCGTACTTGGGCCGGGCGGTGTGGTCGAGTTCACCATGCCCTTCATGTATCCCATCCATGATGCGCCGCACGACTTCCAGCGCTGGACACGTTTCGGATGGGAGCGCAGCCTCGCCGCCGCTGGTTTGCAGGTCGAGCGTATCCAGGCCGGCAATCCGCCGTTGCACGCTGGCGCGGTAATCGCAGCGCTCGCCGTCGCAGGTCCGCTGCAACAACAGCGTGGTTGGACATTGGTCTGGCGATTGCCGCTGGCAGCCCTGCTGGTGCTCATGATCAACCTGACCGCGAAGGCGATTGGATGGGCGTGGCCGGGCTGGGACGCGATGGCCTCCTCTTACCGCGTGTTCGCCAGGAAATCCGCGAGGTGATCGGGGGGGCGATCCGCCGGCGACGCCTGCTCGTGCTGGCCTCGACTTATCCACGTTGGGCCGGAGACCCGGAGCCTGGCTTCGTGCACGAACTGGCGAGGCGGTTGTCCGATCATTTCGAGGTGCTGGCCTTGGTGCCGCATGCCCCTGGGGCGTTGGTCCGGGAGCGCTTGGATGGGGTAGAGATCATCCGCTACCGCTATGCCCCGGAACGCTTCGAGCGCCTCGTCAACGATGGCGGCATCGTCGCCAATCTGAAGCGCAGTCCGTGGAAGTACCTGCTGCTGCCCGGATTCGCCCTGGCCCAGCTGTGGATGGCGTGGAGGTTGGCGCGTGCCCGTGGCATCGATGTCGTGCATGCGCACTGGCTGCTACCGCAGGGCCTGATCGCCATCCTGCTGCAATGGCTGCCCGGTCCACGCGTCCCCTGCTTGATCACGTCCCACGGCGCTGACCTGTACGCATTGAAGGGCAGGCCGATGGACGTTCTCAAGCGCTTCGTCGCGAGGCGCGCGTCAGCGCTGACGGTAGTCAGCGGCGCGATGCGCGAGGAACTGTCCCGCATCGGGGTCGACCGGGAAACTGTACGGGTACAGTCAATGGGAGTGGATCTTCGCGCGCGGTTTACGCCGGATCCGGCGGTCTCGCGCTCTGGCGACGAACTCCTGTTCGTGGGACGCCTCGTGGAGAAGAAGGGCTTGCGTTACCTGATCGATTCGCTGCCGTCGGTGCTGGACGCACGCCCTACGGCCTTTCTCACGGTGGCAGGCTTCGGGCCGGAGGAAACCGAGTTGCGAAAGCGGGTCGAGGCGCTGGGCCTGGGCGACAAAGTGCACTTCGTGGGCGCGGTGCAACAGTCCGCATTGCCAGACATGTATCGACGGGCCGCTCTCTTCATTGCTCCATTCGTGCGCGCCAGCTCGGGCGACCAGGAGGGGCTCGGTTTGGTATTGGTGGAGGCGGCCGGCTGTGGCTGCCCCATCCTGGCGGGCGACGTCCCGGCGCTGGATGAAGTCCTGGGGAACGCGTTCGGCGACATGCTCGTCGATCCCAGGGACGTCGGCGTCCTGGCGCGCCGCATCGTCTCGGCGCTGGGCGATCCCGGCGCCATACGCCAGCGCGCGGACCAACTCAGGCAGTCGCTGCGCGACAGGTTCGACTGGGAGTCGGTGCGGGACGCCTACGTTTCGCTGCTGGAAGCTGCGGACGGGGACGCCAGGCGATGACCCCCGACCGCCAGCCGGCGCCGGCCGTATGGTTCCCGACGCTGGCTGCCGGCACCGGGGCGGATGTGTTCACCCAGCGCCTGTGCGATGCGCTCGAGGCGCGCGGCATCCGCGCCCAGATCACTTGGTTGCATCGGCGCGCGGAGTACCTGCCGTGGACGGTAGCGGCGCCGACGCCGCCCGGTTGGGCGAACGTCGTCCACCTCAACAGCTGGCTGCCGCGGCGGTTCTGGCCCCCCGGCATCCCGACCGTCGTCACCGTGCACCATCTCGTGCACGATCCCGCGTACCGCCAGTTTCGGTCGCCGGCACAGGCGGCCTACCATGCGCTGGTGATCCGCCCGCGCGAGTCGCGCGCGATCCGGGACGCGGGGGCGGTGACCACCGTGTCCGGATACGTGAGCAGGACGGTGGAGGCGTTCTCTGGACGCCAGGACGTGAAGGTGATCCACAACTGGGTCGATACGGAGACATTCTCCCCTGTGCAAGGCGGCGCAGCGGACAAGTTCGGTCCTTTTCGCCTGTTCATGGCCGGCGGCCGAACACGCAGGAAGGGCTACGACCTGCTGCCCGCATTCGTCGCAGCGCTCGGCCCGGGGTTCGAGATCCGGTACGCCGGCGGCATCGGGGCTGCGGGTTCGCCGGTGCCCGGCGTCGTCGATCTCGGCAGGATCAGCGCAGCCGAACTCGTCCGCGAGTACCGGGCAACCGATGCGGTCGTCTCGCTTTCCCGCTACGAGGGTTTCGGCTACACCGCGCTTGAAGGCATGGCATGCGGCAAACCCTTCGTTGGATTCGGAGGCGGCGGATTGGTGGATGTCGTCGAGGATGGCGTCCACGGCTTCCTGTCGCAGGTGGGTGACGTGGCGTCGCTGGCCCAGCGTTGCCGGCAACTGGCCGCCGACAAGGCCCGGGTCGAACGAATGGGTGCGGAAGGCCGTCGGCATGCGACCGGACGCTTCGCCGAAACGGATGCGCTGGACGCGTACATCGAGACGTATGCAAGCCTGCTGCGACGGCCGGGAGGCGATGCAGCGAAGGATTCCAGCGATGGCTAAGGCAGCGGGGCCGATCCGGCTGGCGATCGTCGTGCCCACCAGGAATCGCGCGAGGATGGCGATCCGTTCCGTCGAATCGGTGCTCGCGAGCGACGTGCCCGACCACGTCGGAGTGGTCGTATCGGATAACTCCACGGAACCGGACGAATCGGAGATGCTTCGGCATTTCATCGCGATCGCCGGCGACCGCGTGTCACTGGTGCGGCCGGCAGCACCGCTGCCGATGACGGCGCACTGGAACTTCGCGCTTGACCAAGCCATGGAAGGCGAACGCTATACGCATTTCCTCTTCCTGACCGATCGCATGCTCGTCCGCGCTCAGCGGCTTCGGCAGTTGATCGAGACGATCGCCGCGTACCCGGACGACGTGGTGAGCTTCGCGTATGACCGGATCGATGACGTCAGGCACCCGGTGGTCTACAGGCCGTTGCCCCGCTCCGGCGGAGTCTTCAGGATCCAGTCGGGAACGCTCCTCGGCATGTCTGCACGGATGGCGTTCCCTTCGTGCCTGCCGCGGATGCTCAACAGCGTCGCGCCGAGGCAACACCTTGACGCAATGAAGGCCAGGTTCGGCGGGGTCTTCGGTTCGCTGTCGCCCGACTTCTGCTTCTGCTACCGCACGCTCGGGATGCGGGAATCAATCCTGTTCTTCGACCGTTCGGCACTGATCACCTATGGCTTCGACAGGAGCAACGGCAACAGTTTCGCGCGTGGGGTGATGACTCGCGACAGCAATGATTACGTCAAGGACGAAGCGTTCGGCGAGAACAGCTTCATCACCCCGTACCCCGAGTTCCTGACGATCGGAAATGGCGTGAGCCATGAGTACCTGGTGGCGGGTCGCGAGTTGGGGGAAGCGAGGTTTGGTGAGCTCGCGCTCGGGGCGTACCGACGCATGCTGGCAACGGAGGTCCGCAAGTATGAAGACAAGCGGCAGGTCGCCGCTGCACTGGATAAATTGCGGCGACGCGGCTGGGAGGACAGCTGGCCGGCAAGGTTGAAGCATTGGAAGCAAGGTGCGGTCGAAGGCGTGGTGGGCCTGTTGGCACGCCGCTTCGATGACGTCGAGACGGCGATCGCGCATGCGCAGCGGCACGAGGGTCCTGACTGGCGTTGGCTGCCTCATCCAGCCGGCAAACTCGGGGCAAAGGTACTGGAGCCAGGAAAAGCGGCAGGCTGAGACGGGCACTGGGACGCCTCAGTCGGCACGTCCCCAGAACGGCAACGCCCGCAAGCGTTGGACGAGTTGCCGTGTCGCCGGGGTCGATGCTGCCGCAGCCAGCAGTGTGCAGCCACTCGCGGCAGCGAGCATGGCGACGCCGGCGGCGTCGCGCTCCAGCGTCGGCATGACGGCACTCGCCAGCAATGCCGTGGCACCCGCAACAAGGACTGGCGGCAGGATGTCACGCGAAAACCAGCGTCCCATCTCCCCACGCAGCAAGCGCCGGTGCATCAGGGGAATTCCCGCCAGCAGCGTCACCAGGTTCGCCAGCAGGTAGGTACCGGCCGCTCCGGTCGTGCCGAACCTGGCGACTGCCCACAGGCAGTACGGGATGCATATGGCAAGGGACATCATGTTCAAGCCCATCGCGAGCCGCGTCCAACCGCTCGCGAGCTGGAGTGCGCTGGGCATGCACAACATCCCGTTCACCGCAGTGCCTGTCACGAGGAGCGCCATCGCAGGCGCCATCTGGGCGGCGAGGAGACGATCGCCTGTCCACAGGTACAGCACGTCTCCCGCGAACACCACAAGCACCGCCGCGACAGAGGCCACGACCACCGCGAGGTGCTGACTGGCGAGGTGGTAGAGCTCGCCCAAGGTCGCATCGTCCTTTTGCGCTAGCAGCCGGCTGAAGCGAGGGTAGATCGCGTTGAACATCGGCTGCACCAGCCTGGCGAGGCCGGAGGCGATGCTCAATGCAAGCGTGTAACGGCCCATTTCCTCGAGGGGGCGCAGGCTGGCCAGCACCAGTCGATCCAGTTGGGTCACGGCAAGCGCGAGCAGGCCGATGCCGAACAGCCCACCGGCGAAGGCGCGATTGCCTTGCAACGCCTGCAGTCGGAACCTCGCCGGCCGGCCGTTGCCGGGCATCGCCTTCCACACCGCGGCGGCCATCGCCAGCGATTGCGCCAAGCCAACGGCCGCATGCCACCAGAGGAAGGAGTCGATGGTGGGCGCCACCCACAGCAGCACCGGCAGCACGCCCACGTAGCGCAACGTGGAGAATGCCAGGTTGATGGCGTTGAGCGCGGGTTGTCGTTCGAGCCCCGACAGGCAGTTGGCATAGAACGTAGTCGGCCACAGCAGCGCGATCGCGAGACCCATGATCGCGATCGAACGGCGACCGTCCTCCGGGCTCATCTCGCGGAGGTGCAACCAATGCTCTGACAGTGGACCGCTGAATGCCCAAGCGAGCAGGGCGATCGCGAGGGGCAGGGTCCAGATGACGACTTCCGAGGTACGCACGAGGTCGCGCGCCGCCACACCCAGTTCCCGGTCGTGTGCGCGCCGCGACAGCTCCCGGTTGGTCGCCCCGCCGATGCCGAAGTCGAACAGTTGCAGGATCGACTGGAAGCTCAGCATCAAGCCGACGAAGCCAAATGCCTCCATTCCGAGGATGCGGATGTAAAGCGGCAGGAACGCGATCCCTATCGCGGCCATCCATAGCTGGCCTGCGTAGTTCGACAGGATGTTGATGCGAAGCGCGGCCATTGGCCTGGTTCAGAGGCGGCGCAGGTAGCCGCCCGGCGCCACCGTGATCAGCAGCTTGGCCTCGAGATCCTCATCGACGGCGAATCCGACATCCCGGGAGAGATACTCGCGGACCGCGGTCTTCGGGTTGTTTCCAACGTCCCACGGGCGATCG
>JAVWUU010000021.1:0-27035 GCA_036666995.1 Thermomonas sp.
AGGCCTGCGTCATCTTCGCGTTCTCAGCGCCGCCCAGGCTCAGGAACAGGCGGGTGCGTGCATCGGGCGTATCGCGCAGGAAACGTTGCAGCCGTTTCACCATCTCGCCGTCGTCGCGCCAGAGCGCGGGACTGTTGGCGATCCAGGCATCGAACAGCGCCGGTTGCGTGGTCAACGCATGCACCACGAACAGGCCGCCGCGCGAGTTTCCGGCCAGCACGCGCATGTCGCTGGTGCGGAATTCGTGTTCCACGCGCGGGATCAGTTCACGTTGCAGGAAGCCGAGGAAGCGAGCGGCCTCGCCATCGGGACTGTTCGCCTCGTCGCTGTCCTGGCGCATGCCCGCGGGCGTGTAGTCGCGATTGCGTTTGTCGCCGCTGGGGATGCCGATGACGATGGCCTCCGGCATCGCGCCGATCCGCGCCATCACGTCGGCGCTGGCCGCGGTGTGCGCGCTCTGTGAGGTCCCGTCGAGCACATAGATCACCGGATAGTGCTGCTTGGGCGAGCGCGCATAGCCGTCGGGAAGATGCACGGCATATGTGCGTTCCTCGCCGAGCACGGTCGACTGCAGGCTGCGCTGCTGCACGCTGGGGTCGGGAACCTCGCGGCCGAACCAGTACGCAGTCGCCAGCCAGGTCGCGGCGGCGACCAGCACCAGCGACAGCAGGCAGCGGATCCGGATCGTCCTCTTCATGGCGTCCTCCTTGCAGGCAATGGAATCTCGATGCGCGTGGCCATGGCCGCGCGCAGGGCGTGTGGTTCGGGAATGCAGGTGTTGCTACTGCGGTGTCGCCAGCACCTGTCTGAAGAACGCAGTGGAACGATCCTGCAATGCCTTGCGGTCGTGTCCGATGCCGGGCACCAATTCGAAACGCGCATTCGCACCGGCTTGCGCATACAGCGCTTCCGCATGCTTCCAGCGGGCTAGCGGGGCGTCACCGAACAGGCGATCCACTTCGCTCGCCATCGGCGTGTCCCAGCCGTCGCCGAAATCCAGCGAATCGTTGTCGTCGGCATCGCCCATGTACAGGTACTGCGGGACGCGGGCGAACGCGACGGCATCGAACGGCTTGCCGGTGAGTGCCGACAGGTCGGCGATGCCGGCCGGATACGGCAATGCATCGATGCCGACCTTCGCCAAGGGTGCGATCGGCCAACCGCCGGGGGAACCGATCGTCGCCGCGCGCACGCGTTGCGGATGTAGCGCGGTGAAACGGTTCGCGAACATCGCGCTGGCGGAAAAGCCCTGCAGCAACACTTTTTCATCGACCGGCGTGCCGGTTTTCGCCAAGCGCGCGCGGGCATCGTCGATCATCGCGATGAGTTGCAGGTCGAGCCGCGCCAGCAATGGGTCGCGGGTGGTCAGCATGTCGCGATCCAGCGCATGCGTGTACACCTTCCAGTCGCGCGCGGTGCGCGGGAACGCTGGTACCAGCAGAACCACGCCGAGCTCGTCGGCGATGCGCTTGCGCTCGAAGCCGGTCATCCACGCATCGCGCTGGTGCACGGCGATGTCATCCGAGGTGCGGCCGCTGTTGTTGGGCTGTACCAGCAGCGTGCCGTTGCCGAGGTCGTCCCGATGCAGCTTGCCCGGCACGTACAGGTAGTAGTCGGAGTGGAAGCCACTGCGCGGTTCCGCGGCGACGTGCTGGACCCGCAACGCATACGGGCCGAGCAATATCGCGACGCCGATGCCCGCGACCAGCAGCAGGCCCAGCATGACCTTCGGGGCCAGGCGCAGCCAGCGACGCAGCGACATCAAGGTGCCTTGGTCGTAGCCACGGGCTGGCAGTCCGCACCCATCGCAGCGGTGCTGGTTGCCACGCAGGGCCGGAAGTCGACCAGGCCGGCGATCTGGTGACTTTCGCCGCGGGTCACGCTGAAGCGTTGCAGCGGCGCGAGCTGGCAATCGGCCTTGCCCGCGCAGGCATCGGGATACAGCGTGTAGTGGCAGCTGCCTGTGCTGGATTCGACGCAATTGAAGCGGGCCACGCCGTCCTGCACCAGCGCCTTGCTGGTGAGTTGCTCGCGGTCGCTGTCGATGCGGTTGCTGTAGGTGGTGCCTTCGACCGAACAGCCACACAGGGCCAGCAGGAATTGCAGCAAGGCGATGAACTTGGACATGGGGATGCCTCGTGTCGAGGGCGCGCATCGCGCGCCGGGAGATCGTTGCCGCGCGGCGCGACGACTACATCTGCTTGAACAGGGCCATGAACGGTTGGCTGACCGCGAGTGTTTCCGGGCGATGCTTCAGGCGCAGCGTGCCGCGCCCGCTGTCGTCGCGCAGGATCCCCGCGACCGCCTTCAGGTTGACGATGGTGGAGCGGTGGATCTGCTTGAACGTGGCCGGATCCAGCCGCGGCAACAACTCGCGCAACGGCGTGCGCAGCAGCGCTTCGCCGTCGGCGGTGACGACCGTCGTGTACTTCTGGTCGGCGTGGAAATAGATGACTTCATCGACCAGCACCAGCCGGGTTTCGCGCCCGGCGCTGGCGGTGAGCCAGGTCAGTGGTTCCGGCGAGCCGGCCGGGTCCGGCATCGCGCCGAGCTTGTCGAGCAGTGCGGCCAGGGTTGCGGCATCGGGCAAGGTGTCCTGCGCCTGCAGGCGCGCCACCGTCGCATCCAGCCGCTCCGGCTTGACCGGCTTGAGCAGGTAGTCGATCGCGCCGCGGTCGAAGGCATCGATCGCGTACTGGTCGTAGGCGGTGACGAAGACGATGCGCGTGCGCGGGCTGGCATCGGCGGCCGTGGTCGCCACTTCCAGCCCGGTCAGGCCGGGCATGCGGATGTCGAGGAAGGCGACGTCCGGCTGGTGTTCGGCCAGGGCTTCGACCGCGCTGGCGCCGTCTTCGCATTCGGCGACGATGCGCAGCGCCGGCCACGCGCGCTTGAGTTCGGCGACCAGGGCGTGGCGCAGCAGCGCTTCGTCCTCGGCCACGATGCAGGTGCGGATGTCAGACATGAGTCTTGTGTCCATTGGCCGGCACGGTCAGGGTGGCGGCGACGCCGGCGGGGAAGTTGGCGACAACGGCGAGGTTGGCTTCACCGGCGTAGCGCAGGCGCAGGCGCTCGCGCACGTTCTTCAGGCCGATGCCGGTGCCGCTGGTCTTGGTGTTGAAGCCTTCGCCGTTGTCGGCCACGGTCACCGAGACCGTGTTGTCGTCGCGGCGTGCGCGGATCCACACGGTGCCGCCGCCGGTGCGCGGCTCCAGGCCGTGCTTGATCGCGTTCTCCACCAGCGTCTGCAGCATCATCGCCGGCATCGGCGTGGCGCGCAGCGACTCGGCCACGTCGGTCTGCACGTCGAGCCGGTCGCCCATCCGCACCTTGAGGATCTCCAGGTAGGCCAGCGCGCGTTCGAGCTCCGCACCGAGCGTGGACATCTCCCCCTCGGCATTCGGCAGCGAACGGCGCAGGTACTGGATGAGGTGTCCGAGCATCGCCTCGGCGCGAACCGGATCGCTGCGGGTCAGCAATTGCGCGCTGGCCAGCGTGTTGTAGAGGAAGTGCGGTTCGACCTGTGCGTGCAGCAGGTTGAGCTTGGCTTCGGTCAGCTCTTTCTCGGTCGCGGTCTGCGCGGCGCTGGCCTGCTCGCCGCGACGGCGCTCGCCGATGCGACGGGTGATCGCGCGCAGGATCGCCTCGGCGTTCTCGTAGTTGGTGGCGTCGTCGACCAGGAACCAGTCGCTCCACGCGGGATTTTCCGGTTCGCAGATCAGGGTCACGCTGCCGGTGTCGCCCGCCGGGGTGACCGTGGCCAGCAACTGGTTGCGGGTCTGCCCCAGCACCAGCAATGGGTTCCAGCGTCGCAGCGGGTGCTCGCCGTAGATCCTGGGGCGTGCCACCTTGGCCTTCACTTGCAGGCTGTCGCGCGCGGAATCCACCTGCTCCACGCCCGGCAGCTCGCGGATCGCGGCATCGATCAGGTCGAAGGCCTCGCCGGCCTCGAACGGGATCTCGACGATGCGCTTTTGCCGGTTGTCCAGGGTGTCGCTGGTGACCCGGCCGGCGATCAGCTTCACCCGGTGCAGGTGCGAGAAGGCACCGGCGATCACCAGGCCCATGGTGAACATGGTGAAGAGGATGGCCGGGAGCTCGAAGCGGCCGAGCAGCGGCACGCTGGAATACAGCGCCACCACCAGGAACACCACCATGCCCCAGGCGATGGCGATGCGGAGCACGAAGAACAGTTTCTTGAACATGGGCGGCGTTGGTCGGTGATGGCGTGCCGCGAGGATAGTGGGGCATCCCGGGGATGGAAGCCGGGCTGCGACGGAACCCGCGCCAACGGCGACGAAGCCGAAGCTCGGAGGCATCGGCATCATGGCTGCAACAGCCCATGCCATCGTTTTCACCCGGCGCAGGCGTTGTTGCAGCGCACAATAGACGGATGCCGAATGCCACACCGCCGCACCTGACCCCGCACCACGTCGCCCTGATCCTGTTCGCGCTGGCGATGGGCGGGTTCGCCATCGGCACCAGCGAGTTCGTGGTGATGGGGCTGGTCAGTGAACTCGCCCGCGACCTCGGCGTCACCGAACCGCAGGTCGGCCACGTGATCAGCAGCTATGCGCTGGGCGTGGTGGTCGGCGCGCCGTTGCTGGCGATCCTGGGCGCGAAGTTGCCGCGCCGCAGCTTGCTGCTGTGGTTCATGGCGTTCTATGCGGTCGGCAACCTGGGCAGCGCGCTCGCGCCCGACTACGGCACGCTGATGCTCTCGCGCTTCATCGCGGGCCTGCCGCACGGCGCGTATTTCGGCGTGGCGGCCCTGGTCGCGGCGCATGTCAGCCCGCCCGAGCAGCGCGGCACCGCGGTTGGCCGGGTGATGCTGGGCCTGTCGGTCGCGTTGCTGGTCGGCAACCCGCTGGCGACCTGGCTTGGCCAGGTGCTGGGCTGGCGATACGGCTTCGGCGTGGTCGTGCTGGTCGCCCTGGCGACGGTGGCGATGACCGCGCGCGTGTTGCCCGCTGGCCTGGGTGCGCCGCGCACCGATGCCGCCCGCGAGTTGCGCGACTTCAATCGTGCCCCGGTGTGGCTGACCCTGGGCATCGGCGGGATCGGCTTCGCCGGCATGTTCAGCGTTTTCAGCTACCTCGCGCCGACCCTGGAGCACGTCACCGGCACCGGCCCGGGCTTCGTGCCGGTCGCGCTCGTCGCGTTCGGTATCGGCAGCATCATCGGCACGCTGATGGGCGGCTGGCTGTTCGACCGCTTCGGCTTCCGCGCGGCGGCCATCGTGCTGGGATGGGCCGTGGTCGTGCTGCTGCTGTATCCGCTGGCCGCGCATTCGCCATGGGCGATCCTGCCGGTGATCGCGGCGGTCGCCTGCATGGGCGCGCTGGGTCCGATCCTGCAATCGCACCTGATGGACGTCGCGCGCGACGCGCAGACACTGGCGGCGGCCTCGCACCACGCCGCGTTCAATTTCGCCAACGCGCTGGGGCCCTGGCTGGGCGGGATGGCGATCACCGCCGGCTTCGGCTGGACGGTGACCGGGCCGGTCGGTGCCGCGACCGCGATTGCCGGCCTGCTGATCTATGCGCTCGCCGTGCGCGAGCGTTGCACCGCCACGCGAGCTGGACGGATGCTCGACGCCGACTGAACCGCTCGCGCTAGACTGCCGCACGAGGGGTGGCATGTCACAGCCGGCGATCGACAACCTGCGCACCGACACACCCGGCCTGCCCTGGGCCGAGCAGGACGCGCGCGACCGGCACTCACGCCTGACCGAACTGCTGGCGCGGGTCTCGCGCGAGGCGGCGGAAGGCGAAGACCTGGAAGCGGTGCTGCGCCGGATCGTCGACTGCCTGGTCGAGCGCATGCCGGTGGCGATCGCCAGCATCGTCCTGCTCAACGAGGCCTGCACCCATTTCGTCCACGAGGTCTGGGCCGGCGAACTGACTCTCAACGTGCTGCAGCCGGCCGACGACTGGCCGGTGAGCAAGGGGGCGGCAGGGCGATGCGTGCGCACCGGCATGGCGCAGCTGATCGCCAATGTCGACCTCGACCCGGACTACTTGGCCGGCAACAGCGAAGTCCGTTCTGAATACCTGGTGCCGATCCGCCATCGCGGCCGCCTGCATGGCGTGCTCAACATCGAGAGCACCCAGTCGGATTTCTTCACCGCCGAAGCCTGCGAGGTGTTCGACGCGATCGCCGCGCAGGTCGCGGGCACCATCCACCTGGCGCGCGTGGTGCGCGAACTGGAACTTGCCAACCGCAAGTTGCAGGCGCTGTCGATGCAGGACGGCCTGACCGGGATCGCCAACCGCCGCCAGTTCGACGCCGCGCTGCAGATCGCGTGGAAGCGGCTGGCCAAGGGCAGTGCGCCACTGGCGCTGCTGATGGTGGACGCCGACTGGTTCAAGGCGCTCAACGACACCGCCGGCCACTTGCACGGCGACGAATGCCTGCGCGCGCTCGCCCGCCTGTGCGCGGCGCGCCTGTCCGACGATGGCGACCTGGTCGCGCGCTTCGGCGGCGAGGAATTCGTGCTGCTGTTGCCCGGGCGCGACCTGGAAGCGGCGGTGGCGGTCGGCGAGGCCCTGCGCGAGGCGGTGGAACGCGAACAGCTCGAACACCCCGCTTCGCCGATCGCGCCGCACGTGACCGTGAGCATTGGTGCCGGCGCCACCTGGCCGTCCGAGGGTGGTGAGCCGGAAGGCCTGCTGCTGGCGGCGGACCGCGCCATGTACGCGGCCAAGGCACGCGGGCGCAACTGCGTGATCGCGAAATACGTGGGCTGACCCGGGTACGCGCATCCGCCGGTGTCGGGGCATGACCTCCGGCCCGCGCAGCCGCGCTGCATGCGCGGATGATGCGGACATCGCCCGTTCCCGTGGAGTTTGGTCATGCGCAAGTTGCTGCTCGCGTCCTGCCTCGCCGTCGCCACCCTGTCGGGCTGTGCGGGCGTTGCCGTCAACGAATCCGCCGGCATCCAGCGCGTGCTGGCCAACCCCGCGCGCAGCGCCGCCGACCGCGAGCGCGATGCCCGCGACAAGCCGGCCGACGTGCTCGCGCTGGCTCGTTTCAAGCGTGGCGACACGGTGGCGGACATCCTGTCCGGCGGCGGGTACTACGCCGAGATCCTGTCCGGCGTCGTTGGCCCCGGCGGCAAGGTGCTGCTGGTCAACAACCCGGGCTACGACAATTTCGGCAAGAAAGGCCTGGCCGAACGCCTGGCCAACGACCGCCTGCCGAACGTGACCCACGTGGCCGGCCCGAGCGACGCGCTGGGCATGGGCGAGAACGTGCTGGACGGTGCGGTCACCGTGATGTCGTACCACGACCTGTACTGGGTGGACGAGAAGGAAGGCTGGCCAAAGGTCGACGCCGGCCAGTTCCTAGACCAGATCACGCGCGCGTTGAAGCCGGGCGGCGTGCTGCTGGTGGTCGACCATAGCGCAAGGCAGGGCACCGGCAGCGCCGATGCGCAGACCCTGCACCGCATCGACGAGCAGTTCACCATCGCCGATTTCCGCAAGCACGGACTGGAATGGGAAGCGGCGATCCCGGTCCTGCGCAACGCGGATGACGACCGCAGCAAGAACGTGTTCGATCCGGCGATCCGCGGTAAGACCGACCGCTTCGTGCACCTGTATCGCAAGCCGAAATGATCGCGCGGTTTGCACCATGCGATCAGTCGCGGCGCACCCGCAGGTAGCGCGCGAAGCGCGGCGTGCCCTTCGCGGTCAGGCCGTCGTAGCGGAAGGTGACCGTGCTGCCGATCGCCGGCGGCATGGCGCGGTCGGCATCGCGCAGGCCGCTGCCCAACGCGAAGCGACGGCCGTGCGCATCCTCGACCAGCAAGGCGCCGACCATGCCGGCGTACTTGCCCTTGCCGGGTCGGTAGCCGACCACGCGCGCTTCCGCGTCCCGGCCCCGCTTGAACTTGAGCAGGCTGTCGCTGCGCCCGGCACGATACGGCGCCAGTGCGTGGTGCAGCATCAGCCCTTCGCCGCCGCCCGCGATCACCGATTCCAGCCGGGCATCAAGCGAGGCGCGACTGGTCAGGTGGCGCTGCGGAATGTGCTCCAGGTGGGACGAGCCGGCCATCGTCACCAGGTCCTGCAGGCGCAGCGTGCGCTTGGCGAAGTGGTCACTGTCGCCGGGCAGGTCGAAGGCCATGAAGCGCACTGCGCGCCATGCGCGATCATCGCGGTGCAGCGCGCGAACGAGGTCGCTGATCTCCTGGAAGCGTCCACGGCCCAGCCACAGTTCGCCATCCATCGGCTGAGCGGGCCAGTCACGCGTGAAGCTTGCGGGGACATCGATGCGGGTGCCGCTGCGCGTCCACAACGCGCGTCCATCCCAGCGTGCACGCACGCCGTCTAGTTTCTCGCTGACCAGATAGCTGGCGATGTCGATGGTGCCAGTGGCGCGGCTGGCCAGCATCGGTGCGGGCGCGCTGTGCAGCGGCGTGCTTGCGTGGGCGGGTTGCTGCGTGGCCAGCAGCAGCACGGCGAGCAGGGCGGAGCGCAGTTCCATGGCACGTCGTCGGCGAGGGAGACGTTGCCAGCTTCACGTTGCGGGATTGCGATCGCCGTCGGTTGCGACCTCGCGCGACGGTCAGGGTTTGCCGCGTCAGTCGGCGCCGACTTGGGTGCGGACTGTCTGCATGTCGCGTACCGGGCGCACCTCGATGCTGCCGAAGCGCGACCACGGGAATTCCTGCGCGATGCGCATGGCTTCGTCCATGTCCGCGGCCTCGATCAGGTTGAAGCCGGCCAGGAACTCGCGGGTCTCGGCGAACGGCCCGTCGGTGATCCGCGCCACGCCGTCGCGCACGCGCAAGGTGCGCGCGGTGTCGTGGCCCTGCAGTTGCTGCGAGCCGAGCAGGCTGCCGGCATCGCGCATCGCATCGGCCTTCTCGAAGCAGCCGCGCATCAGCCGGTCGTATTCCTCGGCGGGCAGTTCCGCGATGCGATCGGGGTCGGTGTAGATCAGGGTCAGGAACTGCATCGAGGGCTCCACGGTCTGTTCGCGTCGGCCACGGATGATGCCGGGCTGAAGGTGCGGGCACAAATGCGGATCGGCGCAGATCGGACATCGCCGGGCGGCGCGAAAATTTTTTCCGATGGGATGTCGATTCCGGCCATCGTCATCCGTCGCTACAGGTGAAGGGCGGAAACTCCGCCGGTCGAACGAAGGAGTAACGCATGAAAGTCATGGTGATGGTGAAGGCCACCGAGGACTCCGAAGCCGGCGTGATGCCGACCACCGAACTGTTCGAGGCCATGGGCAAGTTCAACGAGGAGCTGGTCAATGCCGGGGTGATGCTGGCCGGCGAGGGCCTGAAGCCGAGTTCGCGCGGCGCGCGCATCGCCTTCGAAGGTCCGCAACGGCGGGTGATCGATGGCCCGTTCGCGGAAACGCGCGAACTCGTTGCCGGGTTCTGGCTGTGGCAGGTGCGCTCGATGGACGAGGCGATCGAATGGGCCAAGCGCTGCCCCAACCCGATGCCCGGCCCGTCCGAACTGGAAATCCGCCCGCTTTACGAAGCCGAGGATTTCGGCGCCGAATTCACCCCCGAGTTGCGCGAGCAGGAAGACCGCCTGCGCGAACGCCTCGGCAACTGAAACGCCCATCACTGGAGCACGCCATGAAACTGATTCCCTACCTCATGTTCCGCAACGGGACATGCCGCGAGGCCTTCGCGTTCTACGCGCAGGCGCTGGGCGGCGAGATCGTGTCGACCGCCACCTACGGCGACATGGGTCCCGACATCCCCGAACCGATGCGGCCGTTCATCGCCAACATCCAGTTGCTGGCTGGCGGCGCCACGATCATGGGCGCGGACGCGATGGAGAACCCGGATGGCCAGGCCACGACCTCGGTGAACATCGAGGTGGACAGCATCGAGGACGCCGAGCGCATCTTCGCCGCGATGTCCGAAGGCGGCGAGGTGCGGATGCCACTGGCCGAAAGCCAGTGGGCATTGCGCTTCGGCATGTTCGACGACCGCTACGGCCAGCCGTGGATGATCAACCTCATGAAGCCGCAGCCGTAACCCATCGCATCCAACCCAAGGACAACGCCATGCCCCGCAACCTCTACGTCAACCTGCCGGTGAAGGACCTCGAGCGCACCGTCGATTTCTTCGCCGCGCTGGGTTTCTCGTTCAATCCGATGTTCACCGACGAGAACGCCACCTGCATGATCATCAACGACAGCACCAGCGTGATGCTGCTGGTCGAGTCGTATTTCGCGACGTTCACGAACAAGCCCCTCGCCGATGCGCACGCGGTCACCGAAACCCTGCTGGCCATCTCGGTGGACAGCCGCGCCGAGGTCGACGACTTCGTCGCAAAGGCGATCGCCAAGGGTGCCGTCGAATACGCGGAACCGAAGGACCTGGGCTTCATGTACCAGCGCGGCATCGCCGACCTCGACGGCCACCAGTGGGAAGTGTTCTTCATGGACGAATCGCAGTTCCCCGGCGCCTGAGGGCAACGCATCCCGTGGCGCGGTGAACGCGCCGCACCATCCAACCAAGGAGCAATCCGATGAGTGCATCCAATCCGGTGGTCTGGTTCGAGATCTACACCGATGACCTGGCCCGCGCGCGCGCCTTCTACGAGGCCGTGCTCGGGGTGACGCTGGAACCATTGCCGATGCCCGACGGCATGGAAGGGTTCCAGATGCTCGCGTTCCCCGCGAACATGGAAAATCCCGGTGCGGGCGGCACCTTGTGCAAGATGGAAGGCGTCTCGCCCGGCATGGGCGGCACCCTGGTGTATTTCAGCTGCGCCGATTGCGCGGTGGAAGCCGGGCGTGTCGAAGCGGCAGGCGGCAGGTTGCACCAGGCCAAGATGTCGATCGGCGACTACGGCAACATCGCGCTGGCGTTCGACACCGAGGGCAACATGTTCGGCCTGCATTCGCTGGGCTGAGCGGGGCGCTTGCACGACCGACCCTTGCGTGAGGTGGTCGACGATGGTGTGATCGGCGCGATGCATGCCGATGCCGTCCATCGCCGCCTAGACGCCCTGTGGCGGATGGAATCGCCGCGCCTGCTGGCGCGACTGGCGCGCATCACCGGCAACATCGACACCGCCGAGGAACTGGCGCAGGACGTGTTGCTCGGCGCGCTCGAACGCTGGCCGCGCGAGGGCGTGCCGGACAACCCCGCGGCCTGGCTGATGACGGCGGCCAAGCACCGCGCCATCGACCACGTCCGCCAGCGCCAGCTGCACGCGCGCAAGCAGGGCGAATACGGCATCGAACTGGAATTGCACGGAGCCGACATGCAGGGCGACGATGCGCAGCGACTGGCGGACGACGACATCGGCGACGATCTGCTGCGCCTGCTGTTCACCAGTTGCCATCCGGTGTTGCCGATGGAGTCGCGGGTGGCATTGACCCTGCGCATGCTCGGCGGCCTGAGCACGCCGGAAATCGCCCGTGCGTTCCTGCAACCGGAACCGACGGTGGCACAGCGCATCGTCCGCGCCAAGCGCACGCTCGCGGAGAAACAGGTGCCGTTCGAGGTGCCGCGCAAGGCGGAATTGCCGGAACGACTCGATGCGGTGCTGGAAGTGCTCTACCTGGTCTTCAACGAAGGCTATGCGGCGACCAGCGGCGAAGACTGGATGCGCCCGGCCTTGTGCGAGGAAGCGTTACGCCTGGGCCGTGTCCTGGTCGGCCTGTTGCCGAACGAAGCGGAAGCGCTGGGCCTGCTCGCATTGATGGAACTGCAGGCCTCGCGGATGCCTGCACGCACGCAGGTGGATGGCAGCCCGATCCTCCTGCCGGAGCAGAACCGCGCGCGCTGGGACCGGTTGCAGATCCAGCGTGGCTTGCAGGCGCTGCTGCGTGCCCAACGCCTGGGTGGCGCCGATGGTCCGTACGCGTTGCAGGCCGCGCTGGCCGCCTGCCACGCACGCGCCCTGCGTTTCGAGGACACCCACTGGGCCAGCATCGCCGCCTTGTATGCGCGTCTGATGCAGGTTGCGCCGTCGCCGGTGGTCGAGCTCAACCGCGGGGTGGCCGTCGGCAAGGCGCAAGGCGCGCAGGCCGGGTTGGCAATCGTGGATGGCCTGGCCAACGAACCGAAGCTCCGCGACTACGCACCCTTGCACGCCGTGCGTGGCGACCTGCTCGAGCAACTGGGCGATGCGTCTGAAGCGCGTCGGGAATTCCTGCGTGCGGCCGAACTGAGCGGCAATGCCCGCGAACGTGAGGTGCTGCTGGCGCGCGCGTCGGCGTGCATGCCAGCCTGAAACGACGAAGCCGCCCTGCGGCGGCTTCGTGGTCAATCGAATCGGATGGATCAGCGCGAGGCGGTGCGCCAGTCGCTGCGCAGCCAGCTGTCGACCATGCGCTTTTCGTAGCGCAGCGGATCGCTGTCGTTGAAGCGCGTGCCGTTCATCAGGAACGCCGGATCGGACAGCTTGCGTTCGCCTTCCGCCAATACCGCACCGCTGGCATCGACTTCGCGGAAGCGCAGGGTCATGCGCGGCGGGTACATGTCGCGGACGATGCGCGCGTCCTGCAGGTTCGGGGCGAGCCAGGGCTCGTAGCGGCCGGCGCGCTGGATGTCGACGATGGTGAGTTCCAGCCGGTGGCCGGCAGGCAGGGTTTCCTCGGCTTGCTTGCGCATGTAGGTGGCCAGCGTGTTCAGCCAGTCGCCCTGTGACGCCGCGTAACGATTGCCGCTGTGGCGCAGTTCCGAGAATTGCGCCGGATCTCCCCAGGCGACGCTGACCGGACTGGTCGCGGGCAGGGCGCGCGGGGCATCGGCCGCAAGCATGTTGCTGCTGCCGGTCGATGCGCAGGCACCCAGCGCGAGGGCGGTGGCGAGCAGGAGAGGCAGGGTGCGCATCGGCTTCATGGCGGGGCTCGCATCGGTGGGGATGTGAAGCGAGTGTGCGCCCGCAGCGCATCGATCGGGCGCGTTGCGAGGCGTTCAGTCAGCCGGCGTTTCGTTGCCGGCGACGGTATCGAGGTACCAGGCCTCGACCGTGCCCTTGAACTTCATCGTCATCGGCTGCCCGCGACGATCGAGCGAGCGACCCGCGGCCATCCGCACCCAGCCTTCGCTGATGCAGTATTCCTCGACGTTGTTGCGCTCCACGCCGTTGAAGCGGATACCGATGCCGCGCTCGAGCACGCTCGCGTCGTGGAACTTGCTGCGCGGATCGTTGGACAGGTGGTCGGGCGGGGTGTCGGTGTTCGGGGTGGTGGCGTCGGACATGGGCATGCTGCCGGCTTCGTGGGCCGACAGCATACCCGTCGTTCGTCGCTCAGCCGAGCTTGCGCGAGGCCGCGAACGAGCCGAGGTTGCCGATACCGACCGCACCCACCAGCACCGCGATCACGCCCGGGGTGATCTCCGTCCAGCCTGCGGCTTCGACGATGGCGAAGCCGATCGACAGCGCGACCAGGGTGATGCCCCAGCGCAGCGAGGACAGGCGGCGGTTGACCTCGTCGCCCTCCAGGATGCTGCGGACCAGGTCGGGCGCGCCGTTGCTGGACACCAGCTGCTTGCGCACGCGGGCATCGACCACCGCCTTGATCGAGAAGGCGATGGCGGCGAACAGGCTGATCGGGATGAGCAGTTCGAAATTCATGGGGTTACTCCTGGCGTGCTGTCTTGGGGTGTCGGGGCCGGCCACGCTGGCCGTTCGGGCAAAGGGATACGGCGCTCGCGGCATCGGTTGCAGCAGATCCGCAACGAACTCGTCGGAAATTCCTTGCAACCGTCGGCCCGCCGGGCGTATCCCATCTGCCATGGATGCCGACCGCGCCCTTGTCGAAGCCGTGCTCGCGAACCGCGCGGGCGCGTTCGAGCAGTTGGTGCGCGAGTACCAAGGGCTGTGCTGGCACATCATCCAGCGCATGGTCCGTCACCCGGAAGACACCCGCGAGCTGTGCCAGGAAGCCTTCCTGCGCGTGCATCGCTACCTGCAGCAGTATCGCTTCGACAGCCCGTTGAAGTCGTGGATCGGCCAGGTCGCCTATTCGGTGGCCAAGCGCCACCTGGAGCGCAAGCGCATCGCACTGGCGGACATCCACGTGGGCGGCGGCATGGACGAGGACGACGGCCCGTCATTGCTCGACAACATCGGCGACGGCATCGATATGCAGGACGCGCACGCGCAGGCGGACGAGGAACGCGAGCTGCACGTCGCGATCGAGCGTTTGCCGCCGCTGCAACGCACGATCCTGACCCTGTATCACCTGGAAGAACTGCCGATCGGCGAGATCGCGGCCATCACCGGCCTGGCCGAGGGCACCATCAAGAGCCATCTGTTTCGCAGCCGCAGCAAACTGCGCGAGTTGCTCGCGCCACGCATCGGAGTTGCCGCATGAAGACCAACGACCACGATCCCATCGACGGCTCGCCTGTCGACGAAGTGCGCTGGCAGGCGCAGGAGAAGGCGCGCCGCGGCGATCCCGATGCCGATGCCGTCGATGTGCGCATCGCCCGGGCGCTCCGCCGCGCACCATCGGTGGAGCTGCCGTTCGACTTTGCCGCCCAAGTCGCCGCCATCGCCCGCGCCGAAGCGGCATCATCGGCCGTGGTGGAGCAGGGCCAGTTCGAACAGCGCCTGTTGCGTGGACTGGTCGTGGTGTTCGCGCTGTCTGCGGCCGTGGTCGTTGCGTGGTTCGGGCGAGGTTGGGTCGCGGAGCTGGCGGCCGTACTGCCGGGCGGCGGCGATGCGGTGGCCTGGAGCGGTGTCGCCGCGTTGTGCCTGCTCGGCAACTGGGGATTCGGCCTGCTGCGCGGGCAATTCGTGCGGGGGATGCACGCCGCTGCCTGACCCGCAGCCGCGGCTCGCTACAATTGGCGCATGTCCCAACGCCATCGCGACATCGCCCTCGACGCCTTGATGCACCCGTTCGCGGAGGGCGCGCTGCGCTGGTCGGCAAATGCCTTGTTCCTGCGCGCGCGCGAAGGCGCGGCCCTGCACGCGCGCGGCGGACTGCAAGGGCTTGCCTGCACGCAGCCGTTCAAGCCGGAAGCCGACCGCCTGCAGCGGATCGGCGTGGACCTGGTCGATGAAGACGCGTTGCCCGCCGGCAAATACCCATTGGTGCTGGTGCTGCCGCCACGCCAGCGCGAGGAAGCGCGCGCGCTGCTGGCCAGGGCCTGCACGGCGGTCGCGCCGGGCGGCATCGTCATCGCCTCGGTGGCGAACGATGAAGGCGCGAAATCGCGCGAGGCCGACCTGAAACAGCTGGCGGGCGGCCTCAGCGTCATCAGCAAGCACCATTGCCGTGTGTTCTGGACAAGCCCGAATGGCGCCTTCGCCCCCGCGCTGCTGGCGCAATGGGCGAAAGCCGATGCGCGGCGCAACGTGATCAGTCCGAACGTGCCGGACGGCAGCTTCATGAGCCGGCCCGGCGTGTTCGCCTGGGATCGCGTGGATGCCGCGTCGGCCATGTTGGCTGACGCACTGCCGAATGATTTGCGTGGCCGCGTCGCCGACTTCGGCGCGGGCTGGGGTTATCTGTCGATGCAGGTGCTGGCGCGTTGCGCGAACGTCGCCTCGCTGGATCTGTACGAAGCGGATGCGCGCTCGCTGGCGTTGGCCAGGGCCAACCTGGCGGATGCGTCGGTCGCCACGCAGTTCCACTGGCACGATGTCGCCGCCGGCGTGGCCGAACGCTTCGATGCCATCGTCTGCAACCCGCCGTTCCATGCGCTGGGTCGCGGCGATCGCCCCGACATCGGCCGCGCCTTCATCGCCGCCGCCGCGACTGCGTTGAAGCCCGGCGGCCGCCTGTGGCTGGTCGCCAACCGGCACCTGCCGTACGAGCACGCGCTGGGCGAGGGTTTCGCGCAGGTCTGCACGCTGGCGCAGAACGCGGGCTTCAAGATCGTCGAAGCGACGAAGGCCGCTCGATGAAGCTGGTCAAGCACATCGCCAACCTCGGCTACGGCAGCCGCAAGGACGTGCAGTGGATGTTCCGCGAGGGCCGCATCACCGATGCCGCCGGCGAGGTGCTGTACGCGGACGATCCGCTCGACCACGACAACGTACGGGTCGACGGCGAGCCGCTGGATCTGCCGCCCGGCCTGCTGCTGATGCTCAACAAGCCCGTCGGCTACACCTGCTCGATGAAGGATCGCGGGCGCGTGGTGTTTGACCTCTTGCCGCCGCGCTTTCGCGAACGCAACCCGGCGCTTTCGACCGTCGGCCGGCTCGACCGCGAGACCTCCGGCCTGCTGCTGTTCACCGACGACGGCCAGTTGCTGCACCGGATCATTTCGCCGAAATCGAAGCTGCCGAAGGTCTACCTCGCCACCCTGGCCGAGGACCTGCGCGGCGACGAGGGCGCGACCTTCGCCAGCGGCACGCTGATGCTGGAAAGCGAAACCACGCCGCTGCTGCCCGCGGGTTTCGAGGTGCTGGGGCCGCGCACTGCGCGCCTGACCCTGCACGAAGGTCGTTACCACCAGGTGCGGCGGATGTTCGCGGCGATCGGCAACCACGTCGAGGCGCTGCATCGCGAGCGTGTCGGCGGAATGGTGCTGGGCGACCTGCCGGAAGGGCAGTGGCGCGCGCTCGACGCCGACGACCGCACACGCCTGTTTGCAGCGGAGCGCGCATGACGGTTGCTGCGATAGCGCCGCTGCCGTTCCTGCCGGATGCGGTGGTGTTCGACATGGACGGCCTCATGCTGGACAGCGAGCGCGCGATCAACGATTGCATGGCGCGGGTAGCGAGCGAACTCGGCCACGACCTGCCGGCCAGCTTGTGGCTGCAGATGATAGGCGGCGGCGATGGCCTGTGCCGCCGCCTGCTTGCCGAGCGCATCGGCGATGCGGCGACGGTCGAACTGCTTGATCGCGCACAGCTCGCCTACGACGCGGTCGCGGATGCCGGCATCGACCATCGCCCGGGCATCGTCGAGTTGCTCGACTGGCTGGTCGCGCGCGGCATCCCGCGCGCGGTGGCGACCTCGACCCGTCGGCCGCTGGCGCTGCGCAAGCTCGCCGCGGCGGGACTGTCACCGTACTTCGACGCGATCTGCACCAGCAGCGACGTCGCAGCACCCAAGCCCGCGCCGGATGTGTATCTGCTGGCCGCATCTAAGCTCGGCGTCGATCCCGCGCGTTGCCTGGTGCTGGAGGATTCGCCGACCGGTGTGCGCGCTGCGCTCGCCGCAGGCATGACGCCAATCCAGGTGCCCGACATGCTGGTGCCGGACGATGCCGCGCGTGCGCTCGGGCATCGCATTGTCGCGTCGCTGGGCGATGCGCAGCGCCTGCTGGAAGCGCGCCTGGTCGCAGCCTGATCCCTCAGCTGTCGAGGAACGGGCGTTTGAGCAGATTGTCCCAGCCGTCGTGCCCGAGTTCGCGCACGGTGGCGATGTTGCGCTCGATGATCGCGTCGGGATCCGGATAGGCCGCCACCGCGCGGTCGATGCTGGCTTCGCGCAGCAGGTGCAGGATCGGGAACGGCGCACGATTGGTCAGGTTGTCGGCATCGTCGGGTTCGCTGCCGGCGAACTGGTAGTCCGGGTGGAAGCTGGCGACCTGCAGCACGCCGTCCAGCTGCATCGCCTCGACCAGCGCATCGGCATCCCCGAGGAAGTCGTTGTAGTCCAGGAAATCGCCCAGCACCTGCGGATGCACCAGCAGCGTCGTGTCGACCTCATCCGCCGGCGTGTCGCGCAGCAGCGCGAGCTCCTCGCCCAGTTCCTCCAGCAACGCGCGCTCGGTGCTGGCATCGCTGATGACGATGCGGACCTGGTTCTTGACGTACACCGCCTTCGCGAACGGGCACAGGTTCAAGCCGATCACCGCGCGCTCCAGCCAGCGACGGACGCTGGCTTCGATCCCGGTCGGGTCGAACGTCTCGTTCACGTCAGTCGCGGCCGGCAAGCGCTTGCGCGAGCCGATCAATCACGAAAGTTGTCGAATTGCAGCGGCTGCTCGAAATTGCCGGCGCGCAGCAGCGCCATCGCGGCCTGCAGGTCGTCGCGCTTCTTGCCGGTGACGCGCAGCTTGTCGCCGTTGATCTGGGTGTCGACCTTGAGCTTGGCGTCCTTCATCGCGCCCTGCAGCTTCTTGGCCAGTTCGCGCTCGATGCCCTGCTTCACGGTGACCTTCTGGCGTGCGCCGGCGAGGTTGGTCTCGATGTCGCCGAACTCCAGGCAGCGCGCGTCGATCTTCCGCGCGATCAGGCGTGCGCGCAGGATGTCGGTCATCTGCTGCAGCTGGAATTCGCTGGGCGCGGACTGCGAGATGACCTTGTCGTCGAGGACGAACGTCGCCTCCACGCCCTTGAAGTCGAAGCGCGTGGACAGTTCGCGGTTGGCCTGGTCCACGGCGTTGGTGAGTTCGTGGGTATCCACTTCGGAAACGATGTCGAAGGACGGCATGGCGGCAGGCTGCGGGTGACGGGTCGCGCAGGTTAACGCATGCTGGCCGGATGCACGCCACGCCCACCACCCACGACCACGCACGCCGCGGCATGTTGCTGATGCTGGTCTCGATCCTGCTGTTCTCGCTGATGGACGCGGGCCTCAAGACCTTGTCGGCGCACTACCCGCCGTTCCAGGTCGCGGCGTTGCGCGGTGCCTCTTCGTTGCCATTGGTATTGGCTTGGGCACTTTCGACCGTCGGCTGGCGGCCGTTGTTGCGGGTGCGCTGGCCGCTGCACCTGCTGCGCGGCGTGCTCGGCATCATGATGATGGCCAGTTTCGTATACGCGCTGGGCGAACTGCCGCTGTCCACCGCCTACTCGATCTTCTTCGTCGCCCCGTTGCTGATCACCGCGCTGTCGGTGCCGATCCTCGGCGAGCGCGTGGGCCCGCGTCGCTGGACCGCGATCGGCGTCGGCCTGCTCGGCGTGCTGGTGGTGCTGCGCCCGACCGGCGAAGGCGTGCTCACCACGGCCGGCCTGGCCGTGCTGGTCGCGGCGCTCGGCTACGCGGTGTCGGCGATCACCGTGCGCGTGCTGGCGCGTACCGACAGCACCCAGGCGATCACGTTCTGGCTGCTGGCGTTGATGGCGCTGGGTGCGGGCGCGCTGGCCTGGCCGGACTGGGTGCCGCTGCGCGCCGAACATGCGTGGATCGTCGGCGGGATCGGCATCGCCGGGGCGATCGGACAGTACGCGATCACCGAAGCCTTCCGCCTCGGCGAGGCCTCGCTGATCGCGCCGCTGGAATACACCGCGCTGATCTGGGGTGTCGCCCTCGACCTCGCGTTGTGGGGGGTGCTGCCGGATGCGATTACCTGGCTCGGCGCCGCCATCATCATCGCCAGCGGCCTGTACCTGATCCGGCGCGAAAAGGTGCATGCAGAGGCCGAGCATCCCTGATTAAACCCCGATGAATTCCGGGAAAAGCAACCCGCGAGGCGCAGGTGTCGAGACATTTCGAGACATCGAAATGAATTAGCCGGGTAAATCAGGAAAATTGCCGCAGTGCGGTTTGTCGAGGCCCGCCGGATGTGCCAACAATACGGTCCCAACCCGACAGCGGAGACCGGCATGGCCGACCTCAAGGAAGCGCGCGTCCCCGATATCGGCGGACATGGCGACGTGCCGATCATCGAACTGCTGGTCAAGGTCGGCGACACCGTCGCCGTCGACCAGGGCCTGGTCACGCTGGAGTCCGACAAGGCGACGATGGAAGTGCCGTCGCCATTCGCCGGCGTGATCAAGGAACTCAAGGTCAAGCTGGGCGACAACGTCTCCGAAGGCGCGCTGGTCGCGATCATCGAAGCCGCGGCATCGACCGCTGCGCCCGCAGCTACACCGGCGGTCGAGGCACCGAAGCCCGTCGAAGCGCCGAAGCCGACCACGGTCGCCTCCGAAACCGGCACCAAGGTCGAGCCGGTCGCGGTGGCCACGCCCGCACCCGCGCCGGTTGCGGTTGCGGCTGCCGCGCCGATGGGCGCCGGCCTGCCGCCGGTCCGCTTCGAGGCCGACGCGGTGCTGCCGGACAAGGTGCCCTACGCCAGTCCGGCGGTGCGCCTGTTCGCGCGTGAGCTCGGCGTCGACCTGATGCAGGTCACCGGCAGCGAACGCGGTGGCCGCATCGGCAAGGAAGACGTGCAGAAATTCGTCAAGGCGGCGCTGGCGGGTGGTGTGGCTGCCGCGCCGCGCGCTGCGAGCGGCGGTGGCGGTGGGCTCGAATTGATCCCGTGGCCGAAGGTCGACTTCGCCAAGTTCGGCGAGATCGAAAGCAAGCCGCTGTCGCGCATCCAGAAGATTTCCGGCGCCAACTTGGCGCGCAACTGGGCGATGATCCCGCACGTCACCCAGTTCGACGATGCCGACATCACCGACCTGGAAGACCTGCGCGTCGCGCTCAATAACGAGAACGCCAAGGCGATCGCCGCGGGCAAGGCCGGCAAGGTCACCATGCTCGCGTTCATGATCAAGGCCAGCGTGGCCGCGCTGAAGAAATACCCGAATTTCAATGCGTCGCTGGACGGCGACAACCTGGTGCTCAAGCAGTATTACAACATCGGCTTCGCGGCGGACACGCCGAACGGGCTGGTGGTGCCGGTGTTGCGCGACGCTGACAAGAAGGGCGTGATGCAGATCGCCGTCGAGATGGGCGAACTGGCCGCCGCCGCGCGCGACGGCAAGCTGAAGCCGGAGCAGATGCAGGGCGGCTGTTTCACCATCAGCTCGCTGGGCGGGATCGGCGGCACCTCGTTCACGCCGATCATCAATGCGCCGGAAGTCGCGATCCTGGGCGTGTCGAAGTCGGAGACCAAGCCGGTGTGGGATGGCAAGGCCTTCCAGCCGCGCCTGATCGTGCCGCTGTCGCTCAGCTACGACCACCGGGTGATCGACGGCGCCGCCGCCGCGCGCTTCACCGCCTATCTCGCACAACTGCTGGCCGACCTCCGTCGGGCCGTGCTGTAAGGGGCTGGTCATGGCAGACATCGAAAGCAAGGTCCCGGACATCGGCAGCCACGGCGACGTCCCGGTCATCGAGATCCTGGTGACGGTCGGCGACACGGTGAAGAAGGACCAGGGCCTGGTCACCCTGGAATCCGACAAGGCCACCATGGAAGTGCCGGCGATCGCCGATGGCGTGATCAAGGCGCTGAAGGTGAAGCTGGGCGATGCGGTGTCGGAAGGCGCGGTGATCGCGGTGATCGAGAGCGCCGGGTCCGTTGCTGCTCCCGTGCCGGGCAAGGCCGAGGCTGCAGCGCCTGCTGCGGTCGCCAGCGCGCCCGCTGCGCCGATCAAGACAGACGCGCCGAAAGCTCCGGTACCGCAGGCCGCATCGTCATCCGGCCGTGCGGCCGACATCGAATGCGCCACGGTCGTGCTGGGTGCTGGCCCCGGTGGTTACACCGCCGCATTCCGCAGCGCCGACCTCGGCGTGGACACCGTGCTGATCGAGCGCTACGCCAGCCTCGGCGGCGTCTGCCTCAATGTCGGCTGCATCCCGTCCAAGGCGTTGCTGCACGCGGCGGATGTGATCGACCAGGCTGCGCATGCCAGCGATTTCGGCGTCGATTTCGGCACGCCCAAGATCAACATCGACACGTTGCGCGGCTACAAGGAAAAAGTCGTCGGCCAGCTCACCAAGGGCCTGTCCGGCATGGCGAAGCAGCGCAAGGTGCGCGTGGTCCAGGGCACTGCGAAATTCCTGTCCGCGAACGAACTCGAGATCGTCGGCGATGACGGCAAGGCGCAGGTGCTGCGCTTCGCGAATTGCATCATCGCCGCCGGCTCGCAGCCGGTGAAGCTGCCGTCGTTCCCGTGGGACGACGCGCGGGTGATGGATTCGACCGATGCATTGAACCTGGCCGACGTGCCGAAGAAATTGCTTGTCGTCGGCGGCGGCATCATCGGCCTGGAAATGGCCACGGTGTATCGCGCGCTGGGCAGCGAAGTCACCGTCGTCGAATTCATGCCGCAGCTGATGCCGGGTGCGGATCTCGACCTGGTCAAGCCGCTCGCGGACCGCCTGAAGAAGCAGGGCGTCGCCGTGCATCTCAAGACCAAGGTGGTCGAGGCCAAGGCCGGCAAGAAGGGCATCGAGGTCGCCTTCGAGGGCGAGAGCATCCCCGAGGGCAAGCTCTATGACCGCGTGCTGGTCTCGGTGGGGCGTGCGCCCAACGGCGGCAAGCTCGATGCGGGCAAGGCCGGCGTGGCAGTGACCGAGCGCGGCTTCATCGAGGTCGACCGGCAGATGCGCACCAACGTGCCGCACATCTTCGCGATCGGCGACCTGGTCGGGCAGCCGATGCTCGCCCACAAGGCGACGCATGAGGGCAGGCTCGCGGCGGAAGTCGCCGCCGGCGAGAAGAAGGAATGGGTGGCGCGGGTGATCCCGAGCGTGGCCTACACCGATCCGGAAATCGCCTGGGTCGGCGTCACCGAAACCGAGGCGAAGGCCAAGGGCCTCAAGGTCGGCGTCGGCAAGTTCCCGTGGGCGGCCAGTGGTCGCGCCATCGGCCTGTCGCGCACCGAGGGCTTCACCAAACTGGTGTTCGACGAAGCCACACATCGCATCATTGGCGGCGGCATCGTCGGTGTGCACGCGGGCGAGCTGATCGCCGAGATCGCCCTGGCGATCGAGATGGGCTGCGAGGTCGAGGACATCGGCCACACCATTCATCCGCATCCGACCCTGAGCGAATCAGTCGGCATGGCCGCCGAGGTCTACGACGGCACGATCACCGACCTCTATATCCCGCGCAAGAAGTAAGTCCCTCGTTCTTCACCTCTCCCCTTGGCGGGAGAGGTCGATGCGCGCAATGCATCGGGAGAGGGGCGGGCCGGCGATACCCTTTCCCGGCCTTCGGCCACCCTCTCCCGCGAGGGGAGAGGGGAAAAGTCCAAAAAGAAGCCCCGGCGTGCGGCCGGGGCTTCGGGCGCCGCGCCCGGAGCTGACGAGGAGGGGCGGCGCACGGGGTCTGACAGGGCTGCGATGGAAAGGTTCCCGCGGATTGCAAGGGCCTTTGGCGGTTGCCCAGTCATTTTTGCGCCTGTTATACTTTTGCGGCTCCGCAGGACGGTTTTGGTGTGATCCGCCGAACCTGACTGCGGCACCGTCGCAAGCTGGATGATGTCCCGGGAATGTCCGCGCTGAACTCCGCTGCCGAGGGCTGGCGGCTGGCGCTGCGGGTGGTGGCCTTCCAGGCCGTTGCCGCGCTGCTGACCGCCGCAGCTTGCCTGGTCCTCGGGCCGCGCGCTGCCTTGGCGGCGCTGGTCGGGGGCGGGGCGATGGCATTGGGCAGCCTGCTGGCGGCCCGGGGCGCATTCGGGGGTGGGGTGGCTGGGGCAGGCATGGCGCTGAAGCGCTTGCTGCTCGGTACCGCGCTCAAGTGGCTGGTGGTCGTCGGGGGTTTGTACCTGGCGATGGCGGTATGGCGGTTGCCGGCAGTGCCGGCGCTGGCCGGTGCGGCGGTAGCCGCGGCGGCATTCGTAGTTTCGATGAAGTACGCGGCATCAAGGCCGAGCACGACGAGGGCGAGTACGTGATCCTGGAAGGCGCGATCCTGAACAGCATGGCCCTGGAACCAAGCGGCGGCGAAGCCGGCGGCGGTGGCCTGACCGGTTACATCGTCCACCACCTGACCCACAACGTGGTCTACGTGGCCGGCCAGAAGCTGCACCTCGACTCGTGGATGGTCGCGCTGGTGCTGGGCCTGCTGGGTTGCTTCCTGCTGTGGACGCAGGCGCGCAAGGCGACCGCCGGCGTGCCGTCCAAGGCGCAGGCGTTCGTGGAGATCGTGGTCGAGTTCGTCGACTCGCAGGTCAAGGACACCTTCCATGGCGACCGTCGCTTCATCGCGCCGCTGGCCCTGACCATCTTCGTCTGGGTGTTCTTCATGAACGCCATGGACCTGCTGCCGCTGGACCTGCCCGCCGGCATCGTGACCGCGGTCGCCGGTGAGGAAGCCGCGCACCACACCTACCTGCGCTGGGTGCCGACCGCCGACGTGAACACCACGTTCGCAATGTCGATCACCGTGTTCTTCCTGATCATCTTCTACTCGATCAAGGCGAAGGGCGGCTGGGGCTTCACCAAGGAGCTGTTCACTGCGCCGTTCCATGCGCACGGCACCTTCGCCAAGATCGTGCTGGCCGGCCCGAACCTGTTCCTCAACCTGGTCGAGTACCTGTCCAAGCCGGTCAGCCTGGGCATGCGACTGTTCGGCAACATGTACGCGGGCGAGCTGGTCTTCATGCTGATCGCTGGCCTGTTCATGTCGTGGATCACCTTCCCGTTCGGCCTGGTGGCCAACTCGGTGTGGGCGATCTTCCACATCCTGATCATCCTGCTGCAGGCCTTCATCTTCATGGTGCTCACCGTCGTCTACCTGGCGATGGCGCACGAACACCACTGATTCTCTGCTCCAGATCAACGCGTTCCACCCTTTCCGTTTCATTCCACCTCATCACTGCTCGTAAGTAACCGGAGATCCACCATGGAAGCACTTGCCAACGTCCAGGCCTTCACCGCCATCGCCATCGGCATCATCGTCGGCCTGGGTGCGCTCGGCGCCGCCCTCGGCATCGGCGTCATGGGCTCGAAGTTCCTTGAATCCGCTGCACGTCAGCCGGAGCTGGTCCCGATGCTGCAGGGCCGCATGTTCCTGCTGGCCGGCCTGATCGACGCGGCGTTCCTGATCGGCGTCGGCGTGGCGATGATGTTCGCGTTCGCGAACCCGCTGCTGGCCGCCGTCCAGGCTGCCGCCGGCGCCTAAGCGGTAGTGCGACACGATGCGCGCGGCGATCGTCGCGCGCATCGGCGATTCAAGCGCCGCGGCATGCCGCCGTGGCGTTGCCCCTGACGGGAGCGCATCGCGCCGCCCGTTCGACACGCAAGGTACGACATGAATCCGACCTTCATGACATTGCTGGGCCAGATGATCACGTTCGCGATCCTCATCTGGTTCACCGTCAAGTTCATCTGGCCGCCGCTGATGTCGGCGATCGAAGAACGCCAGCAGAAGATCGCCGAAGGCCTCGCCGCCGCCGACAACGCGCAGAAGAACCTGGCGCAGGCGCAGGACAAGGTCAACGAAGAGCTCAAGGCCGCGCGCAGCAAGGCCAACGAGATCATCGACCAGGCGCACCAGCGCGCCAACCAGCTGATCGATGCGGCCAAGGCCGACGCGATCGCCGAGGGCAACCGCCAGAAGGCGTTGGCCGAGGCCGAGATCGAGTCCGCCGCCAACCGCGCCAAGGAAGAACTGCGCAAGCAGGTCTCCGTGCTGGCCGTGTCCGGTGCCGAGAAGCTGCTCAAGCGCGAGATCGACGCCAGTGCCCACAAGGCACTGATCGACGACCTGGCGGCGCAGCTGTAAGGACCGACCGATGAGCCAGGCCCTGACCCTCGCCCGTCCCTACGCCCGCGCCGCATTTTCGATCGCGCGCGATGCCGCTGCGCTGCCCGCATGGTCGGACGCGCTGGCGTTCGCCGCCCGCGTCGCCGCCGACCCGACGGTCGCCGCGTTGCTCGGCAACCCGGGGCTGATCCAGGCCGACGCCGTCACATTGCTCGCGCCAGGCTCCGAACAGGAAAGCCGTGCGGACGAAACGTTCGGCAATTTCCTCGGCTTGCTGTTCGAGAACCGCCGCCTGCCGCTGCTGCCGGAAATCGCCGGCATGTTCGACGAGCTGCGCTTCGAAGCCGAGCGCGTGGTGAAGGCGAAGGTGACCTCCGCAGTCGCCATGCCCGCCGCCGAGCTGGACACGATCAAGGCTGCGTTGAAGAAGCGCTTCGGCCGCGAGGTCGAGGTCGAGACCTCGGTGGACGAAAGCCTGATCGGCGGCGCGGTGATCGATGCCGGCGACGTCGTCATCGACGGTTCGCTGAAGGGCAAGCTGGGCCGCCTGCAGGCCGCGCTGGCGCACTGATCCGATTGTTGCGAACACTAATTTGAATCTTGCCAGCGGCAACGCGGGCACCAAGGAAACCAAGATGGCCACCACCACGCTCAACCCGTCCGAAATCAGCGAACTGATCAAGACCCGCATCGAGAAGGTCAAGCTTTCCGCGGAAGCGCGCAACGAAGGCACCGTGACCTCGGTGTCCGACGGCATCGTGCGCGTCCACGGCCTGGCCGACGTGATGCAGGGCGAAATGATCGAACTGCCGAACAGCACGTTCGCGCTGGCGCTGAACCTGGAGCGCGACTCGGTCGGCGCTGTGGTGCTGGGCGACTACAAGCATCTGCGCGAAGGCGACACCGCCAAGACCACCGGCCAGATCCTCTCGGTGCCGACCGGTCCGGAAATGCTGGGCCGCGTGGTCAACGCGCTGGGCGAGGCGATCGACGGCAAGGGTCCGATCGACGCCAAGGTCAGCGCACCGGTGGAAACCATCGCCCCGGGCGTGATCTGGCGCAAGTCGGTCAGCCAGCCGGTGCAGACCGGCTACAAGTCGGTCGACAGCATGATCCCGATCGGCCGCGGCCAGCGCGAGCTGGTCATCGGCGACCGCCAGACCGGCAAGACCGCGTTGGCGATCGACGCGATCATCAACCAGAAGCACAGCGGCATTAAGTGCATCTACGTGGCGATCGGCCAGAAGAACTCGACCATCGCCAACATCGTCCGCAAGCTCGAAGAGAACGGCGCGCTGGCGTACACCACGGTGGTCGCCGCGTCGGCCTCCGAGTCGGCCGCGATGCAGTACATCGCGCCGTACGCCGGTTGCACCATGGGTGAGTACTTCCGTGACCGCGGCGAAGACGCGCTGATCATCTACGACGATCTGTCCAAGCAAGCCGTGGCCTACCGCCAGATCTCGCTGCTGCTGCGCCGCCCGCCGGGTCGCGAAGCGTATCCGGGCGACGTGTTCTATCTCCACTCCCGCCTGCTGGAACGCGCCGCGCGCGTCTCCGAGGAGTACGTCGAGAAGTTCACCAACGGTGCGGTGAAGGGCAAGACCGGCTCGCTGACCGCGCTGCCGATCATCGAGACCCAGGCGGGCGACGTTTCGGCGTTCGTGCCGACCAACGTGATCTCGATCACCGACGGCCAGATCTTCCTGGAAACCGACCTGTTCAACGCCGGCATCCGCCCGGCCGTGAACGCCGGTATCTCGGTGTCGCGCGTGGGTGGTGCGGCGCAGACCAAGATCAT
>JAVWUU010000022.1:0-25898 GCA_036666995.1 Thermomonas sp.
TCACGCGCGGCGACCTCGCGCCTGCGTTTGCGATCTTCGCGATGTTGCGCAAGGCGGCAGACGAGCGCGCGTCGTTTGCGAAGAAGATCCTGGCCGACCCGTCCGGTGTCGAAGGCCCGGGTAGCTGGCAACCCGATCGTGCGCGGGTGGAGCGCGCCAGCGACCACGCGGCGCTGGATGCGCTATGGCGTGACCTGGTTCGCCACGATGCACTGGAATTGAAGATGGCAGGACGCAAGCGGTCGCAGATCGGCCGCTTGCTCGATGATCGCTATGCAGCCATGGCGCGTCGCATCGCCGGCATGACCGAGTGGATGGTGGTGGAAACGTTCCTCGACGCGTCCGCGAGGGTCGCCGACGGAGGGAATGCCTACTACCGACCCGGCAAGTCGATGGATTGGTCGGATTTGATGAGCGCCGGTATCGGCTTGGGCCTGGTGCAGCGCGGCCCGTATCCGGAGGTCTCGTACCTCGCGCCAGAAGGGCCGGCGCAGGCGGACGGCGGGCCCGGATTGGGCGAGCGCTTGCTGGCGATCGCGGAAGGCGAAGCGGCACTCGAGGACGTTGCCGGCCTGCCATTCGACGAGATCGCCCGCAGGTTGCGCGGCAAGCAGGGGAGCACGGTGCGGCTGCAGTTGCTGCCGGCGCAGGGGGCGGCAAGGACGGTGGCCCTGGTGCGCGACGCCGTGAAGTCGCAGGCCGAGAAATCGATGATCCTGGTCGACGGCCGCAAGATCGGCGTGATCCGTCCGAACAGCCTGTACATGGATTACGAGGGCAAGCGGAAGAATCCTGCCGGCTATGCATCGGTCAGCAGGGACGTGGAGCGCATGCTCGGCGAACTGGGCGCTGAAGGCGCCGAGGGACTCGTCATCGATTTGCGTGGCAACGAAGGTGGCGCATTGACGGAAGTCGTCGCGCTGGCGGACCTGTTCCTTCCCGGGGTTGAGATCCTGCAAATCCGCGAAGCCGGCGGTCGCGTCAGTCTTGAACGCGACAAACCCGGCAACGCCTGGGCTGGCCCGCTTGTGGTGCTGGTGGACACGGGGACCGCAGCGGGCGCGGAAATGTTCGCGGCGGCGATCCAGGATCACCGCCGCGGGCTGATCATCGGCCAGCGCACCTACGGTCGCGGCACGATCCAGAACATGCTTGACCTGGACCGCCCTCTGAATGGGGACGATCGTCCACGTTTCGGCATGCTCAAGCTGACCATCGCGGAAGCGTTCCGGCCTAATGGCGACAACCTGGAGCCGGGTGTCGCCCCCGACATCGAATTCCTTACCGGCGCAGGGGCGGCCAAGCCGGCACGCCGGATTCCGCCCGTTGCCGGTGTGTCGCGTCGAGAAGGTCCGCCGGATGGCGTGGCCGATCTGGTTGCGGCGCATCGCAAGCGTGCCGGGCAACCGGGTGATTTCCAGCGATGGCGTGATCGCAAGCTTGCCGAGCAGGCGGTGCATGAACGGAACCGGGTCACATGGGATGAACAAGCGCGGCAATCCGAGGCGCGGCGACCCGTTGCAGGCCCGAAGGGAGAGGATGCCGCCGAACTGCATGAAGCGGCGGCGGTAATGGCGGATGTTCTCGCGTCGAAGCGGTGAATCCGCCGGATCGCGGCCATGCCCGTATCCGTTCACACAGCCTCGCGCAGGCCCGTTACAGTGGGATCGAACCTCGGCGGGCCGAACTTCCGGCACTGTGCCGCGGTCGCAACCCAGCGCACCCTGCAACGACGGCACCCCACGCCGCGGAACCCCTCGATGACGTCCAATCGCACCCTGCTCGCCCTGTCCCTCGGTCTGGCCCTGGCCGCGCCGCTCGCCCTGCTCGCCCGCTCCGGCGGCGATGCCGCGGTGTTGCCGTCCGCGCCGACTGCCGACCAGGCCACCACCGCGCGCCTGGTCTACGGGCTGCTGTCGGACAGCCGTTATGCCTACCAGCCGCGCGCGCTGGACGATGCGTTGTCGCAGGAAATACTCAAGCGCTTCCTGGAAACGCTGGATCCGGGCAAGGTCTTCCTCACCGCGCAGGACGTCGCAAGCTTCAACCGTTATGCAACGACCCTGGACGATGCGATCAAGGGCGGCCAGGTCGAACCCGGTTGGGCGATCTTCGCGCTCTACCGCCAGCGAGTCGACCAGCGCATCGGCCATGCACGCAAGCTGCTCAAGGGCGAGTTCGATTTCAGCGCAAACGAACGCTATGCCTTCGATCGCGAAGATGCGCCGTGGGCGGCCAGCGATGCCGAACTGGACGCGTTGTGGACCAAGTCGGTCAGGAACGACTGGCTGCGACTGAAGCTGGCCGGCAAGAAGCCCGAGGAGATCCGCAAGACGCTGGACAAGCGTTACGCGAACCTGCTTTCCAGCGTCAATGAGCTCAAGGGCGAGGAAGTCTTCCAGACCTTCATCAATGCCTATGCGGGCGCTATCGACCCGCATACCGATTACCTGACCCCGCGCAACGCCGAAAACTTCACCATGCAGATCTCCAACTCGCTGGAGGGAATCGGTGCGGTGCTGTTCAAGCAGGACGACGTGATCGTGATCCGCGAACTGGTGCCCGGCGGTCCGGCGATGATCAGCGGCAAGTTGAAGCCGGGCGACCGCATCGTCGGCGTGGGGCAGGGCAGTTCCGGCGAAATGAAGGACGTGGTGGGCTGGCGCACCGACGACGCAGTCGAACTGATCCGAGGAACCGCCAGTACGCAGGTGCGGCTGGACGTGGTGTCCGCCGAGGCGCCGATGGACAGCAAGCCGACCCGGCTGGTGCTGACCCGCGCCAAGGTGCGCCTGGAAGACGCGCGCGCCAAGGCCGAGACGATCACCCTGCCAGCGGCCAATGGCCAGCCGGCGCGCCGGATCGGCGTGATCAAGCTGCCCGGCTTCTACCAGGACTTCGAGGCACGCCGCCGCAACGACGACAGTTACGCGTCGGCCAGCAAGGACGTGGCGCGCATGCTCGGTGAGTTCCGCGCGCAGAAGATGGATGGCGTGGTGCTCGACCTGCGCGGCAACGGCGGTGGTTCGCTGGACGAGGCGGTGGAACTCACCGGTCTGTTCATCGACAAGGGCCCGGTGGTGCAGGTGCGCGAGTCCGGTGGCCGCGTGCAGGTCAACAGCGACCGCAAGCCCGGCGTGTCCTGGGACGGGCCGTTGGCGGTGTTGATCAACCGCGGTTCGGCATCGGCGTCGGAGATCGTCGCGGGCGCGATCCAGGACTATGGGCGCGGCTTGATCATCGGCGAGACCAGTTTCGGCAAGGGCACCGTGCAGAACATGGTCGACCTCGACCGCTGGCCGGCCAACGAGGAAGCGCGCTTCGGCCAAGTCAAGCTGACCATCGCCCAGTTCTTCCGTCCCGGCGGCAGCAGCACGCAGAACAAGGGCGTGGTGCCGGATGTGAGCTTCCCGACCAGCGTCGATGCCGGCGAATACGGCGAGAGCACCTACGACAACGCGCTGCCGTGGCGGCGCATCGCCGCCGAGCCACACGTGCAGTACGGCAACTTCGCCCCGCTGCTCGGCCAGCTGGACGCGCGCCACCAGGCGCGCTCCGCCAAGGACGTCGAGTTCCAGTGGTGGGTCGACGACGTGCGCACCTTCCGCGAGGAAGCGGCGAAGAAGTCGATCTCGCTCAACGAGGCCGAGCGCCGCGCCGAGCGCGACAAGTTCGACGCCCAGCGCAAGCAGCGGCTGGAAGAGCGCAAGAAGCTCGGCATCGCCCTGGATCCGCTGCTGGACGGGCGTTCCGACGATGGCCTGCAGGCCGACGAGCGCAACGTGGCCGAATCGGTGGCGCGCGAGGAAGCGGCGAAGAAGGTCACCGATCCGTTGCTGCGCGAATCCGCGGCGATCCTGGGCGATGCGATCGGCCTGCTCGGCAAGGACGCGAAGCTGGCGGCACAGGTGTTGCCGGAAGCGCGCACCCAGGGCCACTGGGTCGACTGATTCGGTCGGCCGTATCGCTCAGCGCTTGCGCCGGCCCTTCGCGGCCGGTGCCTGCGTCGGCAACTGCAGCCCGCGCTTGACCGTGTCGAAGACCAGGCGGGTCTCGTAGCGCTTGATGTTGCCGTCGCTCTTGAACAGCCGCTCCGCGGTTTCCCGATAGGCCGCCATGCTGGTGGTCGCCATGATCACCAGGTAGTCCCAGTCGCCGGCCAGCTGGTAGCACTGCTGCACTTCCGGCGCGGCGCGGATGCGTGCGTAGAACGCGTTGAGCTGGCGCACCGACTCGCGCTCCATCGTCACCCACACCGCGGCCAGCACGATCGCCGGGAACGCCTCCGCGTCCAGCACCGCGACCTGCCGAAGCAAACCGTTCGCACGGTAGCGCTTGAGTCGCCGTTGCACCGCGCTGGCCGACAGGCCGACCGCCTCGCCAAGCGACGTGAGCGTGCGCCCGGCATCGTCCTGCAGCAGGTCGAGCAGGCGATGGTCGAAGGCATCGAGGACGACGGGAACGGTCACGCAAAAATATTGCGCCACCGCGCACATATTTTCAAACCGTGTCCGCGCCGCGACGTTAGCCTGCAGACATGCACACCACCTCTTCGACCGCCACCCCCACCGGCGGACGGGTCGCGCTGGCGCTCGCCGCGGTCTACGTCATCTGGGGCTCCACCTACCTCGGCATACGCTTCGCGCTGGAAGGCGGCTTTCCGCCGTTCCTGCTGGGCGGGATCCGCTTCGTCATCGCCGGCAGCCTGATGTATGCCTTCCTGCGCTGGCGCGGCGTACCCGCCCCGACGCGCCCGCAATGGCGCAATGCGGCCGTCATGGGCCTGCTGCTGATGCTGCTCGGCAACGGCATGGTCAACATGGCCGAACAGACCGTGTCCTCGGGGATGACCGCGGTGGCGGTCGCGTCGGCACCGTTGTGGATCGGCATCTTCTCGGCGATGCGCGGGGACAAGCCGGGCAGGATGGAATGGATCGGCATCGGCATCGGCTTCCTGGGCGTGCTCTGGCTCAATGCGGACAGCAGCCTCACGGCGTCGCCGGTGGGCCTGGTCGCGTTGCTCGTCGCATCGCTTTCCTGGTCGTTCGGCTCGGTGTGGAGCCGAGGTCGCGACCTGCCGTCGCCCTTCATGTCCTCGGCCGCGCAGATGCTCTGCGGCGGCGTGGCGATGTGCATCGTCGGTGCCTGCATCGGCGAACGTTTCGACGGCATGCCGAGCGCCCACGGGATGGCGGCCTTCGCGTACCTGATCGTGTTCGGCTCGATCATCGGCTTCTCCTCGTACATCTGGTTGCTGCACCACGTGCGCCCGGCGCTGGCGAGCAGCTATGCCTACATCAATCCGGCGATCGCGGTCGCGCTGGGTGCATGGCTGGCCGGTGAACGCTTCGGCGGCCATGAACTGGCGGCGATGGGCGTGATCCTGCTGGGTGTGGTGGCGATCACCTTCGCCAAGGCGGCCAAGCCGAAGCCTGCATGAGCACGGAAGCGCTCGATCGTCGTGGCGTCTGGATCGCGATCGCGGCCTACGTCGCCTGGGGGCTGATGCCCTTGTACTGGCACTTGCTCAAGGCGGTGCCGGCGATGCAGATCATGGCCCACCGCGTGGTCTGGAGCGCCCTGCTGGTCTGCGGCTGGCTGGGCTTCAAGTACGGGCGCGGCTGGTTGCGGGAAACCCTGTCGCGGCCGCATGCCGCCAGCATGCTGGCATTGAGCGGCGCGTTGATCGCGTTCAACTGGGGCCTGTACATCTGGGCGGTGAATGCCGGCCACGTGGTGGAATCGGCGCTGGGGTATTTCATCAATCCGTTGCTCAGCGTGGTGCTGGGCGTGGTGGTGCTGAAAGAGCGGCTCAACCGCATGCAATGGACGTCGGTCGGCATCGCCACCATCGGCGTGCTCTGGCTCACAGTGAGCTACGGCAGCTTCCCGTGGATCGCGCTGGCGCTGGCGGCGTCGTTCGGCATCTACGGCCTGGTGCGCAAGCTGCTGGGCGTGCCGCCGGTACGCGGACTGGGCGTGGAGAGCCTGTGGCTGTTGTTGCCTGCGCTCGCGTATCTCACGTGGACCGAGGCCAACAACCAGGGCCACCTGCTGGCGCATGCCGATGCGCCCGCTTGGGGCTGGGGCGTGCTCGGCCTGCTGATGTTCGGCGGCGTGCTCACCTCGCTGCCATTGATCGGCTTTGCCGCCGCGGTGCAGCGCATTCCGTATTCGCTGGTGGGCCTGCTGCAATACATCTCGCCGACGCTGCAGCTGCTGGTCGGCGTGCTGGTCCTGCACGAGCCGTTCGGCCGCGAACGTGCGGTCGGCTTCGCCTTCATCTGGTTCGCGTTGGCCCTGTATGCCGCCGATGGCCTGCTGCGCGCACGTCGCGCCAGGCTCGCACCCGCCTGACGCCAGGATCAGGCGTGGCTGGCGTGTCGCGGCTGCGCCAACGCCAGGGGTGGCGGACAGAACCTGCGCGCCGGATCGGCGTTGTCCAGCCAGTCGATCACCGTCGGCGCCAGCAGGTCCAGCCGCATTGGCAGGCTGATGTGGTCCTCTCCGGCGACCTCGATGTAATGCGCGCGCGGCGCGGCGTCGGCGAGTGCGCGTCCATGCGCGACCGGCACGTGCTGGTCCTCGCGCCCGTGCAACAGCAGGACGCAGGATGGCACCTGCGCGAGCGCCGCGCCGACGTCCACGCGATCCAGCTTCAACTGCAGCGTGTCGCTGGCGGAGGCGATCGCGCGCTCTAGCGCGCCGTCGTCCATCTGCAGGCGCAGCAGGCGATGGGTGACGCGCTGGGCCACGGTCTCCGGCGGCTTCGCCAGCATGTGCGGCACCATGTCGCGGATCGCACCGCCAGCGTTGTCGAACGATTCGATGGCGATGACGTTGTCGACCTGCGCGCCGAGTTCGCGCGCGCTGAAAATCGCGGTCGCCGCGCCATAGGACACGCCCATCAGGTGCAGCGGGCCGACGACTTCGCCGCGCGCGCGCAGCGCCGCAATCGCATCGGCCACGTCGCGCGCCTCGCGCAGGCCGTAGCCCGACGGTGCCGCGCCGGAGCGCCCGTGGTTGCGCAGGTCGATGCTGATCGTGCGGTAGCCGGCCTGTGCGAGTTGCAGCGACCACGGCAGCAGCGAACCGCCATCCATCATCCAGCCGTGCAGCAAGACCACCGTGCCGCGCGGCGCGCCCTGGTAGGCGATCGGCGTGTTCGCATCGAGGTCGAACTGCATGCGCCCGCGCTGGCTGCCATCCGGGCGATAGGCGTAGTCGAGGCGGTAGTCGCCGGGATCGAAGCTGCGCCAGAACAGCCTCACGCCGGCAGCGGAGGTCACCCAGCCTTGCCGATGCGGCAGCCGCGCGATGCTGGCTTCGATGCGCGCCGTCGGCAGGATCGGCGAGGTGCCGCCGGGCGCGACCAGGCGCTTGCCGAGCATGTCGGCGGCGTCGGGCCATGCAAAGCCCGCCAGCAACAGGCAGGCGCAGAGGAGGAGCAACACGCGACGCATCTGCGCAATCCGGATGATGGGGGTCGCGCAGGGTAGGCGTCGCCGAACCGCGCATCTACCGCACTGGCATGACAGTGCGATGACAGGCGGCGGCTGTTCAGCCTTTCCCGCCTGTCATCGCGATGGCGCGGTGATCAGGCGCCGCGCAGGGCGTCCGTCACCGGCAGGCTGGCCGCTCGCAGGGCCGGGAACAGGCCGCCGATGAAGCCAATGGCCAGTGCCCACTTCAGCCCTTCCCACAGTAGCGCGGGGCTGACCTTGAACTCGAAGCTTAGCTGGGATGTGCCTCCAGCCAGCGTCGAGGCGGTATAGCCGTTGAAGGCCAGCCAGGCCACGATGCCGCCAAGCAAGCCGCCGAGCAGGGCCAGCAGCATCGTCTCCAGCATCACCGCGATCACCACCGGCATGCCGCGGAAGCCGATCGCACGCAGGGTGGCGATCTCGCGTGCGCGAGAGGCAACGGTGGCGAACATGGTGTTCAGCGCGCCGAACACCGCACCGATCGCCATGATTGAACCCACCACGATGCCGATGATGCGCAGCACCTTGGTCAAACCTTCGGATTGCTTGCTGAAATAGCTCAGCGTGGTGTCGGCTTCGACCTGCAGGCGCGGATCCGCCGCCAGGGTCGCCTTGAATGCCTTGAACTCCTTCGCGTTCGCCAACTTCGCGTACACGGCGGCGCGGCCGCTGCCACGGCGGTAGGTCGCCGACACGACCTCGGCATCAGCCCACATTTCCGAAGCCGTGGAGTCCCGGGAATCGAAGATGCCAACCACGGTCCACGCCTGGTTGCCCAGCCGGACCTGCTTGCCGACCGACATGCCGGCGAATTGGCGTTGCGCGCCAGTGCCCACCACGAGCTCGCGTCGTCCGGGCTGGAAGCTGCGGCCTTCCACCAATTTCAAGCCGGGACGTACCGCGAACGCCATGTCGCCGACGCCGCGCAGGCTCACGTTGCCATCGTCCTTGCTCTCTCTGAGCGGAACGGTGGCAGCCACGAGAAGCTCTGCGGATGCAAGGGGCCTGCCTTGCCCATCTCGGGTGATCTGGGGTGCGCGGCTGATGGCTTCGATCTGCTCGCGCGACAGCACCGAGCCCAGTTCCGCCGAAGAGCCGCCACGCAGCACGATGGCAGTGTCCTCGCTGCCACTGGCGCTGACCGTTTGCCGGTAGCCTTCGCCCATCGCCAACAGCGCGACCAGCACGCCCACCACGCCGGCGATGCCGATGACCACCACCGACGATGCGCCGATGCGTTGCGACAGGGTGCTGATGCCGACTTGGGTGACAGACGTGGCTTGGCGTCCACTGCGGGTGAACGCCATCCACAGTGCGAACAACACAGCCGCGCCGAGCAACGCCGGCCAGGGCAGCACGATCCATGTGGCCAGCAGTGCTGCCAGCAGCAGGACCAGGCCGACGCCGAGTAGCAGTGATTTCATCTTCTTCATGTCGTTCCCCTCAACGGCCCGCGAGGGCATCGACGATGTTCAGGCGCATCGCGCGGATCGCGGGCAGCGCGCCGACCAGCAGGCCGATCGCGACCATCAGCGCCAAGCCCAGCGACCAACTGCGCCATCCGATCGCCGGCAGGTTGATGGCTCCGTTGCTGGCGACGCCCACGATGGGGGCCATCACCGTGGCAAGGGCCAGGCCCAGCACGCCGCCGATCAGCACCAGCACCACCGACTCGGCCAACACCATGCCCAATACGCTGTTGCTGCTGAAGCCAATGGTCTTGAGCACGGCCAGCTCCGAAGTGCGTTCGCGCACGGCCTGCGCCATGGTGTTGCCGGTCAGCAGCACCAAGGTGAAGAACACCGCGCCCATGATCGAACCAACGATCAGGCCGATGTCTGCCATCTGCTTGAGCTGGGAGGCGAATGCCGCCTGCTCGTTCATGGTCTTGGTTTCGTGCGGCGAGTTCATCGAGAGGGCGTCGATCGCCTTGGCTGCTGCGTCGCTGCGGTTCACGTCGGACACGCGACTGATGTACCAGCCCACGTCGCCATCCACGTAGGGCGTGGATTCTTCGAAATACTTGTAGTGCATCAGGATCAGCGCATCGAAGAAGCCGGCCTGCTTCTTGTCCTTCGGCGTGAGCGTGCCGACGATGTCGAACGACCAGTTCAGGGTGCCGTCGCTGTTTGGGAAGATGTTCGATTGCAACGGGATTTTTTGCCCGACCTTCCAGCCGAAGCGCTTCATCATGGCTTGCCCCACCAGGATGCCGGTGCGATTGGTTTTCCACGCCTGCATTTCCGCCGGCGCCACGTGGATCTCCGGGTAGAGGTCCAGGTAGTTGTCCGCCACCGCGAAGGTGAACAGTTGGTTGCGCGGGTTCTGATAGACACCGCCGAACCAGTTGGCGTGGGTCACGTCCTCGATGTTGTCGACCTTGCGCAGACGCGCTTCCAGCGACTGCGGCAGGCTATCCATGAACGACAACCGGGACGCTGTCTGCAGGCGTTGCGCGCCGTCCGCGTTCTGGCCGAGAGAGGCGAAGGTGGAGCGGATGCCGTCGAGCATGCCGAAAAGCAGGAACGCCGCCAGGATCGATGCCAGGGTAAGGAAGGTGCGGGTCTTGCGCCGGAACAGCGCGGCCCAGATGAGGTGGAAGTATTTCATCGCATGCTCCCGTGGCCGGCGTCAGGCGGCATCGGCGTGTTCGCCGACCAATGTGCCCTTGTCCAGGTGCAGGGTATGGCTGGCGTATTCGGCCGCCTTGGGATCATGGGTGACCATCACGATCGTCTTGCCATGCTCCCGGTTGAGCGTTTGCAACAGGCCCAGGATGTCCTCCGCTGACTGCCGATCCAGGTCGCCGGTGGGTTCGTCGCAGATCAGCAGAGTCGGGTCAGAGACGATCGCGCGGGCGATCGCCACGCGCTGCTGCTGGCCACCGGACAACTCGGCGGGCTTGTGGGTGACGCGGTCGGACAAGCCCACCAGCTGCAGAGCCACCTGGGCATTGCGCTTGCGCTGAGCGCCGGAGAGACGGGTCAGCAGCAGCGGCAGCTCGACGTTCTTCTGCGCGGTCAGCGCGGGCATCAGGTTGTAGAACTGGAAGACGTAGCCGACGTGTTGGCTGCGCCATTGCGCCAACTGGCCGCCGCCGAGCTGGTCGATGCGCTGGCCGGCCACTTCGATGCTGCCGGCGGTGGGCGAGTCCAGGCCGCCGATCAGGTTGAGCAACGTGGTCTTGCCGGAGCCGGACGGACCCATCAGCGCGACGAAGTCGCCCTCGGCGATATCGAGGTCGATACCGTGCAGCACTTCGACCTTCTCGGGTCCGCGCTGGTAGGTCTTGGTCAGGTTGCGGATCGATACCAGGGATGCCATGGCTGCCTCGTCGATGAGTGTCGGGTCGGTGGTTCGGGTGTGGATGGCATTGGTCGCGCCATCCGGGTAGTCATTGGGTCGCGATCATTCGGTGGCGGTGGTGATGCGATCGCCGTCGGCCAGCCCGGCGGGTGGCGCGACCACGACGGTTTCGCCCGGTGCCACTCCGGCGCCGACCTCGCGGTTTTCACCCACTGCGCCGCTGGCCTGCACCTTGCGCAATTCGACCGTGTCCTCGCTGCCGACCACGAAGATGGCGTCGCCGCCATCGCGCTGGATGACCGCGCTGGCCGGCACGCGCACGCCGCGCTTCGGTTCGGCGTTCGCATCCGCGGCCTTTTCCAGGAAACTCACGGTTACGCCCATGTCGGGGACGATGCGCCCGTCGCGCGCTTTCAGTGCCACCCGCACCTTGACCGTCGCTTTGCCACGGTCGGCGGTGGGGATGATCGCGATCACCTCGGCCGGGATCTTCCAGTCCGGGTAGGAATTCAGGGTCGCCTCCACCGGCATCTTCGGCTTCACCCTGCCGATGTAGGCCTCGCCGACGTCCACTTCGACTTCCAGCGAATCCATGTCGACGATGGTGCCGATGCCGGTGCGGGTGAAGCCGCCACCGGCTGACAGTGGCGACACGATCTCGCCGGGTTGCGCGGCCTTGGCGATCACCACCCCCGCGAACGGCGCACGCACGATGGTGTTGTCCACGCCATTGCTGGCGATCGCCAGGCTGTTGCGTGCCACCTGCGCATTGCGCTGCGCGGTGGCGACCTGCGCACGCAACGCATCGCGCTGCGCCACGGCCTGTTCGTACTGCGCGCGCGAGACCAGCTTCTGGCCGACCAGCGCGCCAAGCCGCGCGGCATTCGCCTCGGCTTCCTTCAATTGCGCCTGGCTGCCGACGATCTGGCTCTGCGCGGCAGCCAGTTGCGACGCCGACAGATCACGCTGCGCATGGGCATCGATCGGGTCGAGCGTTGCCATCACCTGGCCGGCTTCAACCCGCTGCCCTTCTTCGATCAACACCTCGCGTACGCGGCCCGTGATCTTCGATGAGACCGTGGCCATGCGCCGCGCCACTACGTATCCGCTGGCGTCGAGCACCGAAGCATTGCCCGCGCCACTGGCCAGCGAGACCGCGCTCGCCGTCTCAACCTGCACGGCTTTATCGCGGCCGAATACGAACCAGCCGGCCGCGCCGAGCACGACCACCACGCCGGCCACGGCCATACCGATCCACAGGCCCTTGCGGGAAGCGGGAGGCGGCGGTGCGCTGCGATCGATCTTGAGCGACTTCAGCAGGTCGGCGGAAGAGTTCATGGACTGTCGTGGTGGATGGGAAGAGGTGGCCAGTGTGACCGCAGGGTGCGGCTCGTGCCATGCCGTGACGATGCGCAGCGTAGGCGCTGCATGGGGATGCGTCACCTGACGGTTGTCATGTCGTTTGCCTGAAGTCCGCGACTGCCGGTGGCGACGGGTTGCGCGGAGGATGCGTGGCATCGACGGACGGGAGAGGCGCGATGCACGGCAACGACGAGGTCCTGGCGCAGCTGCGACAGGCAGGCAAGTCCTACGGCAAGGTGCGCGCGCTCGACGGGCTGGACCTGTCGCTGCATGGCGGCCAGGTGACCTCGCTGCTGGGCGCCAACGGCGCCGGCAAGACCACCGCGATCGGCCTGTTGCTTGGCCTGCTGCGCGCGGACAGCGGCAGCGTCGAACTGTTCGGCCAGGATCCGCGCGAGCTCGCCGCGCGCCGGCGGATCGGGGTGATGCTGCAGACCGCCGGCCTGCCGGAACGCCTGCGCGTCGGCGAATTGCTGGAGCAGGCGCGCAGCTATTACCCGGACGCGCGCAGCATCGCCGACTGCGTGGCGCTGGCGGGCCTCGACGGCCTGCTGGATCGCCGCTACGGCAAATTGTCCGGCGGCCAGCAGCGGCGTGTGCAATTCGCCATCGCGGTTTGTGGTCGACCACGGCTGCTATTCCTCGACGAACCCACCACCGGCCTCGATATCGATGCGCGGCAGAAGCTGTGGCAGGCGATCCGCGAGCTGGTCGCGCAGGGCAGCGGCGTGTTGCTGACCACCCACTACCTGGAAGAAGCCGAGGCGCTGTCCGATCGCGTGGTCGTGCTTGATCGCGGCAAGCTGGTCGCCGAAGGCAGCGTGCGCGAGATCCGCGCGCATGTCTCGCAGCGCCGCGTGCGTTGCATCACCTCGGTCGATGCCGACCAAGCCGCGCGTTGGCCCGGCGTGCGCGAGGCGGTGCGCGATGGCGAGTACCTGCGCATCGTCGCCGACGCCGCCGAACCGGTGGTGCGTCGCCTGCTCGATGCCGATCCGGACCTGCACGAACTCGAAGTGCAGCGCGCCGGTCTGGCCGACGCCTTCCTCGAACTCACCCGCAACAACGACGACACGACCGCCCAACAGAAGGAAGCCGCGTGATGTCCGCCATCGTCCAGGATCCCGCGTATTCGCCGTGGCGCAGCTACCTGCAGGAAGCGAGATGCGAGTTCCTGCGCATGGTCCGCGAGCCGGCCTTCTGCCTGCCGGTGATCGGCTTCCCGGTGCTGTTCTACCTGTTGTTCGGCGTGGTCCTCGACAAGGGAACCGGCGGCGCATCGCGCTACCTCCTTGCCACCTACGGCGCGTTCGGCGTCATCGGCGCCGGCCTGTTCGGGTTCGGCGTGACCATCGCGGTGGATCGCGAGAAAGGCCTGCTGCGGCTCAAGCGCGCGTTGCCGGTGCCGCCTGGCGCATTGCTGGTGGCGAAGATGGTGATGGCGATGCTGTTCGCCGCGATCATCTCGCTGGTATTGGCAGTCATCGCCGCGACCGTGGCCGGGGTGACGCTGGAGCCGTCGCAGTGGATCCGCCTGTTCGTGATCAACGTCCTCGGCGTGCTGCCGTTCTGCGCGATCGGCCTGTACGTGGGTTCGCTGGTCGGCGGCAATGCGGCGCCGGCGCTGCTCAACATGCTGTACCTGCCGATGGCCTTCCTGTCCGGGCTGTGGCTGCCGCTGACGATGCTGCCCGGCATCCTCTCCACCATCGCGCCCGCATGGCCGGCGTACCACCTGGGGCAGCTCGCGCTGAAGGTCGTCGGTTTCGACATGGGCCAGCCGATCGGGATGCACGTGGGCGTGCTGATCGGGATCACCGTGCTGTTCTTCGTGCTGGCGCAGCGCCGCCTGTCCGCGACCGAATGAGCGTGCCATGATCCGCGCAGCCTGCCATCGGAGCGCCACGTGAAGCGTCCTGCCCTGCCGCGCTGGCTGCAAGCCGCACCGGACTCGGTGGCCGCGCACGAGTTGCGGCTGGGGCGCTCGCCGTGGACCAACTTCATCCACCTGGTGTGGTCGGTCTGGGTGTTCCTGACGCCGGCGCTGTCCGGCGGTGCCTTCGGTTTCAGCTGGACGTGGCTGGGACTGACCCTGGTGTCGTATCCGCTGTTCCTGTTGGCGTATGCGACCAGCGTGTTCGCCTCCCCGCGTCGCGCCCACCTGGCCGCGTTGTCGATGGTGGCGTTGTGCCTGGCCCTGCTGCCCTGGTATCCGTCCGGCCTGAGCTACTTCGTGTTCGGTTGCGTGATGCTGCAGCCGCGGCGCTCGCGTTCGATCCTGCGCTACCTCGGCACGATCGCCGTGTTGAACGTGATCCTGATCAGTTATGCGCGCTATATCGGCTATCCGTGGCAGGCGCTGGTGTGGATGCCTACGGTGACCGCGATCATCGGCGTGATCGTGATGGTCGAGCGCCTCAACCGCGAGCGCGATTCCGCATTGAAGCTTTCGCACGACGAAGTGCGTCGCCTGGCCGCGCTGGCCGAACGCGAACGCATCGGCCGCGACCTGCACGACCTGCTCGGCCACACGCTGTCGCTGGTGGCGTTGAAATCCGACCTGGCCGGACGCCTGCTCGAGCGCGATCCCGCCGCAGCGCGCAACGAGATCGGCGAGGTCAGCCGGGTCGCCCGCGAAGCGCTGTCGCAGGTACGCCGCGCGGTGACCGGCATCCGCGCCGCCGGCATCGCCGCCGAGCTCGCCGCGGCCAAGCTGCTGCTGGAAACCGACGGCGTCAGCTTCGACTACCGCTTCGACGATGGCTTCGCCGGCAATGCGTTGCCGGCGGGCGTGGAAGTCGCGCTGGCGATGACCGTGCGCGAGGCCGCGACCAACATCCAGCGGCACGCGCGCGCGCAACGCGCCGAGGCCAGCTTCGGCATGGAGGGCGGCGACGCGGTGCTGCGCATCCGCGACGACGGCCGCGGCGGCGCGATCGTGCCCGGCAACGGCCTGTGCGGCATGCGCGAACGCATCGAGGTGCTGCATGGCAGCTTGCGCATTGATGCCGGTCGTGGCGGCACCGAGGTCGAGGCACGCGTGCCGCTGGCGGCGAACGACGATCCCATCGACGACGCCATCGACGATGGTGGCCGGCTCGACGAGGCCACCTGACGCGGCGGCGCTTGCGGGCGATCTGCTAACGTCCCGCGCATGTTCAATCCATCCACCCCCGCATGATCCGCGTCGTCCTCGCCGAGGACCAGGCGATGCTGCGTGGCGCGCTGGCCGCGTTGCTGGGGATGGAATCCGACATCGAGGTGGTCGCCTCCGCCGCCGACGGCGAGGCCGCGTGGCGCGAGCTGCAGCGGCTCAAGCCGGACCTGCTGGTCACCGACATCGAGATGCCCGGGCTGACCGGGTTGGAACTGGCGCAGCGCATCCAGCGACACGAGCTGCCGATCAAGGTGGTCATCGTCACCACCTTCGCGCGTGCGGGTTTCCTGCGCCGCGCGCTGGACGCCGGTGTCTGCGGCTACCTGCTGAAGGACGCGCCCGCGGAGCAACTGGCCGATGCGTTGCGCAAGGTCCATCGCGGCGGCCGCGCCATCGACCCGCAACTCGCCCTGGAAGCCTGGGGCGAAGCCGATCCGCTCAACGACCGCGAACGCCAGGCATTGCGGCTTGCGGGCGAAGGCCTGTCCGCCGGCGAGATCGCGGCCAAGCTCAATCTCTCGCAGGGCACCGTGCGCAACTACCTGTCGGAAGCGATCGGCAAGCTCGGTGTCGGCAACCGCATCGAGGCCTATCGGCTGGCCCGGCAAAAAGGATGGCTATGACGTTCGTTCGGTTTGCTTCGATGCGGCGCATGCCGTTCGTGCTGCTGGTGTCGGTCGCGCTCGCCATCGCTGCGATGCCTGCGTCGGCGCAGGTGACGTCGGCCTCGCCACCTTCCTTCGACGGCCGTGCCGGTGTGGCCCGCATCGACAAAGCGCGGATCGATGCATCGCTGTCGAGCTTCGTGGACGCCGGCAAGATCGTCGGTGCCTCGGCGCTGGTCTACCAGGACGGCGACGAAGCCTACTTCGGCGCGTTCGGCATGGCCGACCGCGAGGCCGGCAGGCCGATGGCGCGCGACACCCTGGTGCTGATCTATTCGATGACCAAGCCGCTGACTGGCGTGGCGTTGATGCAACTCTTCGAACAGGGCAAGTTCCAGCTGGACGATCCGGTGTCGCGTTACCTGCCGGAATTCGCGGACGTGCGCGTGTACGCCGGCGAGACGGCCGATGGCAAGCCTCGCCTTGAAGCATTGCAACGGCCGATCAGCATCCGCGACCTGCTGCGCCACACCTCCGGCCTGCTCGACGACGGCAATCCGACCGGGCCCCTGCACGCGCTTTACGTCCAGGCCGAGCCCTACGACGCGCGCAATACCCTGGCCGAGCAGTCGCGCCGGATGGCCAAGGTACCGCTGGTCTATCAACCCGGCACGCGCTGGCTGTATTCGCCTGCGGTCGAGGTGCAGGCGCGCCTGGTCGAAGTGCTGTCTGGGCAATCGTTCGAGGCCTACCTGCAGCGGCACGTGCTGGATCTGCTGCGCATGCACGACACCCGCTACGCGCCGCGCGCCGCCGACCGTGCGCGCATGGCCGCGATGTACAAGCGCAACGACGATGGCACGCTGTCGCGCGTGGCCGACGCCGACGTGCTGAAGATCGACATCGGCCAGCCGCTGCGGCCGGGCAGTTGGGGCCTGGTGTCCACGCTCGACGACTACATGCGCTTCGCCCGCATGCTGCTCGATGGCGGCGAGCTCGATGGCGTGCGCCTGCTGCAACCGGCGACGGTGCGGCTGATGGCCAGCGACGCGTTGCCGGCCGGTTTGACCGAGACCTCGTGGTTGCGCAGCAACCAGCAGGTCGGGTTCGGCATCGATTTCGCGGTGCGCATCGCGCCACCGAAAACCTCCAGGGAACCCTCGGGCGAGGTCGGCGAGTTCTTCTGGGGCGGCATGGCCAATACCCTGTTCTGGGTCGATCCGCTCAACCGCATCGCCGCAGTGCTGTTCACCCAGTACCTGCCGCCCGGCAGCTCGCCGCTGGACAAGGCCTTTCGCGATGCGGTGTACGCCGACGACACCTCGGCGGCCGCGCCACGCGAGTGACGCACGCGGATTGACGCAGCGCCGGATGCGGGGCAGCCCGGTGCGGCGTAGGCTGCTGCCATCCAACAGGGGAAGGAGTGCGCAATGAGTGCGATGCAACGTCCGATGTCGTTCCGCGTGGTCGCGGTGGTGGCCCTGCTGTGGAACCTGTTCGGCCTGTTCTCGTTCTACCTGCACTTCACCGCGACCCCTGACGTCGTCGCGACCTGGCCCGAGGCGCAGCAGCAGATCGCCGCGGCCACGCCGCGCTGGGTCTTCGTGCCGTTCGCGATCGCCACCATCGGCGGCGTGCTCGGTTCGCTCGGCCTGCTGCTGGGCAAGCGCTGGGCGGTGCCGGTGCTGCTGCTCTCGTTGCTGGCGATCCTCGCCCAGTTCGGCTCGATCTACGCGATCACGCCCACGTGGGCGCTGACCGGCATCGCTGGCGCCGTGCTTCCGCTGTGCATCGCATTGTTCGGCCTGTTCCTCTGGCACTACGCCCGCAAGGCCGCCGCGCGCGGCTGGTTGCGCTGACGTGCGCGAGGGACGGCGCGTGTCCGCACTGCGCGCCGTTTCCCGCATGCAAGGGAATGCGCATCTTGCGCGACGTGAGGGAGCCTTGCCGATGAGTGTTGTCGTTCGCCCGCAGGCGTGGGCGCTGTTGTTGATCGCCACCACGCTGGTCGCGGCCTGTGGTCGCGGCAAGCCGCCGCCGACACCCGAGCCGCCGGTCGCCGACGAGCCCGCAGCTGCACTACCACCCGCAACCGCAGCGGTCGCACCGTCACCCAAACCGGTGGCCTACAAGGTCGAAGGTGGTGCCGATGCCTGGCATGGCAAAGGCGTCGTCTGCGATTTCACCAGGCCCTTCCAGCTCAAGGGCGGCGGCCTGACCGTGTTCTTCACCCCGACGTCGAAGGACGGCGGCACCTACAAGTACGACGGCCACCTGGAAGGCTTCCGCGTCTACGGCGGCGAGGCCTACTCGGTGGAATGGATCGGCACATCGCCGGTGAAGATGAAGGGCTGGGGCGTTGGCACGGTGGACACGCCGATGGGGCCGCAGAAAGACAACGGCATCGAGCACTACAGCATCGAGCGTTCCGCCGAGGCCTGCCCGGCGGCTTGAACGATCAGGCCGCGGCGCGCGCCTTCAACATCGCGTAGCAGGCGCGCAGGCTTTGCGCTTCGCCGCCCGCCGGCTTGCCGGCACGGTCGGCATCGTTCCACGAATACACGTCGACATGCGCCCAGCGCTGGCCGTCGGCAACGAAGCGCTCCAGGAACAGCGCGGCGGTGATGCTGCCGGCCATCGTGCTGGCGCTGCCGTTGGCGAGGTCGGCGATGCCGCTGGTGAGATAGCGCAGGTAGGGTCGCCACAGCGGCATCCGCCACAACGGATCGCGCGCCTGCATGCCGGCAGTGAGCCAGTCGTTGGCCAGCGATTCGTCGTTGGCGTACAGCACGGGCAGGTCAGGGCCCAGCGCGATGCGCGCGGCACCGGTCAGGGTGGCGAAATCGATGAGCAGGTCGGGCTTGTCTTCGCAGGCGCGTGCCAGTGCGTCGCACAGCACCATGCGGCCTTCGGCGTCGGTGTTGTCGATCTCCACGCTCACGCCCTTGCGCGTGGCCACGACTTCGCCGGGACGGAACGCATCCGGACCGACCGCGTTTTCGACCGCCGGGACCAGCACGGTCAGGCGCAGCGCCAGTTTGCGCGCCATCACCAGTCCGGCCAGGGCCAGCGCATGCGCCGCGCCGCCCATGTCCTTCTTCATGTTGCGCATGCCGACCGCGGTCTTCAGGTCCAGGCCGCCGGTGTCGAAGCAGACGCCCTTGCCGCAGATCGCGATGTGCGGATGCGCGGCGTCGCCCCATGCGAGTTCGATGATCCGCGGCGCGCGATGCGAGGCGCGACCGACCGCGTGGATCGCCGGATAGTGTTGCGTAAGCAAGTCATCGCCGGTGGTGACGGTGACCGTCGCGCCTTGGGCGGTCGCGAGCTCGCGTGCCACGGCCTCCAGATCGGCCGGGCCCATGTGCTCGGTCGGGGTGTTGACCAGGTCGCGCACCTGCACGCAGGCGGCCAGCACGTCGAGGACTTCCGCATCGAACGCAGCGACCAGTCGCGCCGGCGCGCGGGTATTCTTCTTGTAGCGGTCGAAGCGGTAGCAGCCCAGGCCCCAGCCGAGCTGCAGTGCGTGGCGCGTTGCGTCGTCGCGTTCGCCGACGACCTGCCAGTCGCCGCCCGGCAACGCCATCGGTGCGTGCGAATAACTGTAGGGATCGAGCGCATCGCCGATGCCGATCACTGCGCCAGCGAGATGTCCGTCGGCGTCTGGCCACGACTGCGCGGTGCCGGCGCTGCCATCGAAACGCTGCGCCGCCAGCCATGCCTGCACCGCAGCCGGTTGCGCGTCGCGCCAGCTGGCGAAACCGGCCTTGTCGACCACGTGCAGTGCAAACGCGTTGGCCGATGTTGCAGGCGAAGCAAAGCCGGCAGGCAGGGTCATGCGGCCTGTTCCTTGTGCAGTCGGGCGTCGGCAGCGGCGCGCGCGTCCAGCACGTCCGCGAGCTCGGTGAGGGTAGTGACGCGCATGTCGGCGGGGGCGATCTCGGCCGGCCAGGCGTGGTCGCCGCGATCGATCCAGCAGGTCTGCAGGCCGGCAGCGGCGGCGCCGGCGATGTCGGTGCGCGGGTCGTCGCCAACGTGCAGCACGTCCTGCGGCGGCAGGCCGAGGTGCTTGCAGGCCTCGTGGAACAGGCCGGCATCCGGCTTGGCCGCGCCGTACTCGCGCGCGCTCAGCCCGAATACGAACAGCGGCGCGATGCCGCAGGCCCCCAGGTCGGCGTTGCCATTGGTCAATGCCGCAACAGGCAGGCGTGCGGCAAGCCGCTGCAGGCCGGCCTCGGCATCGGGATAGAAATCCACGCGGTTGCGTTCGCGGAAGAAGATCGCGTACGCCGCGCTGGCCAGCGCCGGATCGTCGCCGCTTTCCTTCAGCGCGCGCTCGATGGTGAGGCGTCGCAGCAGGCCCAGGTCATGCGCATGCTCGGGGAACTGCGCGAACACCCGCTCCCGCAGGTGGCGCATTTCGCTGATCGGGAATCGCTCGGCGGTACTCGGGCTGTGGGCGACGAACCAGTCGTGCAGGGCGCGTTCGATGCGCTCGCCGATCGGTGCGAAGGGCCACAGGGTGTCGTCGAGGTCGAGGGTGACGGCGCGGATGGGGTGGTTCACCGGCGCATTGTAGGGCGACCCCCGGCCCGGTGTGTGACGCCGGTTCCGGCTTCGCAGGCAAGCGCCGGGTCACTCCAGCAGCTTGGCCCAGCCTTCCATGCCGTCCAGCCGGGTCAGCACGATCTTGACGCAGACCAGCATCGGCACCGCCAGCAGCAGGCCGATGATCCCCCACATCCAGCCGAACACCATCAGCGCCAGGATCAGGATCAGCGGCGACAGCGCCATCCGCTTGCCGAGCACGATCGGGGTCACGATCTGACCTTCCAGGGTGTGCAGGCCCAGGTAGATCGCTGCCGGCAGCAGCGCTTCAAGCGGATCGTTGAAGCTGGAGAAGCCCATCAGCAGCATCACCACGATGCCGATCAGCGGTCCCACGTACGGCGCGAAATTGAGGATGGCCGCGAGCGTGCCCCACAGCAGCGCCTGGTCGAGCGGCAGATCCAGCCCGAAGTAGAGGCAGCCGGCGAACACCAGGCCGACCACCGCGTTGATCACGCTGATGGTCAGCACATAGCGACTGACTTCGCTCTCGATGGTCTGCAGGATCTCGACCGTGACCTTCTTCTTCTGCCGGTCCGGGAGCAGCGCGATCGCATGTCGCTGCAGGTCCTGCCCGTAGACCATGAAGAAGAAGGTCAGCAGCACCACCGCCAGGATCGAGGCCAGCAGCCGTGGCGTGGCGGTGAGTGCGCGGTAGGGATCGTTGACCTCGGTCCTGACCACCTGCACCGGCCGCGACGTGCTTTCGCCGCCGGCGGCGCGGGCGATGTTCTCGGCGGCCTTGTTCGCCTCCTGCACCGGCTTGGCCAGCTTCTGCAACTTGGGTGCCAGGCTGCGCAATTCGCGGGGCGCCTCGCGGATCCATTCGCCGGCGGGCTGGATCAGTTGCTGGCCGAGCAACACCGCAAGCGCCAGGCCGCTGCACAGCACCGCCAGCGCGGCGATGAAGCGCGGGATGCGGATGCGTTGCAGCAGGCGGATGATCGGGTTGCCGACCAGGGCGAAGAACATCGCCAGCAGCACCGGCAGGATCAGGTCCTGGGTGGCCCACAAGGTGTAGCCGACCGCCAGCGCTGCCAGCACCACCAGCGACGCCGGTGCGCGCGGACGCTGCTGCAAGCCAGGCAGTGCAGGTGCGGCGGGTGTCGAAATGGTGTCAGGGACAATTTCCGGAATTGTCCCTGACACCATTTCCCCGTTGGCGTCGATCAGGGGCGTGCTCATGCGCCGCGCGCGGCCCGTTCGATGGCGGCGACGTCATCGCTGGAGGCGACCGCCACATCGGCGCTGGTTTCCGCGGCATCGGCGGCCTGTTCGGCGTTTTCCGCAGCGACCTGCGCGCTGCCGCTGGCCAGCATGCCGGACAGCGCAGTGACCAGGTTGAGCAGACCGCCGCTTCCGGCCAGCTTCAACGGTTGCGTTCGGCCGACCAGGAAGCCGCTGGCCAGTCCGGCAATGACGATGCGACCGGGGGTCCAGCTTTGCCGCCAGGTCGTCTTGACCTGCTGCCATTGCGCGCTGGTGCGGCGCTCGCGGTCTTCCAGCGCCTGTTCGGCCTGTTCCACCTTGGCGATCAATGCGTGGAAGCTCATGCGGGTCCTTACGGCGGGGTCACGTCGACGCCCATGCCTTTCTTCATGGGCGTGCCGGCATTGGCTTCGGCCACGCGCCTGGCGGCTTCGGCGGTGGATTCGTGACTGCCCGGATCGGGCAGCAAATCGGCGAGTTCGCCGAAGCCGAGCCTTGCGAATTGCCGGCGCGTCGCCTGCATCCGGGTGTGCTCGAAGTAGCGCATGGCGGCGTATGCAGCCCCGACCGTCACTGCGATGCTCAATGCCGCAGCAATCAACAAAGACACCACCCAGGACAGTCCCGCACTCTGCATGGCGGCGATCATCGCCGCCATCAGCAGCAACCATGCCGACGCGCCGAACGCGATCGCGACGCCCGTCAGGGCAAGCGTTCGTCCGAACGCACTGCGCGCCAGCGAGAAATCCGCAGCGACCAGGATGCGCAGCGCCTTCAGGCTCTCGCTGGCCGCCTTCAGCCCGGCGCGGCCATCCGCGCCGAGCGCATGCAGGGCCTCGCCCAGGTCGGGCGCGGCCTGCGGCTTGGCCGTGGGCTCGGGGTCGGGCGCGTCGCCGTCGGCGCGCATGCGTCGCGCTTACTTGTCGCTGCGGCCGAGCTTGGAAATGATCCAGCCGGCGGCGAAGGCGACACCGAACGCCGCCAGCGGACGCTCGCGGATCAGCTCGGCGGCGCTGTCGATCAGGTCGCGACCCTTGTCCATCAGCGCGTCCATCTGCTCGCCGGCGGCACCGCCCAGGTGTTCTGCAGCGGTCAGGCCGGCCAGCGCGCCATCGGCGAGTTCGGACTTCACCTGCGCCTTGCCCAGTTGCACTTCACCGCCTGCGGCACTGGCGGCCCCCTTGATGGCGTCGCCGGCGGCGACCGCAGCCTGCTTCAGATGGGTGCCGGCTTCGCCCAGGTTGGTCTTGACGGCAGTGGTGTTGTCGCTCATCCGGGAATCCTCGTGGGGAATATGTGGGGGAACAGCGGTTGCAACGAAAGGCGAGATTGGCAGCGTCCGCGTGACGCGATTGTCATCGCCGTCCAACGATGCGCCTCGATCAGCGCATTTCCAACTGGCCGCTGTTGCGACCGCGCAACACGCGCAACACCAGCGAAGGCACCGATGCGCTGAAGGATGCACGGAAACCGCCGAGATCGGTGAACTGGCCACTGCTCGCCGCCAGCACCACGTCGCCCTTGCGCAAGCCGTTCTTCGCCGCGCGGCTGTCGCGTGCCACCTCCTCGACCAGCACGCCGGCCAGGCCCTGCCGACGCAAGGACTCGGGCAGCTCGGCGAAATTGGCGCCGGTGAGGCGCTCGTCGAGTTGCGCGCCTTGCAGCGCCTTCGGGGCCTCGCGCAGGCCGGTGGCCAGCTGCAGCGGCTTGCCGTCGCGGCGCACGTCCAGGGTGACCCGCGCGTTCGCCGCCTGCAGGCCCTGAAAGTTGCGCAGCGCTTCGGCGTTGTCGATGTGTTCGCCATTCGCAGCCAGGATCACGTCGCCGACCCTGAGCCCGGCCGACGCGCCTGCCGATTCCGGATACACCCGCGTCACCACCGCGCCGCGGGTTTCGGCCAGGCCCAGCCCGCGCGCGATCTTGGCGTCCACGTCCTGGGTGTCGATGCCGAGCGTGCCGCGACGGACCACGCCGCCGGCCAGCAGCTGGTCCTTGATGTTGTTGGCCAGGTTCACCGGGATCGCGAAGCCCAGGCCGATGTTGCCGGCCATCGAACCGCGCGGGTTGAAGCTGGCGGTGTTGATGCCGACCAGTTCGCCGTTGAGGTTGACCAGCGCGCCGCCGGAATTGCCGGGATTGATGCTGGCATCGGTCTGGATGAAGTTCTGGAAGCCAGCGCCGGGCAGGTTGTTGCGGCCGACCGCGGAGATGATGCCGCTGGTCACCGTCTGCCCGACCCCGAACGGGTTGCCGATGGCGACCACGAAGTCGCCGATCTGCAGGCGGTCGCTGTTCGACATCGGGATCGCGGTCAGGTTCTGCGCCGGGATGCGCATCAGCGCCACGTCGGTGTCGGGATCGGAGCCGACGAATTCGGCCTTCAGCGTGCGCCCGTCGGCCAGGTTGACCGAGACCTCGTCGGCATCCTCGACCACGTGGTTGTTGGTCAGCACCAGGCCGCGCTGCGCATCGATGATCACGCCGGAACCCAGCGACTGCGCGATGCGTTCCTGCGGGATCCCGAACATGCGGCGGAACACCGGGTCGTCGCCGAACGGCGTGTTGACCCGCACGCGCTGCTTGCTGGTCACGCTCACCACGGCCGGCAGCACCCGCTTGAGCATTGGTGCCAAGGATGGCACCGGCACCCCGCTGACCGCGGTCGGCAATGCCGCTGTGGCGGGCACGGCAGCGGCGCTGGCCGGGGGCTGTGCGCCAGCGGGCGCATCCAGCATCAGGTTCAGGCCGGTGGCGGCGAATCCGCCGAACGCGGCGGCGGCGGTCAGGGCCAGCAGGGTGCGGCGGGCGGTGCTCGGGGCGTGCTGCATTGCGGGACGACTCCGGGATAAATCATGGGGATGCACCGGTTGGTGCGCATTCACACTTTCCGCCGGCGCGCTTGAATCTTCGGTGAAACCGCGGCGGGATGCGCGTGTCAGCGGGCACCCCCGCTTTGCAAGTCATTTCCGGCAAATTTTGGCGTTGACTTGCCCCGGGCGGCTGGGTACCTTCGATTGCTGGCGAGCCACTACATCTTGTGGTCAGGTTCGCCGAACAGGCCCAAGACTTGTGCCCGGGTGAGGGGGCAAGGTTTGGCAGGAACGACGTCGGGGAGCGGCGCGTGACGAGGCTGGAGTTCGGCGGCAACGCCAGGAAAACCCATGACAGGCAGGCTGCGCGCAGCGCGCGGCCCGCATCGTTGCCGGCGCAATCCGCCGGTGGCGACCACACGAACAACCCGGTTGCGGCCCCCGCTGCGACCGAATGACAGGACAGGAGAGTCGTCAGGCATGAGCACGGTGAGGCTGGAAGCAGTGGCCACGGACGCAAAGCAGGACATCCCGATGCAGCCGGCCTCGCTGGACATCTGGGACAAGAAGTACCGCCTCAAGACCAAGCAGGGCGTGTCGCTGGATGCCGACATCGACGGCACCTACCTGCGCGTCGCCAAGGCGTTGGCCGAGGCCGAGCCCACCGCCGAGCTGCAGCAGTACTGGATGGAGCGCTTCGCCTGGGCGTTGCGCCGCGGCGCGATCCCGGCCGGCCGCATCACCAGCAACGCCGGCGCGCTGGAACACAAGCCCGCGACCAGCACGATCAACTGCACCGTGTCCGGCACCATCACCGACTCGATGGACGGCATCCTCGACAAGGTCCACGAGGCCGGCCTGACGCTCAAGGCCGGCTGCGGCATCGGTTACGAATTCAGCACGCTGCGCCCGCGCGGTGCGTTCGTCGCCGGCGCCGGTGCGTACACCAGCGGCCCGATGTCCTTCATGGATATCTACGACAAGATGTGCTTCACCGTGAGCTCGGCCGGTGGCCGCCGCGGCGCGCAGATGGGCACGTTCGAAATCGCCCACCCCGACGTCAAGGATTTCATCCGCGCCAAGCGCGAAGACGGCCGCCTGCGCCAGTTCAACCTCAGCCTGCTGATCACCGACGGCTTCATGGACGCGGTCAAGAACGACGGCGACTGGCCGCTGGTGTTCCCGGTGGCGGAGAAGGAAGTCGGCGAGATCGACCTGGCCGATGCCGCGCAGGTCGTGTGGCGCGAATGGCCGACCCACGTCGGTTACATCAGCCGCGACGACGGCCTGGTGGCCTGCAAGATCTACGGCCACATCCGCGCCCGCCATCTGTGGGACATGATCATGGTCTCGACGT
>JAVWUU010000023.1:0-25875 GCA_036666995.1 Thermomonas sp.
GTCGTTACTACATCCCGGTCGCCACCAATTCCAGTATTCGCGCCACCGGTTCGGAATACAGCGAATCCAACTGGTTCTATGTGACCGGCTGGGACAATGCCACCGGCCTGCCGACCGGTCAGGGTGCCAAGATCGGTCCGACGCTGGCCAACGGCAGCACCGCCGCGCCGAACCCCGCTTCGGTGGCTTCGACCAACCTGTCGCCGATGTACCAGGACGAGTTCATCCTGGGCATGCAGAAGCAGCTGACCGAAGGCTTCTCGCTGGGTGCGCGCGCCGTGTTCCGCGACCTGAAGGCCGCGATCGACGACAACTGCGACTACGTGCCGGTGATGGAAGCGGGTGGGTTCAGCTACGACGGTGATCAGCATGGTTGGTTCAATGCTGCGGGCCAGCAAGCGGTCCTGCCGAGCGAGGGCTTCCCGTACTGCCGCATGTTCAACCCGGGCGAGGACGCGATCTTTGCAACCGACTACCTGAACAACGGCACCCTGACCGAAGTCACCATCCCGGGCGAGCTGCTGTCGCCGAAGGCCAAGCGTACCTACCAGGCGCTGGAGATCTTCTTCGACTACAACACCGACAAGCTGTTCCTGCAGGGCAACTACACCTTTGCCAAGTCCAAGGGCAACACCGAAGGCGGCGTGAAGTCGGATATCGGCCAGGGCGACACCAACGTCACCCAGGACTTCGACTACCTGGCGCTGACGGTCGACACCTACGGCTACCTGCCGAACGATCGTCGCCACAGCCTGAAGCTGTTCGGCAACTACGAGTTCACGGATGAGTGGTCGATGGGCTTCAACGCGCTGATCCAGTCGGGTCGCCCGCTGAACTGCCTGGGTGTGCTCGACCTGAACCCGGGCGCTGGCTACAGCCCGCACCCGTACGGTTCGTCGTTCATGCGTTGCAGCACCACCGGCGACGCGACCAATGATTCCACCGTGGTCGCTCGTCCGCGCGGTACTGCTGGTCGCTTGCCGTGGACCCAGCAGTACGACTTGAATGTCGCCTACGCTCCGAATTGGGCGAAGGGCCTGCAGTTCAAGGTCGACGTGTTCAACGTGTTCAACAAGCAGAAGGTCACCTCGGTCAACGAACAGGCCGAAGTTGCGGCGACCGGTGTTGCCTCCAATGTCTACCTGTTGCCGGCGTCCTTCCAGGCTCCTCGCTCGGTGCGCTTCATGGTGCAGTACGACTTCTGATCCATCGCTCCATCGCTGTACGAACGGCCGCCTTCGGGCGGCCGTTTTTTTTGCCTCGAGCGAGATTGGCGGCTTGTTATGCTTGATCCGCAGCCAGATGGAAGATTCATGGATCCCCAGTTTGAACGACGGTGGCGAAATGCTCGCGCGCTTGAAAACGCGGGAGAGGTCTCGGGCGCCAAGGACATCTATGAAGAATTGATCGCGGAAGACCCTGCGCGCGTCTATGTGCGCCTAAGGTTGAGTGCGATTGAACGAGTGGCGGGCAACTATCGCAATGCACACGCGCATATCACTCACTGCGTGGAATCCGTCAGGAATGGGCGCTGGAAAGACTTGGCGGCGGTAACCAGGGGCCTGCTGATGTTCGACGAATGGCGCCTGGTCGGCGAGTTGATCAAAGGAACGGATTGGTCCCATCCGGAGGTCATTCGCAGTTCCCCGGTGTTATCGCAGCATCTTTGGCTGATCGGCGAGGTGCCGGATGCTCTCCGCCTGATTGATGCGGCGTTGCCTTGGGGAGCAAGCAGTCCTTCCTTGAGATATTCGCGCGCCAACGTCTTGCGCTACCTCGGGCGAATGGACGAAGCGGCGGAGGAATACGAACTGTGCCTGAAACTCAGCCCCAGCGACCCATATGCTCATTGGTCGCTCGCCAGTCACAGCAAAGCGGAACCGCCGGGGGCGAGAATCGGGAGAATCGAGGAAGCGCAGAAGGCGCATCCGAGCAACGGGGTCGAACAGCCTTATCTGCACTATGCGCTGTACAAGGAATTCGAAGATGCGGGTGACTTCAGTCGTGCCTGGGAGCATCTGATGGCCGGTGCTGCGATCAAGCGAACGCAGATCCGGTACGAGCCTCGAACCGAGGATGCCGGGTTCGCGGCATTGCAGGCAGCCACTGCCAAATTTTCTGGCCGGGCCGGGCCAGTTGATGGCTGCCGCGTGCCCATCTTCATCGTCGGCATGCCGCGCAGCGGTACCACTTTGCTGGAGCGCATCTTGGGTGGGCATGGCGAAGTGAGCGCTGCCGGGGAGTTGATGGACTTCCATGGAGCGCTTTGCTGGGAGAGCGATCAGTTCTGCGGTCACTACCCCACACCCGAGATGGTCGAGCGCATGCGCGCCGTCGATTTCGGGGCAATCGGTCGCCGCTATCTGGATCGCACGCAGGCCCTTGCCAAGGGCAGACCCTATCTCGTTGACAAGAATCCCGAAAATTTCGTCTACGCAGGCTATATCGCACGCGCTTTGCCGAACGCGAGAATCATTTGCATGCGGCGAAATCCCCTGGACGCCTGCATGTCCAACCTCAAGAACCTGTTCTCCAACGATGCGTATGGCTACAGCTACGACCTCGATGAGTTGGCGGACTACTACGGTCGCTTCGACCGCTTATGCAAGCATTGGCGCGACACGCTGGGCGAACAGTACATGGAAGTCGGCTACGAGCAACTCGCCGGCGATCCGCTGGCCATGAGTGAGCGGGTGATGGCGTTCTGCGGCTTGCCGTTCGATCCCGCCCTGGTGGACATCACCCGCAACAATGCGCCAGTGACCACGGCCAGCAGCTCGCAGGTCAGGCAATCCATCAATACGCGTGGGGTGGGGGCGTGGCGCAAGTACGAGACCCATCTCGAACCCCTGAGGCGCAAGCTGGAGGATGCACTCGGTGTTGCCGCATAAGCCGAAATACGGCATCCGAGAGGCAGGCCGCGAATGAGCATCGACCCTCGCGAATACTGGCAGCAGGCCGAGATCCACGTCGGCAACGGGCGATGGTCCGAGGCCGCCGCATGTTTCGAGGCGATCCTGTCGGTGTCGCCAGGCGACCCGAAGGTGCTCGCGCAACTGTCCTACGTCGCATCGCTGGCCGGGCACTATCGCAGCGCACGCGAATACGCGTTGCGCGCGTGTGCGACGCGGCCGCGCGACATCGAGACCGCGCGCGAACTCGTCGCGCGATTGCGCACGTTCAACGAAGCGGCAGAGCTCGGTCGCTATGTCGACATGCTCGGGCCCGCCGGGCGCTTGCCCATCCCGTTGCTGCTGTCCTGCGCGGCCCAGTACAGCTATCTCAACGAACAGGCGAGTGCGTTGCGCTTGCTCGACGAAGCCAAGCGCGCGGATCCGGACTATCCGCCGACATTGCTGGCGCGTGGCCAGGTCCTGCTCTACATGGGCAGGTTCGATGATGCGAGGGCGGACATCGAGCGCTGCCTGAGGCGAGCGCCCGAACTGGCGCAGGGCTGGTGGTTGCTCTCACAGGTTGGCCGGCAGACGGTGGAATCGAATCACGTTGTGCAGATTCGGAAGCAATTGGACAGGCAGGGGCGAAGGCCCGACGAAATCGCGATGCTCCAGATCGCCCTGCACAAGGAACTCGACGACATCGGCGATCACGCTGCCGCCTGGCAGGCGCTGCAGCAGGCATGCGCGACAAAGCGCGGCAGCCTCAAGTACAACGCCACAGACAGTCGCGCCCTGGTCGATGGCCTGATCACGATGCCGGCTGCGATGCCCGCTCCCCTCGCGCCCATCGATGGCAAGACCCCGGTTTTCATCGTCGGCATGCACCGTTCCGGCACCACGTTGCTGGAACAATTGCTCGATGGCAGCCCGCAGGTGCGCGGGGTCGGCGAGTTGTACGACTTCACCAGCGCGATGCGCCATGCCACCGACCACCACTGCAAGGGCGTGATCGACGCCACCATCGTCCAGCGTGCGGGCGACGTGGACTTTGCGGACGTCGGCCGCCGTTACCTGGAGGGCATGGCGTGGCGGCTCGGCAGCGAGCAGTCCTTTACCGACAAGCTGCCATCGAACTTCCTCAACATCGGGTTCATCTGCCGGGCGTTGCCGCAGGCAAAGGTCCTGCACATGGTGCGTGATCCGGTGGAGACGTGTTTCTCCAACCTGCGTGAACTCTTTTCGGATGCGAACCCGTATTCCTACGACCAGCTGGAACTCGCCGACTACTTCATCCAGTACCGCCGATTGATGGCGCATTGGCATGCGGTGTATCCCGGCCGCATCCTGGACGTGGACTACGCGGAACTCACCCGCGATCCCGAAACGGTGATGCGCAAGGTCGCCGCGTTTTGCGGGGTCGATTACACCGATGCGATGCGCGACCCGCGCAGCAGCACCCGCGCAGTGGCCACCGCCAGCGCGGTGCAGGTGCGCGACAAGGTGATCCGCCGCGAGGTGCCGAAGTGGGCGCCGTATGCGCGCCAGCTTGAACCGCTGATCGCGGCCATGCGGCAGGGTGGCGTGGAGCTTCCGGGGCTGTCCGCTTAAACCCTTGGGCATCCCGGGGCATCACAGTGGATATGCTGATGTCGACCATGCCCATCCCGCAGGATCTGAAGGACCCCGTCCAGGCCGCTGCGGACGAAGATGCCGCGTTGGCCCGGCGTGCCGCAGTGGCCGACGTGCGCGCATTCGAGCAGTTGTACCGGCGGCATCATCGCCGCATCCACGGGGTGATCGCGCGCTTGGTCGGGCATGCCGGCGAGCGTGCGGAGGACCTCACCCAGGAAGCCTTCGTGCGGGCGTGGCAGGCGCTGCCGGCGTTCCGGTTCGAGAGTGCGGTCTCGACATGGCTGCACCGGCTTGCGGTGAACACCGCGTTGATGGAGTTGCGCTCGCGTCGCAGCCGCCCCTGGCCGGATGACGACGACGAGGCGCTGGAGTCGGTACCCATGCCGGACACGGCCGGGCAGGCGATGCTCGGTCGCGACCTGGAGCGCGCCGTCGCCACCCTGCCTCCGCGCGCGCGCGCCGTGCTCGTCCTGCATGACGTGGAAGGCTGGAAACACGAGGAAATCGCGACAGAACTCGGCATGGCGGTCGGAAGTTCCAAGGCACAGTTGCATCGCGCGCGCGGGTTGTTGCGCACGCGGATAGGAGTGATGGCATGAACGAACGAACCCACAACCCGGTACATGACAGCGGCGATGCCGCCATGCGCCTCGCCCTGCGTGGTCTGCGCCAGGAGGTCGAGCCAAGCCGTGACCTGTGGTCCGGCATCGAGGCGCGCATCCATGCATTGCCGCAAGCGGCCGCACCCGTTGCGCAACACAAACGCTGGGCATGGCCGTTGGCGATGGCCGCATCGATGCTGCTGTCGGCAGGATTGGCCTGGCAGATGCGTCCGTCCGAGGCACCGGTGCAGGCGCAGGCGACGGGCGGCCAGGTGGCTGCCACCTTGGTGCAGCGCGAGGCCAGCACCCTGACCGTGCAGTACCAGGCGGCTTTGCGCGAACTCGAATTCCAACCGGCGCCGGCCAATTGGCAGCCCGGATTGGAGGCGCTGGATCGCAGCGCCGCCGAGATCCGCAGCGCCCTGCAGCAGAACCCCGATTCGCGCCTGCTGCTGGAGCGGCTGCGTGAAACCTATACCCGCCGGCTCGCCCTGTCGCGCCGCGCGCTCTACGCTTGAGGAGTCGACCATGCGCACCCTGTTGATCCGTTCCACCCTTGCGCTGGCCTGCCTGGCTGCGCTGCCGGCACTGGCCGGCACCCCCATCGACCAGAGCCGTCCGCTGGATCCGCGTGGGCGCATCGAGATCGAGAATCTCAAAGGTCGTGTCGAAGTGCGTGCCTGGGACCGGCAGGAAGTGAAGGTGACCGGCACCCTGGGCGACGGCGTCGAGAAATTTTCGCTGGAGGGCGATCGCAGCAACCTGCGCATCGAGGTCAAGTATCCCTCGCGCTCGGGCAAGACCGAACCGACCGTGCTGATCGTGCAGGTGCCCACGCTGGCCGACCTGGAGATCGAAACCGTGTCCGCCGATATCGACGTGCACGGGATCGCATCGCGTGAACTGTCGCTTGAGTCGGTGAGTGGCGACATCGTCGCCAACGGTGCCCCACGCGAGGCGCGGATCGAATCGGTCAGCGGCGATGTCAGGCTGACGTTGAACAGCCGCGACGTCTCGGTCGACACGGTCAGCGGCGAACTGGTCCTGCAGGGACGGCTCAATGGCGAAGTGTCGCTGGAGACGGTCTCCGGGAACCTGCGGATGGACAGCCTTGGCGAGCGGCTGCGCAGCATGTCGGCGGGAAGCGTGTCGGGTGACATGGATCTGAAGATGGGATTGGCCGATGGCGGCGAGATCCGCCTGGAAAGCGTCAGTGGCGACTTGGCGTTGAAGCTGCCGCGGGACCTTTCCGCCGAGGTCAGCGGCGAAAGCTTCAGCGGCGACCTGAGCGCGCCCGGTGCGAAGATCGAGCGGGAGGAGTTCGGGCCGGGTTCGAGCTTCCATACCCGCTACGGAGCCGGCAAGGGCGAAGTGCGGATGGAGACCTTCTCCGGCGATGCCACCCTGCGGCTGCTGTAAGAACCGTCCCGCAGAAATGCGAAGGCCGCATCCAGGATGCGGCCTTTCTGCTTTCTGGTGCCATCGAAATGCTGTTGTCAGAGGTCTTGCTGGTAGCGCACGTAGGGCACGGTGCCCTCGTCGTCCTTCTGGCCATTCACCGAGAACGGGTTCTTGCCGCGGGTGACCACGTTGTCGGCACCCACGCTGAGCTGGCCGCTCCACGGCGTGCGCCAGGTCAGGCCCAGGCCCAGGCCCTTCCAGACATTGCTTTCGCCGGGCACGTTGACCACGCGACCGACCACGTTGGCTCCGAAAGAGCCAATCCCGCCGCCGATGCTGAGGCTGCGGGTGTTCCACTGGTCCGCCAGCTGCGGGACGTCGGCGGCGGGCACTAGGCGTGCGCGGGCAACGGTACCGCCAACGCTGACGAAGCCTTCGCGACTGATCGACTTTTCCGCGAACAGCGAGAAATCGTTCTGCTCGTAGCGCGCGCCACCGGACTGGTTCGGTGCAAGCCAGACCGGCAGGGTATCGCGGCCACTGCCGACCGCGACGCCGACCTTGTTGCCATTGCGGCTCAGGCTGGCACTGGTGGTGGCGTGGCGGCTGCCGGTGCCGGGCTTCTCGCCTTCCAGCACGCCCAGCACGCAATTACTCGCGAGTTGACCCATCGTCGAGGACAGGCCGTTCTGGCGGTCGCAGACCAAGGCCAGCGAGCTGCCGGTCTGCAGGCCATAGGTGGCCTCAAGCGTGGTGCTGCCAAAGCGCCAGCGGGCGCCCGCGCCTGCACCGGTCGTCGCTGGCTCAAGCAACAGCACGGCTTCCAGCTTGCCACTGTCCTTGTTCAGCACCGGCACCGACACGCGTGCGTCGTTGCGCTTGGCCGCCTTCGATTGCGCCTGCGCGGCACCGCTGGCACAGGCCAGGGCGAGCAAGGCAACAGCGATGGAGGTAGGACGCATGCGCATGGTGTGTGATGGACAGGCCGTGGCCGGCAGAGTTCCCCTCCCAAGGAGAGGAGATCCTAGCGGATTTATGATTCCTTAACAATGCCCCTGCAGGTCGCAAACTGCCGCGCCATGCAGGTCGCAGATTACTGGATACCGGGGGCAGCGGGGAGTTCGGTGGCTGCGGCGCGGAACAGAATGCCAACCGCGTCACCGTTGAACCGGTATTCGCGTCCGCAGAACTCGCAATGGATGGAGGCGCTGCCTTGCCCGGCTTCGACCGCGGCGTGCGCTTCCGCCTCTCCCAGCGAGACCAGCATGGCCTCGACCCGCTCCTGCGAGCAGGAGCAGGCAAAGCGCAGCGGCTTCTCTCCCAGCAGTTGCGGATGCTCCTCGTGGAACAGGCGGTGCACGACGTCCGCTGGCGCCAGGGCCAGCAGCTCGTCGCTGCCCAGCGTGTCGAACAGCGCACCGATCCGGCGGAAACCGTCCGCGTCGCCCTCGTCCCCCGGCAGCTTCTGCAGGATCAGGCCAGCTGCGTGCTGGCCGTTGCAGGCCAGCAACAGGCGCGTGGGCAGTTGCTCGGACTGGCGGAAGTAGCTCTCGAAGGCTTCATCGAGTCGGGCGGCATCCAGGGCGACCAGCCCTTGGTAACGCATCGGCTCGCGGCTGCCGAGGGCCGGGTTCTCGATGGTGATCGCCAGCACGGCGTCGTCGCCCAGCGCGCGCAGGTCGCGCGATGGCGGCGCGGCGCGGCCATCGGCCACTGCATCGTCCAGGCGCACGATCCCGCGCAGGGTGCCGGCGGCGGTGCATTCCGCGAACAGGGTGCGGATGGCGCCCTCCGAGCGCAGTTGCACGGACAGGCGTCCGTCGACCTTGGCATGCCCGGTGAACAGTGCCGCCGCGGCAGCGGCTTCGCCCAGCAGTTCTGCCGCCGCGGGCGGGTAGCTGGCACTCTGGATCATCGTCGCCCAGGTCTCTGTCAGTCGCACGGCCACGCCGCGCACCCCCGCATCGGGGAGGAGGAAGCGGAGCTGGAGATCCTGCGATGGCAAGACTGGGGTCTGGGTCATGTCGGTATCGTGTCGCCTTGGCCTGCGGATAATGCGCGCAGGGGAACAGGGCATTGCTAGGGGGCTGGCCGATGGAGATGGGGCGGGTGGGGAAGGATCGCAAGGTGGCTGCGCATGGGCGGTGACGCCATGGAGCCCGCGCGCAAGCGCCGTTGGCGTGGCTGGTGGTGGAAGCTGCCGCTGCTGTTCGTCGGCTTCAGCGTGCTGCAGGTCCTGCTGCTGCGCTTCGTGGATCCACCGTTCTCGGCATTCATGGTGTCCCGCCAGCTGGATGCGTTGCTGGCTGGCGATACCGGTTTCCGCATCGCGCATGACTGGCGCGACTTCGAGCGGATGTCGCCGAACCTGCCGCTGGCGCTCGTCGCATCCGAGGACCAGAACTTCGCGAACCATCATGGGTTCGATTTCGCCGCCATCGAGAAAGCGCAGGCGCACAACGAAAAGATGATCGAACGCGCGGAAAAGCGTGGCAAGCCGGTGCGGCGCCTGCGCGGGGCCAGCACGATCAGCCAGCAGACCGCGAAGAACCTGTTCCTGTGGCAGGGCACCGGTCCGACCCGCTGGCTGCGCAAGGGCCTGGAGGTCTGGTACACCGCGCTGATCGAGGTCCTGTGGCCGAAGCAGCGGATCCTGGAGGTGTACGCGAACATCGCCGAGTTCGGCGATGGCGTGTATGGCGGGCAGGCGGCAGCGCGCAGCTTCTTCCGCAAGGATGCAGCGAAGTTGTCGGCCGGCGAGGCCGCGCGTCTGGCGGCGGTGCTGCCAAGCCCGAAACGCTACAGCGCGACCCGCCCCGGACCCTACGTGCAGCGCCGCGCGCGCGCGGTCGAACGGCAGATGCGTGCGATCGGCGGCCCGGGTTACCTGCGCACCCTGGACTGAGCGGCGGCAATCGCGCTGGCATACCATCGCCCCATGCACCGCATTGCGCCCGACGACCACTGCCTGACCATCGTGATCGCCGCCTTCAACGAGGCGGAGGCCTTGCCGGCGCTGCAGCCGCGGGTGGCCGCAGCGCTCGCGCTCGCTGAAGCGGAAGGACTGGAAGCGCGCGTGCTGTATGTGGATGACGGGAGTCGCGACACCACCTGGGACATCCTGCGCGGCTTCGCCGCCGGTGACGCACGCGTGGCGCTGCTGCGGTTGTCGCGCAATTTCGGCAAGGAAGCGGCGCTGACCGCCGGCCTGGATCGCATCGAGCGCGGGGCTGCCTTCATCCTCGACGCCGACGGCCAGGATCCACCGGAGTTGCTGCCGCGCTTCGTGGCGAAGTGGCGCGAGGGCTTCGACGACGTACATGGCACCCGCGTCGAACGCGAGGGCGAGGGCTGGCTCAAGCGTGCGACCGCGCATGGTTTCTACCGGCTGATCGGCAAGCTGTCGAAGACCCCGGTGCCGCGCGACACCGGCGATTTCCGCCTGCTGTCGCCACGCGCGCTGTCCGCGCTGCGGCAATTGCGCGAGCGTCATCGCTTCATGAAGGGGCTGTTCGGCTGGGTCGGTTTCAACCAGGTGGCGATCCCCTACCAGCGCGAGGCACGCGTTGCCGGGCGCAGCAAGTTCAACTTCTGGGCGCTGTGGAATTTCGCGCTGGAAGGCATCACCAGCTTCAGCACTGCGCCACTGCGGATGGCGACCTACGTCGGCACAGCGACCGCACTGGTGGCGTTCGGCTATGGCAGCTGGATCATCGTCAAGGCGCTGCTGTGGGGCGACCGGGTGGCGGGCTGGCCGAGCATGATGGCGGTGATCCTGTTCCTCGGTGGCGTGCAGCTGGTCGCGCTGGGCCTGATCGGCGAATACCTGGGGCGCCTGTACGAGGAGTCCAAGCAGCGGCCGCTGTACCTGGTCGACAGCTGGCGGCCGGCGACCGGAGTATCCTCGGAGCAGGTTCCCGATCCATCAGGAGCGAGCGATGCGCACCGTACGGCAGTTGCTGGAATCGAAGCCGGTTGAGATCCACGCGGTCACCCCGGATGCGCCGGTCATCGACGCGATCCGCCTGATGGCCGAGCACCATGTCGGCGCCTTGCTGGTAATGGAGGGCGCGCGATTGGCGGGCATCCTTTCCGAACGCGACTATGCGCGAAAGGTCGTGTTGCAGGGGCGCTCGTCGAAGGACACGCCGGTGCGCGACATCATGACCGCCCACGTCATCACCGTCGGTCCGGGCGATTCTGCAGCGCATTGCATGCAGGTGGTGACCGACCATCGCATCCGCCATCTGCCGGTGCTGGACGGCGATGCGGTGCTGGGCGTGGTCTCGATCGGCGACCTGGTGCGTGCGGTGATCGAGGAGCAGCGACAGGAACTCGACCACCTGCAGCGCTACATCGCGTCCTGATCGGACGCGCGCCTCATCGGTTCGGCACGACCAGCGCCATCACCGCGATGTAATGGCAGACGCTGCCGCCGAGCACGAACAGATGCCAGATCGCGTGCGAGTAGCGAATCGATTCGCGGTGGTAGAAATACGTGCCGAGCGTGTACGACAACCCGCCTGCCAGCAGCCAGCCCAGGATCCAGCCGTCCAGCGCGGCGAGCATCGGCTTGATCGCCACCACCACCAGCCAGCCCATCGCGATGTACAGCACGGTCGACAGCAGCTTGAAGCGGCCCGTGTAGAACAATTTGAAGATCACGCCGGCCAGCGCCAGCGTCCAGATCGCCCCGAACAACCACCAGCCCACCGAACCGCGCAGGCCGATCAGGGTGAATGGTGTGTAGGTGCCGGCGATCAGCACGTAGATCGCGCAGTGGTCGAAGACCTTCAGGCGGCCCTTCGCGACCGGATGCTGGATCGCGTGGTAGAGCGTCGAAGCCACGTACAGCAGCAGCAATGCAATGCCGAACACGATCGCGGTGCCGAGTTGCCAGCGATCGCCATGCAATGCGGCGAGGGTAATCAGCACCGCGCCGCCGGCCAGTGCAGCGGTCGCGCCCAGGCCATGTGTCAACGCGCTGGCCAGCTCTTCACGGGCGTGGCCTTCGCGGGGATCGACGTGCTTGATCTGGTTTGCCATGCCTTGAGCTTCAGCGGCGGAGGTGGAGCAAATGCTCCGCTCAGCCGATCGCCACCGCCTGCGCATGCTCGCGGGTGGCCAGGAATTCCACCGAGGGCGCGCGTTCCTGCGCCAGTTGCAGGTTGACCCGGGTGGGCGCCAGGTAAACCAAGTGCCCTGCGGCATCGAGTGCGAGGTTCATCGCGTTCTTCTCGCGGAACTCCTCGAGCTTCTTCGCGTCGCCGCACTTGATCCAGCGCGCGGTGGTCACCGCGACCTGCTCGAATGACGCCTCGACGCCGTACTCGTCCTTCAGGCGATACGCCACCACTTCGAACTGCAGCACGCCGACCGCGCCCAGGATCAGGTCGTTGCTCATCAGCGGGCGGAAGAACTGCGTCGCGCCTTCCTCGCTCAACTGCGCCAGGCCCTTCTGCAGTTGCTTGAGCTTGAGCGGATCGCGCAGGCGCGCACGACGGAACAATTCCGGCGCGAAGTTGGGGATGCCGGTGAAGGCGATCTTCTCGCCTTCGGTGAAGGTGTCGCCGATCGAGATCGTGCCGTGGTTGTGGATGCCGATCACGTCGCCGGGGAACGCCGATTCGGCGATCTCGCGGTCGCTGGCCATGAAGGTCAGCGCATTCGCGAGCTTGACCTCCTTGCCAGTGCGCGGGTGGTAGGCCTTCATGCCGGCCTCGAACTTGCCCGAGCACACCCGCATGAATGCCACGCGATCGCGGTGCATCGGGTCCATGTTGGCCTGGATCTTGAACACGAAGCCGGTCAGCCTGGGCTCGGCCGCTTCGACCAGGCGCGTGGTGGTCGCGCGGGCCTGCGGCGAGGGTGCGTGCTCGACGAAGAAGTCCAGCAGCGGCTGCACGCCGAAGTTGTTGACGCCGGAGCCGAAGAACACCGGCGACTGCATGCCCTCCAGGTAGGCCTCGCGATTGAACGGATGCGATGCGCCCTGCACGAGTTCCAGCTGGTCGCGAAGCTCCGCCAACATGTCCGCGCCGATGCGTTCCTCGACGCCGGGCGCATCCAGCGACGGGAAGATCGTCGAGTCCTGGCGGGTGAAGTTGCGGCCTGGTTCGTAGAGGTGCACCTCGCCGGTGACCAGGTGGACCACGCCCTTCAGGCGCTGGCCCATGCCGATCGGCCATGTGACCGGCGCGCACTGGATGCCGAGCACCGATTCGATCTCGTCCAGCAGGTCGATCGGGTCCTTGCCCTCGCGGTCCAGCTTGTTGACGAAGGTCATGATCGGGGTGTCGCGCAGGCGGCACACCTCCATCAGCTTGATCGTGCGTTCCTCGACGCCCTTGGCGACGTCGATCACCATCAGCGCGCTGTCCACAGCGGTGAGCACGCGATAGGTGTCCTCGCCGAAATCGGCGTGGCCGGGCGTATCCAGCAGGTTGACGATGCGGCCCTCGTACGGGAACTGCATCACCGAGGACGTGACCGAGATCCCGCGCTCCTTTTCCAGCGCCATCCAGTCGGATGTCGCGTGGCGCGCGGCCTTGCGGCCCTTGACCGAGCCGGCCATCTGGATCGCACCGCCGAACAGCAGCAGCTTCTCGGTCAGCGTGGTCTTGCCGGCGTCGGGATGGGAAATGATCGCGAAGGTGCGGCGGCGCGCGGCTTCGAGGGAAACATCTGGATGGGGAGCAGCGGACATGGAGGCGCCGCGCGGGTGCGCGCGATCCGGAAAAGAGGGGAGCCGGAATTATACCGGCCGCGGCCGCATCGCTTCAGGGCGTGCCCCGGGCCGGCGTCGCCACGCCGCGCATCCGGAACGGGATGGAAACCAATTGCATGCCCCGGTTGACCTGCACCGCGAAGTGAAGGTGCGGGCCGGTGCTGAAACCGGTGTTGCCGGACAGGCCGATGCGCTGGCCCGCGTTGACCTCTTGGCCGACGCGGACCAGCACGCCATCCACGGCCAGGTGGGCGTACAACGCCATGCTGCCGTCGTCGTGGAGGATGCGGATGAAGTTGGCCCGCCCGCGTGCTTCGCCCGAGGCGACGCCGCCGGCGCGGAAGCCGGCCTCGACCTGCATCACCGTGCCTGCGCGCGCCGCGAACACCGGCGTGCCGATGTCGGCGGCGAAGTCCAATGCGTGCCGATTCTGTGCATCGTCATGGCTGAAGCTGCCGTCGAATCCCTGGTCGATCCGTGCCGGCCCGCGCAGCGGCGGCAGGTAATCGATGTCGCGCGGACGCGCATTGGAACTGCCGGGCACGCCTTCCAGACTCAGGTGCAGGCTGCCGCTGCGGCCACTGGCGGGTCGCAGGCGTGCGACCAGCACGCTGCCCAGCGCGGGCACGCTGGCGCGTGCGGGCAGGGGCGGGTCGCTGGGAAGATCACCGCCTGCACCCGGGCGGAGGATCACCTCGATGGGGCCGGCCAGGCGATTGTCGGCCCAGGCCAGGTAGTCGCCGTCGCCGGCTTCGATGCGCAGGGTGGCGATGGCGGCGGGCAGGGATGCTCCGGCGTTTCGACGATCCGCGCCACCCGTCGTCCACGGCAGTCCGGCAAGGACGAGGATCGCGGCGAAGCGGAGTGCACCGCGAATGCTCACGGGGCTGGCGCGTCCTTTGCACGGATGCGCAGCCGCATCGGCCGTTCGAAGAGGCGATAGGTGATGGTTGATGCCGCGATGGTGATCGCCAGGAACAGCAGCAGGCCACCGGCTCCCTTGGCCAGGCCGAATCTGTCCATGGCCTGCAGGATCGGGAAGTGCAGCAGGTACATCGAGTACGAGATGTTGCCCAGGTAGTCGCCCAGGCGATGCTCCAGGACGGGGTTGCCGTCCGGCACCAGGAACACCAGCGCGAAGAAGATCGCCGACATCGCCAGCAGCAGCAGTGGCACGAACCACATCGGGCTCTCGCCATTGCCCATGCCGTAGCTCCATCCGGTCAGCCGCTCGAAGATGGCGGGATACAGCAACAACAGCAGGCCCAGTGCGGCGACGAACCCGTGGTGGCGCCAGCGTGTCGGCGCTTGCCAACGCAGGTACAGCATGCCGATGGCCATGCCGACGACGAAGTAGGGCAGGCCGCGCAGCACCGGCAGGTCGATCGGGAAGCCCATCAATGGCTGCTTGGGGCCGACCGGCCAGTGGCCGCTGGCGAAGAGGCCCAGCACGGCGACGCAGAACAGCGGGATCGCCCATGGCAGCCGCGGCCGCAGCCACCAGAGCACGGCGAACACCAGGTAGAAGTGGATTTCCGCGGGGATGGTCCACAGCACCTGCACGCCGTAGAGGGTGGCCAGGTGCGAGGCGAGCGACTTCACGTCGGGGATGTCGTAGACCGACTCCGCGACCCACGGAATCCCGGTCTTGCCCAGCAGCCAGGACGCCACCACCACCGCCAGGAACAAGGGCACGACCCTGCCGAAGCGCGCCAGGCCATAGCGGCGCATCGCATCCGGCGTCGGGGCGCGGCCGATGTAGAGCACGCTCATCAGGAAGGCGCTGAGCAGGAAGAACAGCATCACGCCCAACTGCGGCGCGCGCGTGCCCAACACCGCATCCCAGAGTTGCGCGCGGTTGCTGTAGTGGCCGACCAGCACGATCAGGGCGGCGATCGCGCGGAGGGTGTTGAGGCGCCGGATCTGCATGCGTGGTCCTGCCGGCGGGTGCCGGTCGCAGGCCAAGTATTCCCGATGACGTCGGGTCATGACGATTGGTTATTTACATCGCTTCATCCGGATAAAGCGATTGACATGCCTCGGATGCGTGGCCAGACTGGCTGCATCCATCGAGACCGGCTGAGGGACAGGCCCGAAGAAACCGGGGCAACCTGATGGACCGACCGCATCGCGGCCGGTTCCTCGCGGTGCCAAATCCTGCGGGGACCTGCGTGTCCACCGGAAGATGGTTGCGATCCGCGCACGCGGTCCGCGACGCCGACCCAGTCGGTCCTTCTTCCCGGTACTCCCCGCATCACTCCGATGGTTCCTGCCTTTGCAGAAATGTCCATCGGAGTGCCGCCGTGATCCTTGCCGAACGCAATGCCCTTGCCAGCCCGACCCTGTCCCCGGGCGGCGAAGCGATGCGCGTGCACGTCGCAGTGGCGACCGAGGTGCTCGACGCCCGCCGCGGCACCATCGACGCCGTGCTCGCCACCCGCCACGCGGGCACCCGCAAGCTGCGCATCGCCTACGAACTGGCCGGCCCTGCAGGCGCGCCTGTGGTCTTTGTCGCGGGCGGCATCTCCGCGCATCGGCACGTGGCCGCGAACGCACTGGATCGCGATGCCGGTTGGGCCGAAGGCCTGCTGGATGCCGGCCGCGCGCTGGATCCGGCGAACCTGCGGATCCTCGCGTTCGACTACGTCGGCGCCGATGGCAGCATCGATGCGCCGATTGACACTGCCGACCAGGCCGATGCGGTCGCACTGCTGCTGGATGCGCTCGGCATCGACGTGCTGGAAGCTTTCGTCGGTTATTCGTACGGCGCGCTGGTCGGGTTGCAACTCGCCGCGCGGCATCCGCAGCGCCTGCGCAAGCTGGTCGCGGTCAGTGGGGCGCATCGCGCGCATCCGTATGCCGCGGCATGGCGCGCGCTGCAGCGCAAGGCGGTCGCCCTCGGGCAGTTGCAGTGCGCGGACGAGCAGGGCCTGTCGCTGGCCCGCCAGTTCGCGATGCTGAGCTACCGCACGCCGGAGGAATTCGGCGAGCGTTTCGATGCCGCGCCGACGCTGTGCAACGGCCATGTGCGCGTGGCCGCCGAGGATTACTTGGATGCGGCCGGCGCGAAGTTCGTGGCCCGCGTCTCCGCCACCGCCTGGCTGCGCCTGTCCGAGTCGATCGACCTGCACCGCGTCGATCCCGCGCGCATCGGTGTTCCGACCACGGTCGTCGCCGTCGAAGGCGACCGCCTGGTGCCGATGTCGGATGCGGTCAGCCTGGTCGAGGGACTTGGCTTGAATGGCCGCCTGCGCGTGCTGCGTTCGCAGTACGGCCACGACGCCTTCCTCAAGGAAACCGACCGCATCGACGCGCTGCTCGCCGGCGAACTGCAGGCCGGCAAGCAACGCCCAACCCCCGTCCACGACTACAACGATCCGATTGGAGTATCCGTATGAGCCAGGCCCCGACTGCCATCGATGCGCGCCGCGCGACCCGCGCCGTGCGCGCCGGCATCGACCGCGACCCCGCCTATGGTGCGGTCACCCCGCCGCTGGTGCTGTCGTCGAATTTCAGCTTCGCCGGCTTCGGCGAGAAGCGCCAGTACGACTACACCCGCAGCGGCAACCCGACCCGCGATCTGCTCGGTGAGGCGCTGGCCGAACTCGAGGGCGGTGCCGGTGGTGTGGTCACCGCGACCGGCATGGGCGCGATCACCCTCGCATTGAATGCATTGCTGCAGCCGGGCGACCGGCTGGTGGTGCCGCACGATTGTTACGGCGGCAGCTGGCGGCTGTTCAACGCGCTGGCGAAGAAGGGCGCGTTCGAGTTGATCACCTGCGACCTGACCGATCCGCGCGCGCTGGCCGAGGCCCTGCAGGAATCGCCGGCGCTGGTCTGGATCGAGACCCCGTCCAACCCGCTGCTGCGGATCACCGACCTTCGCTTCGTGATCGATGCCGCGCACAAGGCCGGCGCGCTGGCGCTGGTCGACAACACGTTCCTGTCGCCGGCGCTGCAGCGCCCTATCGAGGATTTCGACGCCGACTTCGTCCTGCATTCGACCACCAAGTACATCAACGGCCATAGCGATGTGGTCGGTGGCGCGGTGGTCTCGAAGGATCGCGCGCAACACGAACAGCTCACCTGGTGGGCGAACTGCCTGGGCCTGACCGGCTCGCCGTTCGACAGCTTCCTGACGTTGCGCGGCCTGCGCACGCTGGATGCGCGCCTGCGCGTGCACCAGGAAAACACGGATGCGCTGGTCGGCCTGCTCGATGGCCATCCTGCGGTCGGCGCGCTGTACTACCCGGGCCTGGCCTCGCATCCGGGGCATGCGCTGGCCGCGCGCCAGCAGCATGGCTTCGGCGCGATGCTGAGCCTGGAACTTGCCGGTGGCGAAGCCGCCGTGCGCGCCTTCGTCGATGGCCTGCAGTACTTCACCCTGGCCGAATCCCTGGGCGGCGTGGAAAGCCTGGTCGCGCATCCGGCGACCATGACCCATGCGGCGATGTCGCCGGAAGCGCGTGCCGTCGCCGGCATCTCCGACGGCCTGCTGCGGCTGTCGGTGGGCATCGAACACGCCGACGACCTGCTCGCCGACATCGGTGCCGCGCTCGACCGTGCGCTCGCCTGCGAGGACAAACGCAAGGCCGTCGCACCGTGAGTGCAAGGATCGCGCCGCTGCGTGGCCCCGGCACGAGGCAGGCCCGGGTGGCCCTGCTCGGCACCGGGGTCGTCGGCAGCGCGGTCTGGGCACGCCTGGCAAGTTGGGCAGGCACGCCGCTCGGCGAGCGGCTGTCACTGGTCCACGCGGCGAATTCGCGCTTCGCGATCAGCAACCGAGACGGCATCCCGGCCGACACCCGCGACGTGTTGATGCGCAACCCGCCGCACGCCAGTTCGCTGGACGCAGTGGAGGACGTGTTCGCGGGGCCGGGCACGCGCATCGTCATCGATGCCACCGCGTCTGAAGCGGTTGCCGAGCGCCACGCGCGCTGGCTCGCCAAGGGCATCCACGTGGTCACGGCCTGCAAGCTGGGGCAGGGCACCACGCTCGCGCGCTGGCATGCGATCCAGGCGGCCCGGATCGCCGGCGGGACCGAGTACGGCGACAGTGCCACGGTCGGCGCGGGCCTGCCCTTGCTGTGCAGCCTGCGCGCGCTGCAGGCCGGTGGCGACCGCATCCATGCGATCGCCGGCGTGCTGTCGGGATCGATGGCCTGGCTGTTCAACCAGTACGACGGACTGCGGCCGTTTTCCGGCTTCGTCCGCCAGGCCTGCGAGGCCGGCTACACCGAGCCGGATCCTCGCGATGATCTCTCCGGCGAAGACGTGCGCCGCAAACTGCTGATCCTCGCGCGCGCCAGCGGATATCCGCTCGAGACCGATGCGGTGCAGGTGGAATCGCTGGTGCCGCCTGAACTTGCCGCGCTCTCGCGAGCGTCACTCGACGACGGCCTGTCGCAACTCGATGGGCCATTGCGCGAACGCTACGCCGCGGCATACCGGAATGGCGAGAAGCTGCGCTTCGTGGGCCGCCTGCAGGCCGGCGGCCTGGCCACAGTGGGGCTGGAATCGCTGCCCGCCGAGCACCCGCTGGTCGGTGGTGCCGGCACCGACAACCGCGTCGCGATCTGGTCGGATCGCTATCGCGACCGCCCGCTGGTGATCCAGGGGCCGGGTGCCGGGGCAGACGTCACCGCGGCGGGACTGCTCGATGACGCCCTGGCGATCCAGGCCGCGGATGCCGCCTGGACTCAGTCGGCGGCCACCAGGCCGAAGAACGCGTCGATCGGCTGAGGTCGCTGGAACACGTAGCCCTGCGCGTAGTCCACGCCCAGGGCACGCAGATGCTGCAGTTGCAGTTCGGTCTCGGCCTGCTCGCCGACCGCGCGCTTGCCCAGCAGGTGGGCGATCTCGGTGATCGAGCGCACCACCGCTTCGGACAGCCCCGAATGATCGAGGTCGCGCACGAAGCTGCCGTCGATCTTGAGATAGTCGACATCGAGGTCGCGCAGGTAGCCGAACGAACAGAAGCCGGTGCCGAAGTCGTCCAGCGCGAAGCGGCAGCCGAGGTCGCGCATGCGGCCGATGAAACGGCGGGTGCGGGTCATGTCCCGGACCACACTGGTCTCGGTGATCTCCAGACAGAACTGTTCCGGACGCAGCGGGCTGCGCCGCAGCCGGTTGGCGAAGTAGTCGCTGAAATCCTCGTCGGTCAGGGTCGCAGCACCGAGGTTGATGCTGCATTGCTCGACCTTGGCCGCGGCCTCCGGATGCGCTTCGAGCCAAGCCAGCACTTCGCCGCAGACGTAGCGGTCCAGGCGTGGCCCCATCCGGTACCGCTCGGCGGCGGCGATCAGTTCGCCCGGTGGGCGCAGGTTGCCCTCGGCATCGCGCCAGCGCATCAGTACTTCGAAATGCGCCTGTTCCGGTCCGGGGCTGCGCAGGTCGACGATCGGCTGGCACCACAGCTCGACGCGGCGCTGGTCCAGCGCTTCGCGCGCGGCCATCGCGCTGTGCATCAGCCGGGTGCGAACGTGGATGCCCTCGGCGTTCTGCTCGGTCGCGAACAGCCGGTTGCCGCCCAGTTCCTTGGCCTCGAAACAGGCGGCGTCGGTCTTCGACAGCAATTCGTCGAAGGCCATGTGCGGCGGCTGGCTGGTGGTCAGGCCGATGCTGGCGGTGGTGCCCAGGTTCTGGCCCTGCCAGGCGACGCGCATCGCCTCGATCGCCGCCAGCAGGCGCCGGCCGCGGGTGTTCGCGCCGGCCGCGTCGAGTCGTGCCAGCACCGCGAACTCGTCGCCGCCGGTACGCGCGATCAACGCGTTGTCGTCGAACTCGGCGCTGACCAGCGCGGCGACGTTGCGGATCATCTCGTCGCCGGCGACATGGCTGGCGGAATCGTTGACCAGCTTGAAATGGTCGAGGTCGGTGTACAGCAGGGTCAGGGTCTCGCCGCCTTCGGCCAGCGCAGCGCGTGCCTGCTCCTCGAAGGCGTTGCGGTTGAGCAGGCCGGTGAGCGGGTCGCGGGTGGCACGATGGTGGAGTGCGGCCATCGCGTTGAAGCGTTCCTGATAGGAGGCGACCAGCAGCATCGGGATCACCGAGTGCACCACCAGCGCGCCCATCATCAGCGCGGTGTCCTGCAGCGTCTCCGGCCGTTCGAAGCCGCCGATGCCGAGGCCGAGCATCAGGGCCAGGAACACGGTCACGCCCATCGTGGCGCAGGCGGTGAACATCGGCGGATAGCGCGCCGCCGACCACAGCAGAAGGGCCAGCGGCAGGCTGGCCAGCGCCAGCGGGTACATGCTGCCGTGGCGGCCGATGAAGAAGGCGGCCAGCAAGGCCAGCAGCATCAGCAGCGCCCACATGATGCGTTCGCGACGACCGCCTTCGGTCGGCATCACGTGCGCGGCGTTGCGGCGGTTGACGTTGAACAGGAACAGCAGGCTCGGGGTGACCGCGGTGATCCCCAGCAGGTCGCCGAGGAACCATTGCGTGTACACCCGCAGGAGATCGTCGGGCGGCACCATCCCCGCCTGCAGCATGCCGACCGTGCCGATGCCCGCGCTGATCGCGCCCAGCAGGATGCCGCCGCGCAGCAGCAGCAAGCCATCGTTGATGCGGAACTGCAGCTGCTTGCGCCGGTACTGCACGTAGGCGCAGACGAGTGCCGTCGCCACCGAATTGCTGGCCACCGAAAACAGCAGGAACGTGCTCGGCACCGGCACCACGAACAGGTGCAGCAGCAACTGCGCGATCGCGATCGTCGGTGCCTGCTTCAGGCCGTAACGCAGGACCGCGGCGTAGCCGATGCCGGCGGCGGGCCAGAACAGGGTCACGTCGGCCGGGGTGCGCAGGTAAAGCACGGCGATCACCGCCCCGGCGAAATACAGCCCGGTCAGCAGTGCCCCCCGCAACACGCTTGCCATGCCGGCTTGCATGTTATGGAGTCTATGTCGAAAACGGTTACATCGTGGTTATCGGATGCGTGCCGGTTTCAGCACTCGATGACGTTGACCGCCAGCCCGCCGCGGCTGGTTTCCTTGTACTTGTCCTGCATGTCGCGGCCGGTGTCGCGCATGGTCTTGATGACCTTGTCCAGCGACACCTTGTGCTTGCCGTCGCCGCGCAGGGCCATGCGGCTGGCGTTGATCGCCTTGACCGCGCCCATCGCATTGCGCTCGATGCAGGGGATCTGCACCAGCCCGCCGATGGGATCGCAGGTCAGGCCCAGGTTGTGCTCCATGCCGATCTCCGCGGCGTTCTCCACCTGCCCCGGCGTGCCACCGAGCGCAGCGGTCAGGCCGGCGGCGGCCATCGAGCAGGCCACGCCGACTTCGCCCTGGCAGCCGACTTCGGCGCCGGAGATGCTGGCGTTTTCCTTGTAGAGGATGCCGACCGCCGAGGCGGTGAGCAGGAAGTCGAACACGCCCTTTTCGTTCGCGCCCGGGCAGAAGCGGTCGTAGTAGTGCAGCACCGCCGGGATGATGCCGGCCGCGCCATTCGTGGGAGCAGTCACCACACGGCCACCGGCGGCGTTTTCCTCGTTCACCGCCAGCGCGTAGAGATTGACCCAGTCGAGCACGGTCAGCGGGTCGCGCATCGCCGCTTCCGGCTTGCCCGACAGCTCTGCATGCAGCGACGGCGCGCGCCGCGACACGTGCAACCCGCCGGGCAGGGTGCCGGTCTCGCGGATGCCGCGCGCCACGCAGTCCTGCATCGCAACCCACAGCTCGCGCAGGCCGGCGATGACCTCGTCGTCGCTGCGCCAGGCGCGTTCGTTATCCAGCATCAGCTGGGCGATCGACAAACCGGATTCCCTGCAACGCGCCAGCAACTCGTCGCCGCTGGCGAAGGGATGTGCGACCGGCGTGGTGTCGGCGACGATGCGGTCTTCCGCCGCCTCGTCCTGGTTGACCACGAAGCCGCCGCCGACCGAGTAGTAGTCGCGGCTGGCGATCTCGGCACCGTTGGCGTCGTAGGCGATGAAGCGCATGCCATTGGTGTGGAACGGCAGTTTCTGCCGCTTGTTCATCACCAGGTCGGATTTTTCGTTGAACGCGATTTCGCGCTCGCCGTGCAGGCGGATCAGCTTGCTGCCGCGGATGCGCTGCAGCGCGGCGGGGATGATGTCCGGGTCGATCCGGTTCGGCCAATGGCCTTCCAGGCCCATCAGTACCGCCTTGTCGGTGCCGTGGCCGCGGCCCGTCAGGGCGAGCGAGCCGAACACCTCCGCACGGATGCGGGCGACATCGCCGAGCCGGCCGGCTTCGGCCAGGTGGTGTTCGACGAAGCGCGCAGCGGCGCGCATCGGCCCGACCGTGTGCGAGGAACTGGGGCCGATGCCGATCTTGTAGAGGTCGAAGGTGGAAACGGCCATGGCTGCGCGCTGCGTGGCGGGAACGGGCCGCTATTCTAGGCTGCCGGCCGCGATGGCCACCGACGCGGGCGTATGGAACTGACCCTCTACCAGCGCGACACCTGCCATCTGTGCGACCTCGCGCTCGAGATCCTTGCCGATGCGCGCGTGCCCGACTTCGAGAGTGTCTTCATCGACGGCGACGATGCGCTGGAGGCGCGTTATGGCCTGCGCGTACCGGTTCTGCGTGATGAAGCTAGCGGGATCGAGCTGGACTGGCCGTTCGATGCGGAGGCCGTTCGCGGGATGGTGGAGGACTCGCGCTAGCTAGGTCGCAGTGTCTTCGGGCCAGACCGCACCCGGTAGCGTTTCGCAGGCATGCCCGCGTTCGCTGAGCGCAACGCGCAGGGCGCGACCGCTGGCATCGGTGAAGCCACTCCCGGGACGCAGGCAGACCACGCGCTTGCCTGCTTCGACATGCCGCGACAACACGTCGGCCAGTTCGTCGGCGTGTGGGAGCGGCTGCATCGCGGCGTCGCGGCGGGCCATGTCGACGATCGCCTGCGCCACGCCATCGCCGATCAGCACCAGGTCGGCCTGGTTGAGCAGCCGCAATGCGCGCAATGCAAGCAGGCCCGGATCGCCATCGCCGCAGCCGACCAGTGCCACCGAACCCGCCAGTCGTGGTGTGCCACCCTCGGCCAGCGCCGCTTCGAGCGCATGCTCTGCGGCTTCGATGTTGCCGGCGCGCAGGAACGCCGGGATGTTGCCGGCCAGGATCGCCTCGAACCAGTCGCGGCGTTCGCGCATCAGCGGCAGTCGTTCGCGGATGCGGCCGCGGTGCCGCGCGAACATGCCGGCGAGTGCGCCGATGCTCGGATCGATGTCGGCCTCGAGTCGTTCGCGCAAATGGCGTGCCAGCATCGGTGCGGCGCCGGCCGAGGAAATCGCGATGGTGATCGGATCGCGATCGACCACCGCCGGCACCTGGTAGCTCGACAGGACGACATCGTCGACCACGTTGATCCAGCGCTTCGCTGCATCGGCCTGTTCGGCGAGATCGCGGTTGAGCGCGTGGTCGTCGGTTGCCGCCACCACCAGCCACGCGCGTTCGATCCAGTGCGGATCGATGGCATCTCCATCGAGCCGTTGCAAACGTCCTTCCGCGGCAAGTGCCTGCAATGCCGGGGCCAGTTCACGGGCATGGACCAGGACGTTCGCGCCGGCACGCAGCAGGGCCTGGATCTTGCGCGTGGCGACCTCGCCGCCGCCGACCACCAGCACTTCGCGGTCACGCAGGTCGACGAACAGGGGGAACAGGGGCATGCGTGCTCCGCGGGATGCGTTCGCGTCGGGCCTGCAGGGTGCCACGAACGGCGCGTTGCTATTTCTGCTTGAACACGACCTTGGTACTGATCGCGATGGCGTCGGGAATCAATGCGGTATCCGCCCAGTCGCCACCACCCACGCCGAACGCAAGGCGTTTGACCGTGGCCTTGCCCGACAGCACCGGTGCAGCGCCTGGGGTCCAGGTGAATTCCAGCACCACCGGCTTGCTGATGCCGCGCAGGCTGAGCGTGCCGTCGGCGGCATAGCGGTTGCCGCCGAGTGCACGGAACTTCGTCGCGCTGTAAGTGGCGCGCGGGAACTTCGCTGCATCGAAGAACGACGCGCCTCGCAGTTCGCCGTCGTAATCCGCATTCGAGGTCGCCGCGGTGGCGAGCGGGATGCTGACCTCGAGCTTCGATGCCACAAGCTGCTTCGGATCGAAGCGGAAGGTGGTGGCGAAGCCCGGGAAGCGACCGGTGAACGACTCGCCCTGGTAGGCGCCGGCAAAGACGAGAGTGGAGCCGGGAGCCTGCACGTAATCGGCGGCGAAGGCGGGCGCACACAGCAAGGCCAATGCAAGCAGGAGCGAATTACGCATCGGGGATCTCCGTATTTTCGACACGAGACGCACGCCCCGGCAGCATCCGTGTCAGGGTGGCGTCGCGCTGGAACAGGTGGTGGTAGAACGCTGCCGCCGCATGCGCCACGACCAGCGTGGCCATCGTCCAGAACAGCCATTCGTGGATGTCTTCGGCCAGTTCGTGCAGGTCATGGTCCTTGCCGGTAAGCGCAGGCAGGTTGACCAGGCCGAACCATTGCAGCGGATAGCCGGAGGCGGAGTTGAGGATCCAGCCGCTCAGCGGCATTGCCAGCAACAAGGCGTACAGCGCGAAGTGCGTCAGCGACGCGATGCGTTCCTGCCAGTGCGGCGTGCCGGGTACCGCGTCCGGTGAGCCGGCGTACAGCCGCCAGCAAATCCGGATCACCACCAGACTGAGGATGGTGATGCCGATCGACTTGTGCAGGGCGTACGTGGCGATCTTGTCGGGGCCGTTCGGCAGGTCGCCCATGGTCAGGCCCAGCCAGCCGATCCAGACCAGCAGCAGCAAGGTCAGCCAGTGCAGGGCCTTGCTGACGCCGCCCCACTGGTCGCGCGTGTTCTTCAACGGCATGTCGGTCCTCGTCGGGTTCAGTCGGGAATGGATTCAGCGGCTTCGGACACTGGAGCGGGCGATGGATCGTCGCCGTCGCGGCGGAACAGTTCGGCCTCGATGCGCAGCTCCACGTCCTCGCCAACCAGCGACTTCCAGTTGGTCATGCCGTAATCGCTGCGCTTGAGCATCGCGGTGGCGGAAAACCCGATGGTGCGGCGGAACGGCGGCAGCGGATGACGCCCGATCTTGTTGAGCACGATGTCCAGGCACAGCGGCCGGGTCACGCCGCGCAGGGTGAGCTGGCCACAGGCACGGCCGCGATCGCCGACCAGTCGCTGCAAGTCGCTGGCGACGAAATGCGCCTGTGGATGCCGCTTCACGTCGAGGAAGCGCGGCGCGAAGACCGACGCCGTCCAGCCACTGTCGCCAAGGTCGAGGCGCGACATCGGCACGACCACGTCGAGCCGTGCGCTGGTCCAGTCGGCGGGATCGAAATACAGGCTGCCCTCGCTGCCGGAGACGGTGCCGATCGCCTTTGAGAAACCCGCGTGGTCGATCGCGAACATCACCCGCGTATGCACGGGGTCGAATGCGTAGCGCGGCGGTTCGCCGGCGGCGACGGGCGCGCATGCCAGCAGCGCCAGCAAGGCGGCCAGGCAGGGCTGCGGACGATGGGGCTGCGGGTGCATCCGGGGATTCTAGGCCGCCAACGTGATAGGCGCGCGCTTGCGTCCGCAACGATCCGTTGCCAGCATCGGCACGGGGAGGTGGCTGGATGCGTGCTTTTCGATATCTGGTGCTGTTGGCATTGCTGGTGTGCGCGAGC